>CAYXIY010000184.1:0-1598 GCA_964465475.1 uncultured Acidimicrobium sp. | reverse complement strand
GTCGTGTGGCTGTTGCCTGCACGGCCGTGCTCGTTGTAGTCGTAACCCTGGCGACCCTTGATGTAGTCGGTGAGCGCCTTCGGAACGCTCGAGTTCTCTCCGTAGCGCTCGACGATGTCGGCCACGTGGTTGCCGACCATGCCGCCGAACCAACGGGTCTGCTCGCGCATGTGGGCGATGTCGGTGCCGACGTATGCGGGAGCAGCGACGCAGATCTTCACCGACTTCGGGTCGCGCCCGGCTGCCTTGGCCGCGTCACGCACCGCCTTGATCGTCCACTCGGCGATGCTCAGGTCTGCGAGCTGCAAGATGAAGCCGTCGCCGACTTCGCCGGTGAGTGCGAGCGCCTTCGGTCCATACGCAGCCACCCACACCTCGAGCGTGCTCTTCGACGCCCACGGGAAACGGATGGACGAACCGTTGTACTCGACGGCACGGCCACACCCGAGCTCGCGGATCACGTGGATGCTCTCGCGCAGCGTGGCGAGCGTCGTCGGCTTGCCGTTCGTCACGCGAACGGCAGAGTCGCCTCGTCCGATGCCGCACACCGTGCGGTTCCCGAACATCTCGTTCAACGTCGCATACGTGCTCGCCGTCACCGTCCAGTCACGGGTGGCGGGGTTCGTCACCATCGGTCCGACGATCACGTTGCGCGTCTCGGCGAGGATCTGGCTGTAGATGACGTAGGGCTCCTGCCACAGGATGTGGCTGTCGAAGGTCCACACGTGCGAAAAGCCGTACATGTCGGCCTTCTTGGCGAGGTCGACGACGCGCGCCGACGGTGGTGTGGTCTGAAGTACGACGCCGATGTCCATGGGGTCCCTCGAGTTCGTCTAGCGGTTCTGCGGGAAACCGAGGTTGACCGACGACGTGCGCGGGTCAGGCCAGCGCGAGGTGACGACCTTGCCACGGGTGAAGAAGTTGACGCCTTCCGGTCCGTACATGTGCTGGTCACCGAAGAGCGAGGCCTTCCAACCGCCGAACGAGTAGTACGACACGGGAACCGGGATCGGCACGTTGATGCCGACCATGCCGACCTGCACGTCGAACTGGAACTGGCGGGCCACGCCACCGTCACGGGTGAAGATCGCGGTGCCGTTGCCGAACTGGTTCGCATTGATCGTCGCAAGGCCCTCGTCGTAGCTCGACACGCGCATCACCGTAAGCACCGGTCCGAAGATCTCCTCGTCGTAGCACTTCATTCCTGGCTTCACGTCGTCGATGAGGCTCGGGTTCAAGAAGAAGCCCTGGTCCTTGGCCTTGTCGGTGCCGTCGATGACGACCTTTGCGCCTTCTGCGGCTGCGTTCGTCACGTAGCTCGCGACCTTGTCGCGATGTTCACGGCTGATCAGTGGTCCCATCTCACTCGACGGGTCGGTTCCAGGACCGACCTTGATGTTCGGGACGCGAGTCTTGATCTTGTCGACGAGCGCGTCGGCGACGGTGTCGACGGCGAGCACGACGGAGACCGCCATGCAACGCTCACCTGCCGAGCCGTAGGCCGCACTCACCGCGGCGTCCGCGGCCATGTCGAGGTCTGCATCCGGAAGCACGAGCATGTGGTTCTTTGCGCCACCGAGCGCCTGCACGCGCTTGCC
>CAYXIY010000183.1:0-1616 GCA_964465475.1 uncultured Acidimicrobium sp. | reverse complement strand
GCGACCGTCGTGCCGTGCATCGACTTGGGATCTGCGTGGTCGAGGCGATGGGTTTCATGCAGGTGACCCGGCTTGGTGCCCTTCGGGGTGGTTCGACCGCCGGTTCGTCGCTTGCGCTGTGCCATGCACCATCCAGTGTAGGTGCGAAATCAGGTTTCTTCGCGACCGCGAAACGGGCAGGATACATGGGTGGCACGGATCCTCGTCATCGACAACTATGACTCGTTCGTCTACAACCTGGTCCAATACCTCGGCGAACTCGGAGCAGAGCCGATCGTCGTGCGCAACGACGAACTCACCGTGGAGGATGCCGTCGCGGTGAATCCCGATGGCGTGTTGCTCTCACCTGGGCCCGGCCGACCAGAGGATGCAGGCATCCTGTGTTCAGCGATCACCGCATTTGCTGGCAAGACGCCGGTGTTCGGCGTGTGTCTCGGACATCAGGCGATCGGACACGTGTTCGGCGGCAAGGTGGTGCGCGCGCCAGAGCTCGTCCACGGCAAGACGTCGATGATCAACCACGAGGGCCTTGGTGTGTTCGCTGGTCTCGACAGCCCACTCGCAGCAACGCGATATCACAGCCTCGTCGTCGAACGGGAGTCGCTGCCGTCGTCGCTCGAGGTCACTGCCTCGACGAGCGACGGGATGATCATGGGCATGCGCCATCGCGAGTTCGACGTCGAAGGAGTGCAGTTCCATCCCGAGAGCGTGCTCACGCAGCACGGACACGATCTTGTGAAGAACTTCCTTGTGCGAACCGAATCGCGAGTTCGTTAGCCCGACGGCACTTTGCCGACGACCAGCGTCACCCGCGAACCGGGTTCGACAAGATCGTCTGGTTGTCGGCTTTGCGAGATGACTCGACCGTCATTTGCGTCGCCCGCGGGAACGTTCTGATACTTGATCTCCCAGATCAAACCGGCGGTGTTGAGTGCGGTGCGCGCCTCAGACTCGGTGAACCCTTCGACCGACGGGACCACGACCTTCGTCGAGGCACCAGAGACGTACACGGTGATCGTCGAACCGCGCGGAATCGCCGACCCGATCACCGGTTCGGTGCGGGTGACGCGACCTTGGTCGACGGTCGTGCTCAACTCCTCGACCACGGTGACCACGAAGACGTAAGGTTCGGCCGCGAGCAATTGCGCCGCAGCGTCTCCGGCCTGGCCCTGGACATTCGGAATCGTCAATGCGGCAGAGCCGCTCGAGACGACGACGCTGATCTCACTGCCGCCCGCGACCACCGTGTTCGCCACCGGAGTCTGGCTGATGATCTGGTTTGCCGGAATCGTCGGATCCTCGCGAGTCTCGGTGATCGTGAGGACGAGGTCGAGCGAGTCGAGGAGTTTGGTCGCGTCTGCCACGAGCATGCCTTGGATCGCAGGAACGGTGACGGTTGCCGCGGGTTGATAGGTGATCAGGATTCGTGAGCCGGTCTCCACTCGTGTCACTGCGGCTGGTTCTTGTGCATAGACGATTCCAGGTTCGACGTCGGTCGTTGGCTGCGGGTTGCCGACGGGTGTGAGACCGGCATCGATGATCACCTGCTCGGCTTGCTCGAAGGGCAGACCGATCGTGTCTGGGACGTCGACCATGCCACCCGATCCAGTCAGGGC
>CAYXIY010000182.1:0-1618 GCA_964465475.1 uncultured Acidimicrobium sp. | reverse complement strand
GCTTGGCTGATGTTGCGTCCACCACGTCCGATCACGACGACGACCTCGGACTCGTAGTCGCACGTGTCGCTCGCGACGGCGATGGAGGCGTACGGGGCGTTCAGCGAACTCTGGAACTTGGCGAAGATGAGTGGCTGCGCCGGGATCGGGCTGCCCATCTCTTCTGCGTGGCGTTTGTAGTTCAGACCGACGGCGAACATCTGGCGAGGCTGCGGCACGGGGCAGTCGAGGCGCTCGAGTGCGACGCGCGTCGGTGTGGCCGTCGTCAAGTCGACGAAGGAACGCAGGTCGTCCCAGCGTGCAAAGCACGCCATCGGATCGGCCGGAAGACGTCCGTCGCTCGCACGTTCGACGTCGATCACGTCACAATGCGTCTCGTCGTATCCGACGACGACGTGTCCGCGAGACTCGATGGAGGCGAGGCGAAGCTGCATCGTGTCGTGGCTCACGAACGACCGCGCGCGGCGCGACGCTGTGCTTCGGCGGCCTGACGTGCCGCACGATCCTTCTCCTTGCGTTCGGCTCGCAGGCGACGCTTCTCTGCCTGCGCGGCCTCGTCCTTTGCCGCTGCAGCGGTCGCCGTAGCGGCCTTCGAGCCGGACGACGGGATCGCGAAACGCTCGTCGCTGGCGACCAGCTTGCGGAATCCGCCGAGCGAGACGCTGTATTGCACCGCCATCAGGCGCACGGCATCCAAGGTGAACTCCTCGGCAAGCGGCGTGATGATCATCTGGAGGTCCTCGAGGCTCGGGTCGTCCGAACGGTCGCCGAGCATCTCGATCGCCTTCTCGGTTGCGGCTTCGGCGAGCAGGATGCCGACGTCGAGGTAGGCCTTGCGCGAAGCGAGACCGGCTCGGACCTTGCCGGCGATGGTCGCGGCGTCGTCGAATGAACCCGCGGGGAGTGCGAGCACTTTGGCGAGCGGGTCGCGCAGCTTCTCGCCAACTGCCATGGTCAACGTGGCGAGCGAGGCGTCGCTCAACGAGTCCAGCACCGCGGCGTAGCGGCGTTCAATAAGAATGGTGTCTCGGGAGGTGCTGACGGCCATGATGATCCTTCGTGTGGCGAGGCCCAAATGGGCCTCGGCAATGCTACCGAGGGTGTTTCGGCGGCACGCAGTGGAAATCCGATGAAGTCGGCGACTCCGGCGATGGTCGCCCTGGACGACGCCCACGTGCCCTACGTCGTGCACGCATTCGACCATGACGTGGCGGCTTCCACCGACGTCGGGTACGGCAAGGCGGCCGCGGCGGCGCTCGGGGTGGACGAGGCTCGCGTATTCAAGACCTTGCTCGCCCGATGCGACCGCGAGTTCGTCGTGGCGATCGTGCCGGTGACCACCACCGTGTCGTTGAAGGCACTCGCCAGTGCGCTTGGCGTCAAGCGCTGCGAGATGGCAGAGCCAACCGACGCCCAGCGCGTCACTGGATACGTGGTCGGCGGGATCAGTCCGTTCGGTCAGAAGAAGTTGCTGCGCACGGTGATCGACGAGTCGTGCGCAAACTTCGACACGATCTTCGTCTCCGGTGGTCGGCGAGGACTCGACCTCGAGGTGGCGCCGTCGGATCTTGAGCGCGTACTCGGCGCAGCGCGTGCAGTGATCGGCACATGATCGGTG
>CAYXIY010000181.1:0-1629 GCA_964465475.1 uncultured Acidimicrobium sp. | reverse complement strand
TGCATCTGCCCACACGAAGGTCGACGTGCGCACGGGTGAGCTCATGTTCTTCAACTACTCGACGACGTATCCGTACATGCACTACGGGGTCGTGTCTCCCGCCGGTGAACTCGTCACCTACATCGACGTGCCGCTGCCCGGACCACGCCTTCCGCACGACATGGTGTTCACCGAAAACTTCTCGATCGTCAACGACTGCCCGTTATTCTGGGATCCGCAGCTGCTCGAGCGTGGGGTCTACGCGAACCGGTTCTACCGCGACATGCCCATGCGCCTCGGCGTGATTCCGCGCCACGGTTCGACGAGCGAGGTTCGTTGGTTCGACTGTGAGCCCACGTTCGTCCTGCACTGGATCAACGCGTATGAGGATGGTGACGAAATCGTCGTCGACGGCTACTTCCAGTCGGACCCGGCGCCATCGCTTCCGCCCGATGCGACGATCGACGAGCGGCTGTTTCGATACCTCGACCTGCATGCGATGCAGTCCCGTCCCTATCGATGGCGGCTGAACCTCGTGACCGGAGCCGTGAAGGAAGGTCCGTTGTCGGACACGATCACGGAGTTCGGGGTGGTCAACAATCGCGTCGCGGGAAAGCGCTATTCGACCACGTACAGCGCGGTGCCGACGGAAGGCTGGTTCACGTTCGAGGGCCTGATTCGCCACGACGTGGACACGGCTCGTGAGGAGACCGTGCGCCTCGAACCGGGCGTGTTCTGCAGCGAGGCCGTGTTTGCCCCGCGTGCGAACGCCAAGTCCGAAGACGACGGATACCTGCTCACCTACACGATTGACGTGAACGCCGACCGCAGCGACTGCCTGATCTTTGACGCGGCGCGTCTGTCGGAAGGACCCGTTGCTGCGGTGGAGTTGCCCGAGCGCATCTCGAGTGGAACCCACGCATGGTGGGACGACCGCTCGCTCCACTCGTGACGTCGCGGCCCCTCGCTCTCGTTACCGGGGCAACCTCGGGCATTGGACGCGAGTTCGCTGTCGACTACGCGCGACGTGGGCACGACCTGGTCCTCGTAGCCAGACGTCGAGATGTGCTCGAATCGACCGCCAAGGAACTGACCGAGCGATTCGGAGTTGGTTGCGCGGTGTGTGTCGCGGATCTGTCGTCGATCGACGGAGTCGAGGCGATGTTGCGACACGAATCACTCGTGCGCACACCCGACGTGATGGTCGCAAACGCTGGTGTCACGCTTGCCGCTCGCGTCGGTACGTCGTCGTCGGAGACCATCGAGGACGTGGTGACCCTGCTCGCAACTGGTGTCATCCTCGTGATCGAACGACTCGCTCCGGCCATGGCCGAACGCGGCTCGGGGGACATCATCGTCGTGTCCAGCATCGCCGCCAAGATTCCGATGCCCAAGTCCGCGGTGTATGCGGCGGCGAAAGCTGCGGTCACCTCGTACGCCCGCAGCGTGCACCGCGAGTTGCGAGACTCCGGAGTTCGTGTCGTCGCCGTCAATCCGGGATACGTCCACACCGACTTACATCGTGCGGCTGGACTTGAACACCTCGAGCGGGTCGTGCCGGCATGGCTGTGGCTCCTGCTCGCGCTGTCGATCGCCGTACAGGTCGCCATCAAGTCCGCCCGGCCGGCCGGTGCACCGCCTGCGGCCGAT
>CAYXIY010000180.1:0-1630 GCA_964465475.1 uncultured Acidimicrobium sp. | reverse complement strand
GCCTGTCGAACGTGGAGGCGATGACTTCGCCCTTCACGGTGCGACGCATGTCGGTCACTTCCTCAGGACGTTCGTCGATCAGCAGCACGATGAGCTTCACCTCTGGGTGGTTGCGCTCGATGCTCGTGGCGATCGTCTTCATGACCGTCGTCTTGCCGGCCTTCGGTGGCGACACGATGATGCCGCGCTGGCCCTTGCCGATCGGAGCGATCAGGTCGATGATGCGGGCGGTCATGTTCGACGGATCCGCCGGGTTCTCGAGCACGAGCTTGCTGTCCGGGAACAGCGGCGTGAGCTCTTCGAACTTCGGACGATTCTTCGCCTTCTCTGGCGAGACGCCGTTGATCGTGTTGATCTCGAGCAGTGCCGGATTCTTCTCGTTGCGACCGGCGGGCTTGGAAACTCCCGTGACGTAGTCGCCCTTGCGCAATCCGAACTGGCGGGTGAGGCGAACCGAGACGTAGGAGTCTTCGCGCGAGGACAGATAACCGTTCACGCGCAGGAAGCCGTACCCCTCGTCGCGAAGGTCGAGGTAACCGGAGACCTTGACGGGTTCGGTGCTCAATGGCTCGTTCGACTCCGGCTCCATCAACTCGTAGCGATCGTTGCCCTGCGGGCCCTCGTCGCGACCGCCACGTCCACGACGTCGGTTGCGGTTGCGATTGCGGTTGTTTCGGTTGTTTCGATCGCCGTCGAAGCCGTCGCGCTGGAAACCTTGACGGTTGTTCCGATCTCCACGATCGCCGCGATCGTGGTTCCGCTCCCCTCGATCGTTGTTGCGCTGCTGGTCGGACTGACGCTTTGCATCGGGTGCGATCGGCGTGCCCTCGTGCTCGGCGAGTTCGATCTCCCACTCCGACAGCGCTTCGCCGTCGGCGCCGAGAACCGGAGCATCCGTGTTGCGCGACGCAGGCTTGGCCGTCTCGGCCTTGGGTGCCGGCGCGGCCGGCTTGGTCTGCTCGAGGATCATGTCGATGAGTTCCTGCTTCTTGGCACGCGACGCCGACTTCACGCCGAGCGCACTGGCGATCGCCACGAGTTGCTCGCGATCCTTTGCCTCAAGTGCTGATTGTTCCAAGGCTCCACTGGCCATAGGTCCTACTTTCATGGACACTCACACAGATGTGACGTGCCCTTCAACCGCGAATGCGTTACGCGAAACTGAGCGCCGCGTGTTGCGGGGGCTTCACTCGGGAATCCGAGCCAATTTCAATGATAGCCGAATCGCCGTCGCCTTACAACGCGCGACGGACGGAGGCGACGAAGCGTTCCACGCTCGCCAAGTCGTTCGGCAGGTCCGTGCTGCGTTCCGTGCGCGAGAACAGGTCCGCGACGTGCTCGGGCAGCTCGGGGCGAATGCCCGTGGCGCGCTCGACGGCGTCCGGGAACTTGGCCGGATGCGCGGTCGCCAGCGTGATGGTCGGAACCCCATCCTGTGCACACGCCATCGCCGCCGACAGCCCGACCGCGGTGTGCGGATCGATCAACATTCCTGTCTCGGCATGCACGCGCTTCATCACCGCGATCGTCTCGTCGTCGGATGCGCGATGGGCGCGGAACGTCGGGGCCACCCACGTCTCGAATTGTTCCTTCGTCACCCCGAACGATCCGTTCGAGCGGAACGACTGCA
>CAYXIY010000179.1:0-1642 GCA_964465475.1 uncultured Acidimicrobium sp. | reverse complement strand
CCGCGCCTCGAGCGTTACGTGTCGGTGTGGAAGCGCAACTCGATCGGTCAGAGGTCGTTGCTCGACGCGCTCGGCCCCACCGCACCGATCGACTCGAAATAGGCCAGGTGCGCACGCACGACGTGCACCACGTCGACGTCGTCCAACACCTCGATCCGCGCCTCCTCCGCCTTGCCGAGCAAATACGCCGTGAGCGTCTCCTCGCCGAGCACGATCACCTCTTCGATGTCCTGCGGGCGGTCGATCACGTCGGCGGGCTGCAGGCCCTTGTCGTGCAGCCAGCGCATGTGCAACTTCAACAACACGCGGAGTTCGTCGAAGGTGAGCCGAGCCTGCGTGTCGCCGGGCAGTCGGTCGGCGACGAAGTCGATGGCCTGGTCGAGGTCGTAGACGGCGCGCGGGGCGACTGAATCCAGGCGTCGGGCCTCACGGCCGATGACGACGGCAGCGATCGCAAAGCTCGCCATCGCGGCAAGGACCGCAAAGACGACGGTCACGCCAGAGACGGCGAGCACGGGAGTCGGTCAGATGCCGATGCGCTGGGCGAGCAGCTCGCGGTGATACGTCGGATCACCGAACAGCAACTCGCTCGACTTCGCACGCTTGAAGTACAGGTGCGCCGGGTGTTCCCAGGTGAAGCCGATGCCTCCATGGATCTGGATGTTCTCGGCTGCCGCATGGAAGTAGGCCTCCGAGCAGTACGCCTTGGCGAGCGAGGCGGTCGAGGCGAGCTCGGCGTTCATCTCGCTTGCACACCACATGCCGTAGTAGGCGGCCGACTTGGCCGACTCGACCTCGAGCAACATGTCGGCGCACTTGTGCTTGATCGCCTGGAACGAACCGATCGGGCGACCGAACTGCACGCGCACCTTGGCGTATTCGACGGCCATGTCGAGCACCTTCTGTGCTCCGCCCACCTGCTCGGCGGCCAGTGCGACTGCGGCGAGGTCGAACACCGTCGACAGCACGTCCCAGCCCTTGCCCTCGGTGCCGATCAACTCTGCGGCCACGTCGTTGAACTCGAGCTTGGCCTGCTTGCGCGTCTGGTCCATCGTCGACAGTGCCGTGCGGGTGAGACCCTTGGCGTTGCCGTCGACGGCAAACAGCGACACGCCCTTGGCGGTGCGGGCAGCCACGATGATCAGCGAGGCGGTGTGGCCGTCGAGGACGAACATCTTCGTGCCCGAGAGGGTGAACGACGAACCGCTGCCCTTGGCCTGCATCGTGATGCCGGCTTCGTCCCACTTGCCCGAGGGCTCGGTGGATGCGAGCGTCGCGATCGTCTCGCCCGCGGCGATGCCGGGGAGGTACTTCTTCTTGGCGGCTGCGTCACCGGAGTGGATGAGGGCCTGTGCTGCGAGCACGACGGTCGAGAAGTACGGCGCACACAGAAGCGCGCGACCCATCTCTTCGAGCACGACGCCGAGTTCGACGAAACTGAATCCCGAGCCACCGAACTCTTCGGGGATGACGAGACCCTGCAGTCCCATCTGCTCGCCCATCTGCGACCACACGGCAGGATCGAAACCGTTGTCGGTCTCCATCTGCTCGCGCACTGCGGTCTCGGGCGACTTGGCGTCGAGGAATGCGCGGACGGTCTTGCGGAGTTCTTCTTGTTCTTCGGTGAAGGCAAAGTTCATGC
>CAYXIY010000178.1:0-1678 GCA_964465475.1 uncultured Acidimicrobium sp. | reverse complement strand
CGTGCATGTTGCGCTGGGAGGGTGGCTACGTCTGGGCGTGCAAGAACTACGACGGCGACGTGCAAAGCGACACCGTCGCCCAGGGCTACGGTTCACTCGGTCTCATGACCTCCGTGCTCACCACGCCGGACGGACGCGTGATGGAGTCCGAGGCCGCTCATGGCACCGTGACTCGTCACTACCGCGACCACCAGGCAGGCAAGAAGACCTCGACCAACCCGATCGCCTCGATCTTTGCGTGGACGCGCGGTCTCGAGCATCGCGGCAAGCTCGACAACACCCCAGAGGTGGTCAACTTCGCCCGCACGGTGGAAAAGGTGTGTGTCGAAGCAGTCGAGGGTGGCGAGATGACCAAGGACCTGTCGCTGCTCATCGGCGGGGAGTCCGCGCCGTGGCAGACGACCGAGCAGTTCCTCGAGACCCTCGATCGTCGCCTGCAGTCCGCGATGGGGAAGTAGTCGGCCGATGAGGGCCGTGGTGCTGCGCCAACACGGCGGACCCGAGGTGCTCGGAATCGAGGACGCTCCCGTCCCTCCCTGTGGTTCGCAGGACATCGTCGTGCGCGTGAGGGCGACGGCGGTCAATCGTGCCGACGTCTTGCACCGCATGGGTCTGTATCCCGACCCGTTCCCAGGAGCACTCGACATTCCCGGGATGGAGTACTCGGGCGTCGTCGAGGCGTGCGGAGATTTGGTCCGCACGTGGCGCGTCGGTGACGAGGTGATGGGGATCGTAAGTGGTGGCAGCTACGCCGAACGACTCGTCGTCCATGAGCGCCAGGCGATGCGCATTCCCTCCACCGTGTCGCTCGCCGATGCCGCCGCGATTCCTGAGGTGTTCCTCACTGCCTGGGATGCCCTCGTCGTCCAGGGCGGTCTCACGAGTGGCAGGTGGGCACTCGTGCATGCCGCCGCATCCGGAGTCGGGACCGCAGCGGTGCAGATCGCGCGTGCGATCGGTGCACACGTTGTTGCGACGTGTTCGGCCGGCAAGGTGGAGGCGGTGCGTGCACTCGGCGCGGATGCCGTCGTCGACTATGCCAACGAGGACTTCGTGCAGGTGGTCGCCTCGGCAACCGGTGGACGTGGCGTCGACGTCGTGCTCGACGTGATCGGCGGCGGTTATCTCGATCGCAACGTCGCGTCGCTGGCACTCAAGGGACACATCGTGCAGGTCGGGGTGATGGGCGGTGGCAAGGTCGAGTTCAACCTCGCCGCACTGATGCCCAAGCGTGCGAGCCTGACGGGCACGGTGTTGCGTGCCCGCCCACTCGAGGAAAAGATCGCGCTCGCCCAGCGCTTTTCGGCCGAGGTCATTCCACTGTTCGAATCCGGACGGCTCTCACCGGTGATCGACAGCCGTTACCCGCTCGAGCAGATCGCGGAGGCCCACCGCCACATGGAGGCGAACGCCAACGTCGGCAAGATCGTGATCGACGTCGCGAACTAGCGCTTGGCGATCGGCACGTAGAGTCGCTCGTCGACGCCGGTGTACCACTGGCGCGGACGGCTGATCTTTTGTTCCTTGTCCTTCAGTAGTTCCGACATGTGTGCAAGCCAGCCGACCGTGCGGGGGATGGCAAACAGCACGGTGAACATCTCGACCGGGAAGCCGAGCGCCTGGTAGATGAGGCCCGAGTAGAAGTCGACGTTCGGATACAGCTTGCGGCTGATGAAGT
>CAYXIY010000177.1:0-1688 GCA_964465475.1 uncultured Acidimicrobium sp. | reverse complement strand
CAACAGATCCTCGCGGTCAAGTCGCGCAACCCCGACACGGGAGACCTTTCCCGTGCCGCCACGGGAGCCCATCGCGCTGCCGTCGTCGGGGCACTGCGGTGGGGACTCAACTTTGCGATCATCGCGGTGGCGACCACCTCGGTCCTCCTGCGCCTGAACATCCCATCATCAGCCCTCGTCTTCCTCGGTTCGATCGCGGGCGCGGGACTCGGTTTCGGTGCGCAGCAGATGGTCGGCGACGTGATCGCCGGCATCTACATCATCTCCGAGCGTCAGTTCGGCGTCGGTGACATCGTGCGACTCGGGCCACTCGGCATCGTCGGCTGGGTCGAGGGCCGCGTCGAGGAAGTCACGCTTCGCGTCACCAAGATCCGCACCTTCGACGGCGATCTCGTCAGCATCGCCAACGGCGTCTTGCGTCACAACGTGAACATGTCCCGCGACTGGTCACGTGTTCTCGTGACGGTTCCGCTCCCGCGCCATGCCGACATTGAAGAAGCGATCGTCAAGGTGAATGCAGTGGCTGCCGACATGGCGCGCGATCCGAAGTTTGCGGAGATGTTGATCGAGACTCCAGAGGTCACCGGTGTGGAGAACCTCGGGGAGTCCGACGTGGAGATTCGCGTGGCGGGACGCTCGCTCCCGGTGCAGCAGTGGAAGGTCGAGCGCGAACTTCGCCGCCGCATCGCCGCCGAGCTGCGCCACACGTATGCATCGCTGAAGGGTGACGCCTGATGTATTGGCGGCGTCCGCGCAATTCCACGCTCGTGGCCATCGTCATCTTCCTCGTGTCGTTCGGATTCTGGCTCGGCCAGCCGCAGCCCGACTCGCCTTCGTCGGGCGTGCAGTTCCCCGACGTCAGTTGGGTCTTCGTGACGACGACGGTGCCGGCACCGGTCGACACGACGGTCGTCGAGACGACGATTCCGACCGAGACGACGATTCCGACCGACACCGTGCCGGTCGAGACGACGGTCGACCCGGCCGCAACGACGCTTCCGTAGTCGCGAGCTCCTCGACTATTTCGTATCGACGACGAGGAACGCCTCGGCGCAGCGTCCCTCGGGGAGTCCGCCTGCTTGGGCGATCATCTGTCCCCATTCGCGCATCCGTTGCGGCAGTCCAGCCGGATCCTGGTGTTGGCTCGCATGGCGTTGCAGCGCTTCGATCTTTTTGTCGATGAAGTCGGTCGTGTCGACGAAGTGCTTCGGGTTCGGCCCCGCCATGATCCAGGTCTCCGGAACGGAATGTGGCTGGAGTCCTCGTTCGGTGATCAGTTCGGGGAACGCAAACTCGTTGCGCGCATCGGGATAGACGGCACAGAGCGTCGCCTCGCCAGTGGCGAGGTGGTCTGGGTGGCTCGCATAGATCCTGTCGTAGCGACGCTCAGCAGATTGGGTGAGCACACGGTCGGGGCGCTCGATGCGAATGATCGCGCTGATCTCGCGGCGGAGGTTCAGGTCGGCGACGACGGCACCGTCGGGGAAGCCGAGGAAGTGCAGTTTGGTGACGCCGAGAACGTTGGCGGCCTCGGTCTGCTCACGTCGGCGGATGCGAGCCATTTCGTCTCGCGAAATCGTGTTGTCGCTACCGCCGGCCTGACCGTCGGTCACTAGGCAGTAGACGACCTCGTGACCCTCTGCGATCCACGACGCGATCGTTCCTCCTGCGCCGAAGTCGACGTCGTC
>CAYXIY010000176.1:0-1691 GCA_964465475.1 uncultured Acidimicrobium sp. | reverse complement strand
GCGGGCGAGGCGAACTTCTCCGACCACGGCGCGAACCGACTCGGTGCATCTGCGCTGATGCAGGGACTTGCGGACGGTTATTTCGTCCTGCCGTACACGATCAGCAACGGACTTGCGCCACTGCTCAACAAGTCGATCCCGACCACCGACCACCCGGCGTTCAAGGAGGCCGAGAACGAGGCGAAGGCCCGCTTCTCCGGATATCTCTCGACGAAGGGCAAGCGCTCACCGGACTGGTTCCACCGCGAACTCGGCAAGATCATCTGGGACTACTGCGGCATGGAGCGCACGAAGGAAGGTCTGCAGAAGGCGATCTCCGACTTGCCCGCGCTGTACCAGGAGTTCAAGACCGACCTGCGCGTCACCGGTGACGGCGAGTCGACGAACCAGACGCTCGAGAAGGCCGGCCGCGTGGACGACTTCTTCCAGCTCGGCATGCAGATGTGCCAGGACGCGCTCACCCGCGAGGAGAGCTGTGGCGCACACTTCCGCTCCGAATATCAGACCCCGGACGGCGAGGCACAGCGCAACGACCAGGACTACTGCCACGTGGCCGCATGGGAATGGACGGGGGATGCGATGAAGCCCGCCCGCCACACCGAGGAACTCGTGTTCGAAAACGCACATCTCGCGACGAGGAGTTACAAGTGAGCCACCTGAAGAACCTCACGCTCAAGGTCTGGCGCCAGAAGGGCCCGAACGATGCGGGGCGTTTCGAGAACTACACGATCGACGAGATCAGCGACGAGGCGTCGTTCCTCGAGATGCTCGACGTGCTCAACGAGCGCCTGATCAATGACGGCAAGGAAGCAGTCGTGTTCGACCACGACTGTCGCGAAGGCATCTGCGGCACGTGTTCGCTCATGATCAACGGCGTTGCGCACGGACCGAAGAAGGCGACGACGACGTGCCAGTTGCACATGCGTTCGTTCTCCAGTGGCGACACGATCGTCATCGAACCGTGGCGTGCGACGGCGTTCCCGATCATCAAGGACCTGATGGTCGACCGCAGCTCGTTCGACCGGATCATCGAGGCTGGCGGATTCATCACCGCGCCGACCGGCGGCGCTCCGGACGCGAACCTGATTCCGATCCCCAAGCCGGTGGCTGACGCGGCGATGGACTCGGCGCAGTGCATCGGATGTGGTGCGTGCGTCGCGGCATGCCCGAACGGTGCGGCGAACCTGTTCACCGCGGCCAAGATCTCGCACCTCAACTTCCTCCCACAGGGCCAGCCCGAGCGGTTCAAGCGCACGGAGGCGATGGTCGAGACGATGGACGAATACTTCGGCTCGTGCACGAACCACGGCGAATGCTCGGCCGCGTGTCCGAAGGAGATCTCGATCGACGTGATCGCGCTGATGAACAAGGACTACCGCGCGTCCAAGATCAAGAATCGCAAAGAACTCAGCCGCTAGATCGGCAAGACTGGTCTCGTGCTGAGCAATCTCGCCCAATGGGTGCAGGACGTCATCGAGTCGTTGGGTTATCTCGGAGTCGCCCTCCTCGTCATCGCCGAGAACCTCTTCCCTCCGATTCCGTCCGAGATCGTGTTGCCGTTCGCGGGCTTCGTCGCCCGTCGCGGTGACGGTTCCGTCGTCGTGATGGTGCTCGCCTCGACGGTCGGATCCGTCGTCGGGGCGCTCGTGCTGTACGCGATCGCCGCAGCGATCGGCCCCGAGCGCATCCAC
>CAYXIY010000175.1:0-1695 GCA_964465475.1 uncultured Acidimicrobium sp. | reverse complement strand
GTGTCCGTCCCCGGACGCGGTGAGTTCTTCGTGCGTCGTTTCGTCCACCCCAATCCTTCGGCGCCGACACTGCTGTTGTTGCACGGTTGGACGGGAACCGGTGACATCAACTTCTTTTCGGCCTACGAACAACTCGCCGAGAAGTATTCGTTCGTCGTGATCGACCATCGTGGGCATGGCCGTGGGCTCCGTCCGGCCGAGAAGTTCACACTCGAGGACTGCGCAGACGATGCGGCAGCGATCATCCGTGAACTGGGTCTGAACACCGTGACCCCCGTTGGTTACTCGATGGGTGGGCCGATCAGCATGTTGTTGTGGAAGCGCCACGGTGCTCTCGTTCGCTCGATCGTGCTGTGCGCCACGGCACTCGAGTGGAACGGAACGAAGGCGGAACGACGTCGATGGAAGACTTCTCGATTCGTCTCGCCGCTCATCAGGATCCTGTCGACTCCTCGATTGATAGAGCGGGTCGTTCATCGCGCAATCCCACGGAACTCCGCCATGCATCGTCACGTCTCGTGGATCGTGAGCGAGATCCGTCGCAACGACTCGTGGGTCATGCGCGAGGCTGGCCGTGCACTGTCCACGTACAGCGCGGTGGAGTGGGCCGGTCAAGTCGACGTTCCGGTTGCGTGTGTCGTAACCACGTCAGACGTCCTCGTCCCACCGCGAAAGCAACACCAACTTGCCTCCGCGACGTCGGCTCATGTCGTTCCGCTTGACGGCGACCACCTCGCGATGTGGGGTGTGCCGGAGCGCTACGCGACGGCGTTGCGAATGGCCGTCGACTGGACGACGTCTACTTCGACTCGTTGAGACGACGCACGATGTCGTCCAACTGATCACGCAACTCGTCCACGGTCACGACGTTTGACAGCGACAATCTGACGCTTGCCAACTCGCGGGCGAGGAACTCGGCGTTTGCTTGCGTACTTGCGGCGACAGCCCTGTCGTATTCGGCCTGACGGCGGTCGCGTTGCTCCTGGCGATTTTGGGCGAGGAGGATCAGTGGTGCGGCGTAGGCGGCCTGGACCGAGAACATGAGGTTCAAGAGGATGAACGGATACGGGTCCCAACGGAGCGCAACCGAGACGATGTTGATGATGATCCACAGGATCACGATCGCGGTCTGGACGATCAGGAATCGTGCGGTGCCCAGATAGCGGGCGATGGTTTCCGAGAAGCGACCAAACGCCTCGGGGTCGTAGTGGACGCCGAGGGGCTGCGTGCTGCGCGGACGAGCGAGGTCTTGACCCTTCCTCATGACACCACCGCCGAGCTCGGGTGACGGCGCCAGTTGGCAGGCAACGTGCGGTCGAGGACGTCGTCGACGGTGATCGCGCCGAGGAGACGGTTGTTCTGGTCGCAGACGGCGACGGCAAGCAGGTTGTAGGACGCGAGGCGCTCGGCGACGTCACGTTCCGCCATCGTCGGTGGAATCGTCGGCTCCATCTCGACGCACTGGCTGAGCGTCATCTGCGGTGACTCACGAAGCAGACGCTGGAAGTGCACGACGCCGAGGTAGGTGCCGGTC
Source organism: uncultured Acidimicrobium sp. (assembly GCA_964465475.1). Classification (GTDB taxonomy): domain Bacteria; phylum Actinomycetota; class Acidimicrobiia; order Acidimicrobiales; family Ilumatobacteraceae; genus UBA3006. The sequence continues at coordinate 161 of CAYXIY010000175.1, read as the reverse complement.
GGCGGATAGTGCGGAGCGTGGGCGACGAAGACCTGCGCGGCGATCGACACGAGGATCTCCGGCTCGCGGATGCGGGCGAGCGCGTCGGCGACCGTCGAATCGGGCGACATGACGATGATGTCCGGGGTCATGAGCGAACCTGCGGTGCCTTCGGCGTGGGA
>CAYXIY010000174.1:0-1714 GCA_964465475.1 uncultured Acidimicrobium sp. | reverse complement strand
CGCCTCTATTGGCTCCAAGGGAACTATCACGCCTTCGGATCGGCCGCCCACGGCCACGCAGATGGCCGACGCTGGTGGAACGTGCGGACCCCTGATCGATACATCGAGATGGTCGCAGCGGGAGAGGAACCGGAGTCGTCGTCGGAGACGCTCAGTGGCGAGGTTCGTGCGCTCGAAGAGCTGCAGTTGTTGGTGCGAATGAGGGAAGGTGTGCCATCGACGGCATTTTCGACGGACGATGTCGATGCACTCGGCGGGTTGATCGAGCGTCGCGGGGACCGTTTCGTGCTGACGCGTGCGGGACGCTTGATGGCCAACGAGGTCAGCCTGCGCCTCGTTGGCCCTCGAGCGAATTAGATCCTGACCGTCACGTTGCGGTGATGATGCTCGGCGGCGCCGAGTGGTCGGACACCGACGTCTGCGTACCCCACCACACCCAGCGCATGTCGGTCGAGAACTTCGGCGTGCAGGTGATGAGCGACACGATCTGCTTGGGCATCGTCTTCCAGTTCGGGATGGTGCCCTTGAGCGTGCCGTTGGCGAATGGGTTCGGCTTGGCGACCCACATCGCACTCGGCTCGACCTTGGTGCTCGCCACGAGCGTGTAGACATACCACGACGATTGGGTCTCGATCACGACTTTGTCACCCTTGACCAACTCGTTGAATCGATCGAACGGCTTGCCGTATGCGGTGCGGTGTCCGAAGAGAGCGACGTTTCCTTCTTCGCCAGGCATCGCGGTCTGCACGAGGTGCCCGACGCCGGCGGTGAGCTGCTTCGGGTTCGTTCCTTCGACGATGGGGAAACCCCACACCTCGGAGCGAAGCCGGGGAATGTAGAGAAAGCCGAGGGTCATCCCACGAGGTTTGGCATTGACGTCTGATCCGTAGGAGATCGTGTCTGCATTCGCCGCCCACTCTTCACGGGTCTCGACCGCGACGAGGTTGCGTGCATCGGCCGCGGTGCGGTTCGACAGGACGAGCTTCGAATACATCGATCCGACGGTGGCGACTCCGCCGATTCCAAGTGCCGCGAGCAACGTGCGCCTGCTGATGTCGTGGTTGTTGGTGGTTTCTTCCATGGTGTTCTCCTTTGTTGGTGTGATGTGGAGCCCGGGTGACGAATCGGGGGATGGCTTCGCCACCCGGGCAGGCCTTGTGGGGTGATTAGTGCTGCGACTTGCGCGGGCGACGCTGGTGCCCGAGCAGTGAGCGGATCTGACCTTCGAACACGAAGGCGAGTGCCGTCAGTCCGATGAGGAGTGCTGCGATGACCTCGAGGGTCAGGTCGATTCCCGTCTTCGGGAGACGGTCAGGGAACGAGACCTGGAAGTCCTCGGGATTCGGGCTCGTCGGGATGATCACCTGGAGCTCGGGCTCCGGTGGGGTGCTCGGCAATGTCACCACTGCACTCGGCGACCACGTGGCGTAGAGCACGACGTTGGAGGTGACGGTCAACTTCGAACCACTCGTGTAGAGGATCCCTGAACCGTTGGCCGCCGTGTTCCAGCCGAGGAACTCTGCGCCGTCAGATCGGGCGAGTGAACCTTGGTTGCCCGGCACGTTGTAGAGGCCAGTGTCGAAGATCTGACTCGACGGCGGAAGCGAGCCCGACGTCGCGCCATTCGGGTCGAACGACACGGTCCAGTACTTCACGGGAATGGGCGTTGGAGCCGTGGTCGTCGTCGACGCCGGGACTGTCGTCGACGTCGTGG
>CAYXIY010000173.1:0-1719 GCA_964465475.1 uncultured Acidimicrobium sp. | reverse complement strand
GGCGGCATCTCCGGCTCGTGCCAGCGCAACGGGTCGAGGTCGGCGATCAGGTGTCCGCGCACGCGGTGCACGCGGATCAAGGTCGCGATCTGCATCTGCTTGTCGAGCATCGCGTCCTCGGAGTCGAGGTCGTTGACGTCTTGGATCCAGGCGACCGGCTTGTACGGCACGCCGACGGAGGAGAACACGTCGTCGTAGAAGCCGTGCTCCCCGACCAACAACTCATGCACGCGCTTCAAGAACAAACCGCTCTCGGCACCCTGGATGATGCGGTGGTCATAGGTGCTCGTGACGGTGACGACCTTGGACACCCCGATGCGGGTGAGCGAGCGCTCGTCGGAGCCTTGGAACTCCGCCGGATAGTCGATCGAGCCGACGCCGACGATGACGCCCTGGCCGGGCATCAGCCTCGGCACCGACTGCACGGTGCCGATCGTGCCGGGGTTCGTCAAGCTCACGTTGGCGCCCTGGAAGTCCTCGACGGTCAACTTGTTCGCCTTCACCTTGCGGATGATCTCGTCGTATCCGAGGAGGAACCCGGCGAAGTCCAACGTGTCGGCGTTGCGCAACACCGGCACCACCAACGTGCGCTGGCCGCCACCCTTGTCGACGTCGACGGCGAGACCGATGTTCACGTGGTTGTGACGCTGCAACATGGGCTTGCCGTCGTCGCCGAGGACGTAGGCGTTCTTCATGTTCGGCACCGCATCGGCGATCGCGCGCACGATCGCATACCCGATCAAGTGCGTGAAGCTGACCTTCGGCTGGCCGGTACGCGAGCGGTAGTTGTTCAGGACCTTGCGGTTGACCTCGAGCAACTTGGCCGGCACGTTGCGAAAGCTGGTGGCCGTCGGCACCGACAGCGACCGATCCATGTTCGTGGCGATCGCCGCCGACACGCCGCGCAGCGGCTCGGGTGCACCATCGGGCACGATCTCCGTCGGCTGGGTGACGCGAGGCTTGGGTGGCTCGACGCCCGGCGAGGTGACGACGGGGGCAACGACGGGAGCCGCCTTGGACTCGGCGGGCACGGCGGGCCGGATGATCTCGGCGGTGTCGTCGGTGCGCGGGGTGCCGGCAGGCTTGAAGTCACTGAAGAACTCGCGCCAGTTCTCGCCGACCGATGCGGGGTTGTCGCGGAACCGCTCGTACATCTCTTCGACCAGCCAGGAGTTGGCGCCGAAATCCTCGGGGCGGGGTCGTTCGAGCATCGGTTTCATCGTACTCACTGGCCCAGAATCCCTGCTGTGACGAGGTTCCCACCGCATCGACGTACCGGATCACGGAACGGCACGCATCCCCGTCACGCCCCTCTTTACACTGAAAGACATATGACACGACTCCCCGTCCTTCGCCCCCTCCTCGGTCTCGTCCTCGCCGCAGGCATTGCTGCAGGTTGCTCGAGTTCGAGTGCCACCCCCGACACCGTCCCTGCAGGCACCGACCTCGAAGTGCATGCGGTCTCAGGTCTGCGCTTCGACAAGACCGCGTATTCCGTCGCCGCCGGTGAGTCCCTCGTCGCCTACGTGAACGAGGACTCGATCCGCCACACCCTCGTCGTCGTCAAGGACGGCGTCACCGTGTCGGGATTCGAGTTGAAGGTCAATCGCAACGGCGACGTCGATTCCGGATCGGTCACTCTTGAGCCGGGCACCTACGAGTTGTTCTGCACGGTGCCGGGACACCAGAGCATGAAGGCTGAACTCACCGTCAGCTGAC
>CAYXIY010000172.1:0-1742 GCA_964465475.1 uncultured Acidimicrobium sp. | reverse complement strand
TACACCTTCTGCACCTCTTCGACGAGGTACACCTGGGTCTCGCGCGGTCCCTTGATCTCCATCAATTCCTTCGGATCGAGCGGACCCTCGGTGATGCGATCGCCGGCCGTGATGTTCTGACCGTCGGTCACGATCGGACGGCTGCCGGTCGGCAGCATCACCTCGTGCTCGACGCCCTGGTCGTCGATGACGTGGATCGGAATGCCCTTGCCCTCGTCTTCGAGGATGCGCACGACGCCGGTCGCACGAGCGAGTCGTGCAGAGCCACGCGGGTTGCGGGCCTCGAACAACTCCACGACGCGCGGCAGACCACCTGCGATGTCCTTGCCTGCGACACCTCCGGTGTGGAAGGTACGCATCGTGAGCTGGGTTCCCGGCTCACCGATGGACTGTGCGGCGATCACGCCGACTGCCTCACCCAACTCGATCGAGTTGCCGGTGGCGAGCGAACGTCCGTAGCACAGCGCACAAACGCCGACTTCGGCGTCACACGTGAGCACCGAGCGCACGCGCACGCGGTTGACCTTGGCGTCGTCACGCAGCTTGTCGACTTCGGCGTCTCCGAGGATCGTGTTCTTGGCGAGCACGGTGCCGTCGGCGAGCTCGACGTCGTTGAGCAGCGCACGGCCGAACAACTTGGTCTCGAGGTATGCCTTGGTGTTGGCGGTGTCCGGCTGGACGTTTTCGACCCAGATGCCAAGCGTCGTGCCGCAGTCGTCCTCGCGAACGATGAGCTCCTGGGCCACGTCGTGCAGACGGCGCGTCAGGTAACCCGAGTCTGCGGTGCGCAGCGCGGTGTCGACGAGACCCTTGCGGGTTCCCGGCGTCTGAATGAAGTACTCGAGCGACTCGAGACCCTCACGGAAGTTGCTCTTGATCGGACGCGGAATCATGTCACCACGTGGGTTGGCCACGAGGCCGCGCATGCCGGCGATCTGACGCAACTGGGTGATGTTTCCACGGGCACCCGAGGAGATCATCATGTCGATCGGGTTCAGTTCCTTGGACTTGAACTCGTCCGCCATCGCCTTCTGCACCTCGGACGTCGCCTCGGTCCAGATGCGCACTTCCTGCTGGCGTCGCTCACCGTCGGTGATGATGCCGCGGCGGAACTGCGTCTCGACCTTCTCGGCCTGCTTTTCGTAGCCGTCGAGGATCGAACGCTTGGCGCTCGGGGTCTTCACGTCGTCGACCGACACCGTGAGTCCCGACTGCGTCGCGAAGCGGTAGCAGAGGTCCTTGATCGCATCCAGTGCGGTGGCGATCTCGGCCTTCGAGAAGTTGTCGCTGAGACGCTCCACGATCACGCCGAACTCGCGCTTCTTGAGCGACTCGGTGATGTGACCGAAGCGCTCGACGAAGCCTGCGGGCAGGCACTCTTCGAACATCAGTCGACCGGCGGTCGTCGAGGTGTACTTGGTCGTACCGTCGGCGCCACGCTCGGCGAACTTGATCGTCGCGTGCAGGTCGATTTCCTTGTCCTCGAGTGCGCGCACCACCTGGTAGACGTGGCGGAACACGCGGCCCTCACCCTTGCGGCCGGCGAAGGCCTCGGTGAGGTAGAAACCGCCGATGACGAGGTCCTGCGACGGCGTCACGATCGGTCGACCCGATGCGGGCGACAAGATGTTGTTCGCGCTCAGCATGAGCACGCGTGCCTCGGCCTGGGCCTCGACCGACAGCGGCAGGTGGACTGCCATCTGGTCGCCGTCGAAGTCGGCGTTGAACGCGGTGCACACGAG
>CAYXIY010000171.1:0-1746 GCA_964465475.1 uncultured Acidimicrobium sp. | reverse complement strand
GCGAGCAGCGAACCACCGAATCCGAAGCCGACGAGCATCGCCGAAGAGGTGTTCTGGAAGATCGCGATGATCGCAGTCGCACCGAGGAGACCAAGTCCGACGGTGAACATGCCGGCGACACCACCGGTGCGGAACGCGACTTCGAGCGCACGCTTCATCGAGCCCTGGCGAGCGGCTGCCGCCGTGCGCACGTTGCCGCGCGTGGCGAGCGTCATGCCGATGTAGCCGGTGAGACCGGAGGCGACGCAGCCGAGCACGAAGGCAAGGGTGCGGTAGACGCCGGACTCGACGAATGACAGCGCCTCGATGTCACCAGGCTTTTCAATGGCGACCGAGGTGAAGAACACGATGGCGCCGACGGGGATGAGGATCCAGCCGATCGTCTTGAACTGGCGCTTCAGGTAGGCCCATGCGCCCTCTTGGATGGCCCGCGCAATTTCCTGCATGCGGGGGGTGCCCTGGTCCTGCTTCAAGACCTGGACGACGAGCATCCAGCCGACGAGGAGGGCGAGAATGGCGGCCGCACCAGAAAGTCCGAGGATCGCCCACTCACCGCCCTTCAGGGTGAAGCTTTGCCAGCCGCCTTCTGCTGCGAGTAGTGACGTCACGTGTGATTTCTCCGATGGTCTATCGGGGCGCGCCAGTGGCAACCCCTTGTTTGGTGTCGTGGAAAGTGTAGAGAATCGGCGGGTCTGAGAGCGAAATGCCCCATGGGTGGGGTGGGCGGCGCACCGTGGCCCCTGGGCACTGAGACGAGGTTCACGCCATGGCGGATCGACCGAAGTGACCCGCGGGTTAGAAGGTGCTGGGGGACCAGAACTAGCGTGAATTACACCTTATGAATTCAACGCTCAGCTCGACCGGGGTGCAGCGCGGACCGGTGACCGCAACGGCGACCGCTTCCCGTCGCCGACGACCGTTCTTCGTGGACCTGTATTCGACTGCCGTCGGCAAGAAGTACGTGATGGCGGTGACCGGACTCGGGATGATCGGGTTCGTCGTGTTCCACATGATCGGCAACTTGAAGATGTACTTCGGGCAGACCGATCTCGACCACTACGCGGAGTTCCTGAAGGAACTGCTCTATCCGATCGCTCCGAAAGGGGTGGTGCTGTGGATCCTGCGCGGCGGCCTGATCGCCATGCTGCTCGGTCACCTGCACGCTGCGTGGTCGCTCACCCGACTCAACCGCCACGCTCGTGCGGTGAAGTACCAGGGTCCACGCGACTATCAGGTTGCCAACTTCGCCAGCCGCACGATGCGCTGGACGGGGATCATCGTGCTTGCATACCTCGTCTGGCACCTGCTCGACCTCACCTTCGGCACGGTGAATGCGGTCGGCACCGACGGTCAGTTCGTGCGCGGTGAGGTCTACAACAACGTGGTGCGCAGCTTGGATCGACCCGTCGTCGCGGCGTTCTACATCGTCGCCAACATCCTGCTCGGCATCCACCTGTTCCACGGAGCGTGGAGCTTCTTCCAGTCACTCGGTTGGAACAACCCGCGCTTCAACGCGTGGCGCCGCGGATTCGCCGTCGGCATCGCCACGATCGTCGTGGTCGGCAACGTCTCGTTCCCCGTGGCAGTGCTCGCCGGGATCGTGGGCTAGGAGGACGACATGGTTGCATTCGACGCCAAGATTCCCGCGGGACCGCTCGCTGACAAGTGGGACACCTACAAGGCGAACGCCAAGTTGGTGAACCCGAACAACAAGCGCAAGTTCAAGGTCATCGTCGTCGGCACCGG
>CAYXIY010000170.1:0-1750 GCA_964465475.1 uncultured Acidimicrobium sp. | reverse complement strand
TGGTCGCGCCAGAACGCGGTGGTCGCGGCCGAGGTGATCGTGATGCCGCGCTCCTGCTCCTGGACCATGTGGTCCATGACGGCTCCACCCTCGTGCACTTCACCGATCTTGTAGGTCTTGCCGGTGTAGTAGAGGACGCGCTCAGTGGTGGTCGTCTTGCCGGCATCGATGTGGGCCATGATGCCGATGTTGCGATAGCGCTCCAGTGGGTACTCGCGAGTTGCCATGTGGGGGTGTCTTTCCTGATCTCGTGGCTACTACCAGCGGTAGTGAGCAAAGGCCTTGTTCGACTCGGCCATCTTCTGCATGTCGTCACGCTTCTTCATCGAGGCTCCGAGACCGTTGGAGGCGTCGAGGATCTCATTCGCGAGGCACTCGGCCATGGTCTTTTCGCGACGATCGCGGGCGTTCTCCACGATCCAACGAATGGCGAGCGTGGTGGCGCGGCGCGGACGAACCTCGACCGGCACCTGATAGGTGGCGCCACCGACGCGGCGGCTGCGCACCTCGAGGGGTGGCTTCACGTTGTCGACCGCGCGCTTGACGGTGGTCAGACCCTCGGAACCCGTCTTCGACTCGACCATCTTCATCGCGTCGTACACGATCGTCTCGGCGGTGCTCTTCTTGCCGTGCAACATCACCTTGTTCACGATCTGGGTGACGAGGAGCGAACGGTAGACCGGGTCCGGAGACATCTCTCGGCGGGTTGCTGGGCCTTTGCGTGACATGGTGAGCTACTTCCCTACTTCTTCTTGGCGCCGTAGCGGCTGCGGGCTTGCTTGCGATCCTTCACACCCGCGGCGTCGAGTGCGCCACGAATGATCTTGTAGCGGACACCCGGCAGGTCGCGCACGCGACCACCGCGCACGAGGACGATCGAGTGTTCCTGCAGGTTGTGTCCTTCGCCAGGGATGTAGGCGGTGACTTCGACGCCCGAGGTGAGGCGAACGCGGGCGACCTTGCGCAACGCGGAGTTCGGCTTCTTCGGGGTCGTGGTGAACACGCGCGTGCACACGCCACGACGCTGCGGCGATCCCTTGAGGGCCGGCGTCTTGGTCTTCGACGACTTGGTGCTGCGACCTTGTCGAATCAACTGTTGGATTGTGGGCACGCGTTTACCTTTGCTGTTGCTTTCGTACTGGTGACATCACGCGGGACGAACCTGTTCGTCTCACGGGACAACGGAGAAGAAATGCTACGGCTGGCAGTCGCCTGATGGCAACCTGCCAGCCCGTAACCATGCGGGTCCGAGGACCCCCAATCCCCCGTTATTGGGCGACTTCCGAGCCCCCGTCGGTCGCATCCGACACGTACGTGCCGTGCAGACCAGCCAGGAACGCGGCGGGGTCTTCCTCGTCGTCGCTCGAGTAGTAGGCCATCGGCACGTAGTCCGGCGCCGAGACATCGAACGCGTTGTAGCGGTCCATGCCCGATCCGGCGGGGATCAGCTTGCCGATGATGATGTTTTCCTTGAGGCCCACCAGGTTGTCTCCGCGGCCGTCGATGGCGGCCTCGGTGAGGACTCGGGTGGTCTCCTGGAACGATGCGGCCGACAGCCACGACTCGGTGGCGAGCGAGGCCTTGGTGATGCCCATCAACTCCGGGCGACCTTCGGCCGGGCGCTTGCCCTGCTCGACCATCGCGCGGTTCGTGTCGCGGAACACCTTGGCGTCTGCACGCTCTCCCGGGAGGAACTGCGTGTCGCCCGGCTCCTGCACGCCGACGCGGCGGGTCATCTGGCGCACGATCA
>CAYXIY010000169.1:0-1761 GCA_964465475.1 uncultured Acidimicrobium sp. | reverse complement strand
GGCCAGCTAGTCGGCGCGCATCGTCTCGATGTTGCCGTCGACGGGCAACACCTGACCGGTGATGAACCGGGCTGCGGGCGACGAGAGGAACACTGCGGACGCGGCGATGTCGCTCGCCTCGACGAACGTGCGCAGCGAGACCTGGTTCGCATATCCACGACGTAGTTCCTCTTCGGAGATGCCCGTGGCGATCGATTCACGGGCGATCACACCGTCCATCCGCGGCCCACTCACCGAACCTGGGCAGATCGCGTTCACTCGCACGCCGAACTCGCCGAGTTCCATCGCCCACGACTTGGTGAGGCCGATGATCCCCCACTTCGCTGCAACGTAGGGCGAGCGGAGCGGGTAGCCGTAGATTCCTGCGCTCGTCGAGATGTTGATCATCGAACCCTTCGACTCGATCAGCATCGGCACCGCCGCATGGGCGCAGCGAAACGTCCCACCGAGGTTCACCCGCACGCACTCGTCGTAGGCGTCTGGGTCCATCTCGTCCACCCGCGCCGTCGGTCCCGGCACGCCGACGTTGTTCACGAGGATGTCGAGGCCTCCAAGGTCGCTCCGGATGCCGGCGAACATCGCCTCCACGTCCGACGTCTTCGACACGTCACAGACGTAGTTCGGCGTGGTCGAGTCGTTCACGTCGCACACGACGACTGTCGCACCGGCGTTTCGCATGCCCACTGCGATCGCCTCGCCGATCCCCGAACCACCGCCGGTGACGAGTGCCCGCAGGCCCCGAAGCGTGAAGTCGCCGACGTTGGGTGTCGAACTCATGGGATCGAAGTTAGTGGCGATGGTCCCTGTGGGACCCAAGGCCGAGAGTCGGTCGTGGAGCTAAGGGGAATTGAACCCCTGACCTCTTGCATGCCATGCAAGCGCTCTACCAATTGAGCTATAGCCCCGAAAGTGCCACGTGAGCCTACCGTGACGGGTCGTTTTAGTCCACCAGAGCGTCGCCGCGCATGCCCGCACGCTCGAGGTGAATCGGGAGCACCCGGCCGTACAACTGTCTCGTGCGCTCCGGGCTCCCCACCATTCCCTCGAGTTCGGTGAAGCTGAAGATCGCGACATAGCGCATCGTCGGTCCCGACAGCGGCGTCACGCGATGCAGCGAATAGCGCCCCTTGAAGATCTGCAGGTCGCCGGGCTCGAGGTGGAGGGTGCGGATCAGCGACTGGTCGCCATCCAGCACTCGCCCCACGCCGTCATAGTTCTCGTCCGTCGGCGTTCGCAGGTTCGGGCTGTATTCGAACTCGCCACCTTCGTCGGCGTTCTGGATCGCCAAGGTGACGGTGTAGTTGTTCGTGTCGAAGTGCCAGGGAAAGCCGTTCCCCTCCTCCGCCAGGTTGATGATCACGTCCGCCAACGGGTCGGCGTAGCGATAGAAGGACGGTTCTTCGAGGACCTCCTGGATGAACGGCGCGAACGCTGGCCACTCATAGATCGCACGAATGATGCTGTCGTCGCCGAAGTTGTCGGCCGGCACGAACGCATTCGACCTGTCGAAGAAGCGCCTCATCGGATGGTTCTCGGGCAGGTCGGCCGGAAGTTCCGAAAAGTACGGGTTGGTGCGGTTGAAGTTGCGGTGGCCGAGGTGTGCGACGCGGTCACCCTCGGCAACGAGGTCCGCGAGCGCGTCAGCGCGGACGAACTGCTTGATGACCGCGCAACCCACAGACCGCACGCCCTGTTGGACCTGCGCGACGAGTTGCCTACGCGCCTCGCCGTCCACATGTATCGGATAACGCTCGAGGTCTA
>CAYXIY010000168.1:0-1820 GCA_964465475.1 uncultured Acidimicrobium sp. | reverse complement strand
CCGTTCTCCAGCATCTGCAGGAATCGCCAGTAGTCGTACGCCGTCGAGACGAGCCCGCCGCCGCCGGAGAAATAGGTCGGCTTGCGCAGTGCGTTGGCCTCCACCCCGTGCCCGCGACGCGCCTTTAGCGTCATCGTGTCGGCGATGTACAACGCGGCCATGCGATCGTGCTTGGATTCGGGCGCCCAGAACGACGTGTCGTGCATGCCGAGCGGGGCGAAGATGCGCTTGTCGAAGAACTCATCCAGCGACATCCCGGAGACCACCTCGATGACGCGGCCGAGGATGTCGGTGGCCACCGAGTAGTTCCACGACGTGCCCGGGTGGAACACGAGCGGCAGCGCCGCATAGCGATCGCAGATCTGCTCGAGGTTGTCGGTCTGGGGAACGCCGTAGTCGAATCCCGCCCGGCGATACATGTCGTCGATCGCGTCGTAGTAGTTGAATCCGTAGGTCAACCCGGCGGTGTGGGTCAACAGGTGCCACACGCGCATCGGTTCGCGCTGCGGTTCGGTGAGCGGGGAAAGCGACGACCCGCCACGGAACACCTCGGTCTTGCCGAACGACGGGATGAACTCGCGCACCTCGTCGGTCAGCTGCAACTTGCCCTCCTCGACGAGCATCATGCAGGCCACCGACGTGATCGGCTTGGTCATCGAGTAGATGCGATACATCGTGTCGGCGGTGATCGGGAGCGACTCCTCGACGTTGCGCATGCCGTAGTGGCTCACGTGCGCGAGTTGTCCGTAGCGCGCGACGGCGACGGAATATCCCGGCAACCTGCCGTCGTCCACGTAGGTGCGGAAGTGGTCGTCGATGCGCGCGAGGCGCTCCGAGCTCATTCCCACTTCTTCCGGTCGAATCGTCGCCGTGATCTGTGCCATCGTGGTCCCCCGTCGAATCCCTCGGGCAAGGCTACGCCCGGAGCCTCCCCCTATCGAAAGCGGGCGGAGAGCCAGTCGGCGAATCGGGCGCCGACGTCGTCTCGCTTGAGCGTCATCTCGATGACCGCCTCGAGCCACCCGAGCGGGGTCCCGGTGTCGTGGCGCTCGATGTCGCTCACGATTCCCGTGAGTTCGCCGTCGAGTGCGCGTGCAAGCAACGCATCGGTGAGTTGGATCTCACCGCTCGGTGCGGGAGCGAGCGAGTCGAGCACGTCGAAGATGCCGGCGTCGAGCACGTAGCGACCGATGATGATGATGTCGCTCGGTGCGTCCTCCATCCGCGGCTTTTCGACGACTCCCGTCACGGTCACGATGCCGGCCGAGTCCGGTGCGCCGGTCGTCGTCACGCAGCCGTAGCTCGACACCTCCTCGCGGGGCACCTGCTTCAGCCCCACGACGCTCGAACCCGTCACGGCGTGTTGGGCCGCGAGCTGGGAGACGAGTGAAGAGTCCCCCATGATTTCATCCGGAAGGAGCACGGCGAAGGCCTCTCCCGCCACGGCGTCCCTCGCGCAGGCGATCGCGTGGCCGAGACCGCGCGGCGAGTCCTGGTAGACGACCGTCGTGCGCACGGACGAACCGATGCGCTCGAGTCGATCTGCGAGATCCCCCCGCCCACTCGCACGCACCCGACGAACGACGTCGGTCGACGGCACGAGGTACTGCTCGAGTCCGGGCTTGGCGACGTTGGAGACCACGACGATGTGGTCGATGCCCGCGCCGATCGCCTCGTCCATCACGAACTGCAGCGCCGGGGTGTCGAAGATCGGCATCAGTTCCTTGGGCACCGACTTCGTGGCGGGCAGGAAGCGCGTCCCGAGCCCGGCGGCCGGGATCACAGCAGTGCGTATCGCCACGGATGCATCCTAGAATTTC
>CAYXIY010000167.1:0-1827 GCA_964465475.1 uncultured Acidimicrobium sp. | reverse complement strand
AGGGCACCGCCGAAGACGGTGAAGTCCTGGCTGAACACGAACACCTTGCGGCCGTCGATCGTGCCCCAACCGGTGATCACGCCGTCGGTGTACGGGCGCTCCTCGAGGCCGGCGGCGTGTGCGCGGTGTCGGGCGAGTAGGTCGAGTTCGTGGAACGAACCCGGATCGAGCAGGGCGTCGATGCGCTCGCGGGCGAGCAACTTGCCCTTTTCGTGCTGGCGCTCGACCGAGCGGGGGCTGCCGGCATGGAGCGCCTGTTCCTTGCGCGCTTCCAGGTCGCGCAGTTTGGCGTCCATCGTGTTCTCGCTCACCGACTAGACGCTAGTCGGCAGGGTCGTTTCAGCCCCCGACGGTGGTGGTGGGCGCGACCGTCGTCTCGGGCGACTGGCCCTGGGCGACGTTGATCGTGGTGGCGAGCGGGACCAACTCGCCCGTCGTCGTGGCGCCGGTGACCTCGATCGACCAGACGCCCGGCGCCTTGAGCATGAACAGTCCGTCGCCGGCGATGATCACCGCACCGGGCCGCTTGAGGCCTGGCTTGATGGCGATGCCTTCGTAGCCGACCTCTTGCGGGATGAGGTTGACGGTGAAGTCCGAGATGCGGCTCGGCTTCAGCAACTCGATGCGCATCGCGTTGATGCCGGTCTCGACCGGCGTGATCGACAACACCACCTTGAAGCGATCGTTCTCCAGCTCCTGTCGGAATGCGTAGTTGACCGCGGGTCGAGTCGACTCGGCCTTGGCCTGCGGTGGGTTCATCGGCACCGCCCATGCGGTGATGCCGAACACGACGATGCCGGCGATCAGTTCGACGCGCACCGCGCGGCGCAACCTCCAGGCCATCTTCCCCGAGAGTCCATCTTCGTTGCGCAGTCGCGACTGGGCGAAGGTCTTCACCATGAGTGCGATCCAGATCATGGCCGCGGTGACGAGGATGGTGAGGATGTTCAGTCGTCCGTGACCCGAAGTGAAGAGCGCGAAGCCGTCCAACACGTACATCTGCATGATTCCGGTGGCGACCGCGACCCCCATGAGCGTCGTCGACTGACGCGCAAAGCCGAGCACCGCCTCGACGAGGTCCTCGTCGCCTGGTCCGGCGAGGGTGACGGAGAACAGCAGTGCGAGTCCGCCGATCCACACGCCCACGGCGAGTGCGTGCGGGACGCCGAAGACGAAGGTGAGGAACGAGACGTCCTGGCCGAGGCGGGAGAGTCCGAGCGTGGCCATCATGATCGTGACGATGCCGAGCGCGGGAACCTGCGTGGCAGGGTCGACGATGCGGTCGGGGTTGATGACGACCCAGCCCGCGGCGATGACGAAGAGCAAGCGGATCGCCAACATCAGTCCGTCGAGCCCGTCGAGGGAGCCGAACCAGGAGAACGGATTGAGCGCGGTGCTGACACCATCGTTTGCACTGCGCATCGCCGTCAGCGCGACGACGAGATAGGTGGAAACGAAGGCCACCAGCCAGACGAGTCGGAAGTAGCGCAGGCTGAGTCCATATTCGGTTCCCTCGGGCCAGATGAGGAGCACCACGATGAGCCCGCCGAAGATCGCGCTGATCGCGAGGTAGTGCACGATGCGCAGCAGTCCGATGAGGCCTCCGACGCGGGGTCCAGAGCCCGTCCGCTCGGGCACGACCTCACCGATGATGGCGACGGTGGTTTCGGTCGGCGTTTCCTCGCCGCCACCGCTCGAGATGCTGGTCTCGGTGGTTGCCGTGAGGGTGAACTGGAACGAGCCGATGCTGCGGTCGGGCAACGACCAGCTGACCGTGCAGATGCCCGCAGGCGGGATGTCGATGAGCGCGGCGGACACCGTTCGGGC
>CAYXIY010000166.1:0-1849 GCA_964465475.1 uncultured Acidimicrobium sp. | reverse complement strand
GGCTACTCGTGCGCACGATGCCACACCAAGGGCTGGTCGTACGGCGACCCACAGATCACTGGCGGTGGTGGCTTCGGCCCGAACCTGACCGGTGGCTCGAGCGTTCGCCAGTTCCCGCAGAAGTCCGACATGATCGCCTTCATCCAGGGTGGCAGTGAATACGGAAAGCGTTACGGCGAGCAGGGCCAGGGCAGCGGACGCATGCCGGCCTTCGGCGCCATGCTCACCGACGAGCAGATCAACGCCATCGTCGATTACGTGCGAGGTCTCTAGATGTTGTCCACATTGCTCGCCATCAGCTGGGAACCGGAGATTCGTGGAATCATCGTCGTCCTCATTTCGGTCGTCGTGTTGATCGGCGGCACCTATCTCATCGTCGGCACGAACCTTGGTGCGCGTCTCGGCGTGCTCGTGGTGCTGGCGGGATTCTTCGGCTGGATGATGACGATGGGTGCGATTTGGTGGACCTACGGCATCGGGCTCAAGGGGCCAGAGCCCTCATGGAAGCCCGCCGAGCCGATCACGATCGTGCGTGACGCACGGGCGCTTGTCGGCGCAGAAATCTTGGAGGTCGCTCCGAACGTCGATCCGAACCCGGTCGCCACCGCCAAGAACGTCGGCGAACAGCTCGTCGGTGAGGGCTGGACGTTGCTCGATGAGTCGGACCCAGAGCGCGGACGGGCCGTTGCGGCATCTGACGCCATCATCCAAATCGAGGCAGAGGAGTTCGCCGCTGGTGAGTACCTGTCGGTTGCGGTCTACGACCGTGGCGGCGAGCGGTACCCGAAGATCAACGACTCGCTCGACTTCTTCGCGTTCCGCCACAAGCCGCGATATGCGCTGGTCGAGGTCGCACCCGTCGTTCCGCAGCGCACCGAGCCAGGTCGTGCTCCGGCCCGCCCGGTCATCGACGAGTCGCAGCCGCACCGCTACGTCTACATGATTCGTGACCTTGGCGCCAAGCGTCAGCCGGCGATCCTGATCACCTTCGGGTCCGCCATCATCTTCGTGATTCTTTGCTGGTTGCTCCACCGACGCGATCTCATGCTGCGCGAGAACGTGTCGGGTGAGCGCATGCCCGCACGCGCGTAGGCTTTCGCCGTGGGCCAATATCTCCCGATCGTGGTCCTCGCGGCACTCGCCATCATCTTCGGTGTGCTGTCGTCGGTCGCGTCGTTGCTGCTCGCACCGCGTCGACCCAACACCGCGAAGTCTGCGCCCTACGAATGCGGCATCGTTCCGAGCAAGGAGGCTCCGGAGCGCTTTCCGGTGAGCTTCTACGTGATCGCGATGCTCTTCATCATGTTCGACATCGAGATCATCTTCGCCTATCCGTTCGCCGTTGCGATCAACGCGCTTGGTGCGTACGCGTTCTGGGAGATGGTCGCATTCAGCGTCGTGTTCTTCGTCGCCTTCGTCTACGCGGTGGCTCGCGGCGCCCTCGACTGGGGCCCACTGCAAAAGGCCGTGCGGCTGGATCGTGGTGACATGACCTCGCCGCTGCGCACGACGACGAACACCGTCCGTCGCGTCGGCACCGAAGGTCGCGAAGAGGACGCCGCCTGATGGGTCTCGTTCGCAACGTCCTGGACGACGGTCTCGCCGGCCTCGAGCACAACGTGCTCACCGCGCGCATCGAGGACTTGATCAAGTGGTCGCGTTCGCGTTCCAGCTGGGGAGCAACGTTCGGCCTTGCGTGTTGCGCGATCGAGATGATGGCCTCCGGCACCGCGCACTACGACCTTGCGCGTTTCGGCATGGAGGTGTTCCGCGCGTCTCCGCGTCAGGCCGACATCATGATCGTGGCCGGTCGCGTCAGCCAGAAGATGGCGCCGGTGTTGCGACAGGT
>CAYXIY010000165.1:0-1882 GCA_964465475.1 uncultured Acidimicrobium sp. | reverse complement strand
TGGCTGGAGAACGCACGCGACTGGACGATCAGCCGCAACCGTTTCTGGGGCTCGCCGATTCCCGTGTGGATGAGCGACGACCCGAGCCACCCGCGCATCGACGTCTACGGCAGCGTGGCGGAACTCGAGCGCGACTTCGGCACCACGGTGACCGAGCTGCACCGGCCGTTCATCGACGACCTCGTGCGCGCCAACCCGGACGACCCGACCGGTCGCTCGATGATGCGTCGCGTGCCAGAGGTGCTCGACTGTTGGTTCGAAAGTGGCTCGATGCCGTTCGCCCAGGTCCACTATCCGTTCGAAAACCAGGAGTGGTTCGACCACCACTATCCGGGTGACTTCATCGTCGAATACATCGGCCAGACGCGCGGGTGGTTCTACACGTTGCACGTGCTCGCCACGGCACTGTTCGACAAGCCGAGCTTTGCGACGTGCGTGAGCCACGGCATCGTGCTCGGCGCCGACGGCCAGAAGATGTCCAAGAGTCTGCGCAACTATCCGGATCCGATGGGCGTGTTCGACACCCACGGGGCGGATGCGATGCGCTGGTACCTGTTGTCGTCGTCGATCCTGCGCGGTTCCGACTTCGCCGTCACCGAGGAGGGCATTCGCGACACCGTGCGCCAGGTGATGCTGCCGATCTGGAACTCGTGGTACTTCCTCACGTTGTACGCGAACGCCGCTGGCACGTCGGGCAAGGTGCGCACCGATTCGACCAACGTGCTGGATCGCTACATCTTCGCCAAGTTGAACCGCACGGTGTCGCGCGTGACGACGTCGATGGACGCCTACGACTTGTTCGAGGCCTGCCACGAGGTGCGCGAGTTCCTCGACGCGCTCACCAACTGGTACATCCGCCGCAGCCGCGATCGCTTCTGGTCGGGCGACCAGGACGCGATCGACACCTTGCACACGGTGTTGCACGTGTTGTGCCGACTCTCGGCGCCACTGTTGCCACTCGTCACCGAGAGCGTCTATCGCGGACTGACGGGCGAGCGCAGCGTGCACCTCACGGACTGGCCGACTGCCGACGAGGTTCCTGCCGACGAGGCGCTCGTGACCACGATGGATCGCGTGCGCGACGTCTGTTCGACCACGCTGTCGCTGCGCAAGGCGAAGTCTCGTCGTGTGCGCCTTCCGCTCGCCGCGATCACCGTCGCCACGCCCGGTGCGTCCGCGCTCGAGGAGTTTGCCTCGATCATCACCGAGGAAGTCAATGCGCGCGCGGTCACCTTCACCTCGGATGTCGCGGGAGTGGCCCGCGAGGAACTGCAACTCATCCCGGCTGCACTCGGTCCGCGTCTCGGCCCGAACACCCAGAAGGTGATCGGCGCAGTGAAGCGAGGTGACTGGTCGAAGACGGATGGTGGTGTCCAGGCTGGTGGGGTGGAGCTCGAGCCCCATGAATTTGTCCTCAAATTGGTGGCCGACACGGGTGGCAATCCCGATGCGGCATCGAGTGCACTCGGCGACGGAGATGGTGTGGTCATCGTGGACCTCACCCTCACCGACGACATCGTCGCCGAAGGAACCGCGCGCGACATCGTCCGAGCGGTGCAACAGGCTCGCAGGGACGCGGGATTCGACGTGTCCGACCGCATCTCGCTCACCTTGGGATTGGACGAGTCGACGTCGGCTCGCGTCGCGAACTACCTCGACTACGTCGCCGCGGAGACCCTGGCCACCACGCTCGTCGTGGATTCCACGGCCCCCCGTGACGTGACGATCGAAGACGTGACCATCGGGGTGGCAGTCGAGCGACTACCCTGAGTCGCCAAACGAGGAGACCCATAATGCCGACACCAGCAGCAAAGAAGAAGGCTGAACTGGCCAAGAAGGCCGCCGCCAAGAAGAAGGCTGAGCTGGCGAAGAAGGCTGCGGC
>CAYXIY010000164.1:0-1908 GCA_964465475.1 uncultured Acidimicrobium sp. | reverse complement strand
GGAAAGGCAAGCTAATGGCAGCGAACATCTACTACGAAAAGGACGCCGACCCGGCACTGATCCGCGGCAAGAAGGTCGCCATCATCGGTTATGGCTCGCAGGGTCATGCTCACGCGCTCAACTTGAAGGACTCCGGCGTCGACGTCGTCGTCGGTCTGCGTGACGGCTCGTCGTCGAAGGCCAAGGCCGAAGAAGCAGGTCTCAAGGTGATGTCGATTGCAGACGCGTCGAAGTACGCAGACGTGATCATGGTCCTCGCCCCCGACACCGAGCAGAAGAAGATCTACGAGGAGAGCATCAAGCCGAACCTTGCCGACGGCAAGGCGCTTGCCTTCGCCCACGGATTCAACATCCGTTTCAACCGCATCGAGCCGCCGAAGGGCGTGGATGTGATCATGATCGCCCCGAAGGGCCCAGGTCACCTCGTTCGTCGTACCTACACCGAGGGTGGTGGAGTGCCAGCGTTGATCGCCGTCGCCCAGGACGCAACCGGCAAGGCGAAGGCAGTCGCGCTGTCGTACGCGGAAGCGATCGGTGGCGCACGCGCCGGCGTGATCGAGACCACGTTCACCGAGGAGACCGAGACCGACTTGTTCGGTGAGCAGGTCGTGCTCTGTGGCGGTCTCACCTCGCTCGTCCAGGCGGGATTCGAGACGCTCGTCGAGGCCGGCTACCAGCCGGAGATGGCGTACTTCGAGTGCTTGCACGAAGTGAAGCTGATCGTCGACTTGATGTACGAAGAGGGCATCGCCGGCATGCGCTACAGCATCTCGGACACCGCCGAGTACGGCGACGTGTCCCGAGGCCCGCGCATCATCAACGCCGCAACGAAGGCGGAGATGAAGAAGATCCTCGAGGAGATCCAGACCGGCAAGTTCGCCGAGGAGTGGATCGCCGAGAGCGACAGCGGCCGCAAGCGCTTCGCCGAGTTGCGCAACGCGGGCAAGAACCACCCGATCGAAAAGGTCGGCTCCCAGCTGCGCTCGATGATGCCGTGGATCTCCAAGGGCAAGAAGAAGGTCAGCGAAATCTCCGGAGGCTGACCCCTCACACCCTTGATTTTCAAGGGTTCTAAATGTTGAGTTGTTTGGTCGGGTTTTAGGCCGTAGTGTCTCGCCCCATGACTAATGCTCAATGGGGTTTCGAAACACGTCAGATTCACGCAGGCCAAGAGCCGGACAGCGCGACCGGCGCGCGTGCCGTGCCCGTCTATCGCACCACGAGCTACGTGTTCCGTGATGCACAGCATGCGCAGAACCTGTTCGCTCTCGCCGAGATCGGCAACATCTACACCCGCATCATGAACCCGACGCAGGGCGTGCTCGAGGCGCGTCTGTCGTCGCTCGAAGGGGGAGTGACGACCGCGGTCGGTCTGCCGGGTGCACTCGCGGTGTCGTCCGGTCAGTCGGCGGAGTTGCTCGCCATCCTCACGATCGCCGAATCGGGTTCGCACATCGTCGCATCGCCGAGCCTCTATGGCGGAACGTACAACTTGTTCCACTACACGTTGCCCAAGCTCGGCATCGAGGTCACCTTCGTCGAAGACCCGGACAACTTGGAGCAGTGGAAGGCTGCGGCCAAGCCGAACACGAAGGCGTTCTTCGGTGAGGTGCTCGCCAACCCGCGCAACAACGTGTTCGACATCGAAGGTGTGAGCAAGGTCGCCCACGAAGTCGGCGTGCCACTCATCGTCGACAACACCGTTCCGACTCCGTACCTGATTCGTCCGATTGAGTGGGGCGCCGACATCGTCGTGCACTCACTGACCAAGTTCATCGGTGGACACGGCACCTCGATCGGCGGCGCGATCATCGACGGCGGAACGTTCGACTTCGGCAAGAGCGGACGCTTCCCGAACTTCACCGAGCCGGATCCGTCGTACCACGGCCTGGCCTACTGGCCGGCGCT
>CAYXIY010000163.1:0-1909 GCA_964465475.1 uncultured Acidimicrobium sp. | reverse complement strand
GACGATGGCATCCTCTCTGGATTGAAATCCGGTGGCGTCCTCGTCGACCACACGACGGCATCGGCCGTTGTTGCGCGCGAAGTCGGAGCGGCTTGTGCAGCCAAGGGAGTCGGATTCGTCGATGCGCCGGTGTCGGGCGGTCAGGCCGGTGCGGAGAACGGCCAGTTGACGGTGATGTGTGGCTGCAACGACGAGGCGGTCTTTGTTCGTGTCGAGCCAATCATCGATGCGTATGCCAAGCGCGTGAAGTTGCTTGGGCCGGTTGGCTCAGGGCAGCTCGCCAAGATGGTCAACCAGATCTGCATAGCCGGAATCGCACAGGGTTTGTCCGAGGCCTTGAACTTTGCAATGCGCGCGGGACTCGACCCCGACGAAGTCGTGGACGTGATCTCCAAGGGAGCAGCACAGAGCTGGCAGATGGAGAACAGGGCAAAGACCATGGTGCGCGGGGAGTTCGAGTTCGGCTTCGCCGTCGAGTGGATGCGCAAGGACCTCGCGATCTGTTTCGAGGAGGCCAAGCGCAACGGCTCGAAGCTTCCGATGACCGAAATGGTCGACGGGTTCTACGCCGAGGTGATGGCGATGGGCGGTCGCCGCTGGGACACGAGCAGCCTGATTGCTCGCTTCCTCGACGAGAAGAACTAGCTGACGCTGAGATCGAGGCGACTGACGCCACGAATCGTCAGCCGGTCGCGCCACTGAGGTTCGCCTGCCAACTCGATCGACGGAAACGTTCGAACGAGTGCACCGATCGTCTCTTGGGCCTCCAGTCGCGCAAGCGAGGCACCAAGGCAGTAGTGGATGCCGGCGGCGAAGGCAAGGTGACGACCCGAATTCTGTCTCCCCACGTCGAGCCGGTGTGGATCGGAGAACATCGTCGCGTCGTGGTTGGCGCCGCCGAGGGACGTCATCACGATGGTTCCGGGTTCGACGACGTGGTCCTCGCCATCGACCACGTAGGTCGTCGGAACGAGCGGCACTCGCGCGGTGAGCTGGACTGGTCCGTCGAAGCGGAGAAGTTCGTCGATTCCTTGGACGGTCAATCCTCGCTCGCGAACCGCGCGCAGTTGATCCGGGTTGCGAAGGAGTGCCAGCGTCGCGTTGCCAATCAGGTTGACCGTCGTCTCGTGGCCGGCGATGTAGAGCAGGACGACGAATGCCATCAATTCGTCCGTCGACATCTGGTCGCCTGACTCTTCGACCATGATCAGCGAGGACAACATGTCGTCGCCCAGGTTCCGTCGCCTGTGCTCGATGATGTCGGTGAGGTAGGGGACGAGTTGGTCAATCGCTGCGTCGCTCGCAGCAAGATCGTCGTCGGATGCCGTCGGTTCGAGCGAATTCGTGATGACTTGGGACCATGCGCGCATCTCGTCGGCTCGTTCCGTCGGCATCGCGAGCAAGTCGCTGATCACCTGGAAGGGAACGGGAAACGCGAGGTCGTCGATCAACTCGAGGGTCCCCGTCCCCCGCGACGTCTCCAGTGCCGCCGATACGAGTTCGCCGATCCGTTCGCGCAGGCGTTCGATCGCCGACGGGGTGAACGACTTGGCGACGAGCCGGCGCAGTCGCGTGTGGTCCGGCGGGTCGAGGTTGAGGATCGACTTCGTGCGTTGCCGCTGTTGATCTCGTCGGCGTTGTCGCGCGGGACTGGAGGCCTGTGTCGAGTACTTCTCGATGTCACGCGAGAAGTCGGCGCTCTTCAGCGTCGTCGATACGTCCTCGTATCGAGTGAGCACGACCATTCCGAACGGCGTGACGTGAACTGGATCGTGCGTGCGAAGGTCGTCGTAGAACGGATATGGGTTGGCACGAAACGCCGGATTGAAGGGGTCGAAGACGGGATTCACGTCCGCTCAGACGAACGGGAGCTTCGGCACGTACTGCTGGATCGGCTCGCCGTGCGACA
>CAYXIY010000162.1:0-1928 GCA_964465475.1 uncultured Acidimicrobium sp. | reverse complement strand
GAGAACTTGAATCCACGGCGCCAGTCGAACTTGTCGACGGCGTGCTCGAGACCCAAGTTGCCCTCCTGAATGAGGTCCAAAAGGTCCATGCCCTGGGGCAGCGGGTAGCGACGGGCGATCGACACGACGAGTCGGAGGTTGGAGCGGATGAAGTGGTCCTTGGCCTTGGCTGCGGCACGCAGGTCGGCGCGCAACTGGGCGCCACGCTCGCCGGCCTCGAGCTTCTTCTGGGCGTCGCGGCCCTTTTCGATGGCCTTGGACAGGTTGCGCTCGTCCTCTGCGTTGAGCAGGGGAACCTTGCCGATTTCGTTGAGATAGAGGCCGATTGCGTCAGACATGGAGTGCTTTCCGTTTCGTGGTGTCAGGGCGGTCAGTGACGAAAGACACGGGTGCCAAGGTCGCTGACCAGAGTGGGGGGTTGTTGGGGGGTCTTGCTGGGGGTATTACAAGTGGGTTACCGACATTAGTTCATCGGTCAAGAAATTGGAAGACCTAAATTCTTTTTTTGGAAATTTCCCAATTCCTTGTCGTTGTTGGGTTTGCGGGCACTTGCGGGGCGAAGTGGCACTCGGGACAGGTGTGAAGTGGACCGAGAAGGGGTAGAAGGGCCGCGTTCCTAGACTGCTGGGGTGATTCCAGCCGCTGCGCCGTGCGCCTCGTCGTGACCCCGACCCGCATCGGCCTGTTCGGAGGCACCTTCGACCCGCCGCACGTCGGCCACCTGGTCACCGCAGTCAACGTGCGCCACGCCCTGGAGCTCGACCTCGTCATCTTGATGGTCGCCAACGATCCCTGGCAGAAGTCCACTGCCCGCCATGTGACGACCGCCGAGGACCGCTTCGCGATGGTCGAGGCTGCCGTCGCCGACGTGGATGGCCTCGTCGCCGGTCGCCACGAGATCGACCGTGGCGGTCCAAGCTTCACCGCCGACACCCTCGCCCAGCTCGCCGTGGAGCACCCCCGCGCACAGCTGTTCACGATCGTCGGCGACGATGCGGCGAGCGGATTGCCGACGTGGGAGCGTGCGGACGAAGTCGCCGCGCGTTCGACGCTCGTCGTCGTCGATCGACCGGGAGTGCAAGTCGACCTGCCGAAGGACTTCGCGTGGATCCGCGTGGAGTCGCCGCGCCTCGAGGTGTCGTCCACCGATCTGCGCGCGCGGTTCTCCGATGGTCGCCCGCTCGACTACCTCGTCACCCCTCCGGTGTTGCACGTGATCACCCAGCGCGGTCTCTATGGGGTCGCCCACGTGGCTGGTCGCCGATGACCGCAATCCCGTCGCGCCAGAAGGCACTGCTCAAGCGCGCGCTCGTGGCGAGCGTGGCTGCGTCGGTGTTGCTGCCGATCGGCGTCGTTTCCGGTGCACGATCGATCCTCGGGTCGTCGTCGGGTCGCAACGTGAACTCCTCCGTCGAACCCATGCCGCGAACACCGACCGCATTGCTCGCCACCGTCAACGACGCGAATGAGGTCACGACGCTCACGCTGTTCGTGCTCGACCGCAGCGGCGCGGGAGGAACGATCGTGTCGATGCCCGTCGGAGCCAAGGTCGAGACGCTGGCGAATGAAACTCCGCGTCGGCTCGGTGACTCCTTCGGCATCGCCGGCATCGAAGGCGTGCGACTCGAAGCGGAGGGGATCCTCGATGCGACGATCTCGGTCGTCGGTGTCGCAGGCCCGAGCGACCTTGCCAACCTGCTGTCCGTCGTGCCGCCGATTCCGGTCGCCTTCGACCAACCCGTCGTCGACTCGACGCTGACCGCACCCGATCCCGCAACGACGACGACGGTCAAGTCGCGCTCCACGACGACGACGCTTGCTCCCGCACCCGTGCAAGTCGACACTGAGGTGCTCGCCGCGGGCGAGCAGTCGCTTGCTCCTGAGCAGATGTCGCGTGCACTGAACGCCCGTCGGATCGGCGATCCGGA
>CAYXIY010000161.1:0-1945 GCA_964465475.1 uncultured Acidimicrobium sp. | reverse complement strand
GTGCCGAGCGCCATCAGACCGCCCGCGATCCACAGCCACAGGATCATCGGCTTGATGAACACCTTGACGGTCGCCTTCCCCGAATCCTGACGCACCGGTGGCTCGAGGGTGAGATAGACGTCGCGGACGAAGCCCGTGCGCACCGACGGCGTACCGACGTTCATCCCGACCTTGGTGTACTTGGTGATCGCCGGTGCATACGGCTTGCCGCCGTCGACCGACACGAGCGCCTTCACGCTGGTGGCGCGGTCCGTCGTCACCTGGACGACGTCGATCAACTCGAAGGTGTGTCCGGAGAACGTCGCGGTGCGGCCGACCTCGAGCGACAACTCCTGGCTGTGGGTGTAACTGTTGGACGCGGCAAGTGCAACGGCGATCAGGATCACGCCGAGGTGCACGATCATTCCGCCGTTCGTGCGACCGACGAGACCGAAAAGGCCGTGACGTCGCACCGACATCGCGAGATGACGCAGTGCCGACCCACCGGCGAAGCCGCCGAGGGCGAAGGTGAGAAGCGGCCAGACGCCCGTCGCCCCGACGACGACGGCAAAGACGAGCGAGGCGACACCGACCCACGCCGGCCACATCAGGCGTTTGGAGAGCAGTTCACCCGATGCTCGCCGCCACGGCAACACCGGCGCGATCGCCATGATCGTGAGCATCGCCACGCCGATCGGGATGGTCAGGCGGTCGAAGAACGGCTCGCCGACCACGAGCGTGCGGTCCTGCAGCGCCTCGACGACGAGAGGAAACACCGTGCCGAGCAACACGACGAAGGCGAACAACGAAAAGAGCAGGTTGTTGGCGAGGAACGCTCCCTCGCGCGACACCGGGGACTCGATCGCGCCTGGCGCGTGCAGCATGTCGCCGCGCCAACCGATGAGTGCGATCGACACGATGACGATCACGGCGAAGAAGGTGAGCAGCCACGGACCGATCGACGACTCGGAGAACGCGTGCACGCTGTTCAACACGCCCGAGCGAGTGAGGAACGTGCCGAGGATGGTCAAGCTGAAGGTGGCGACGAGCAACGACAGGTTCCACACGCGCAGCATTCCCCTGCGCTCCTGCACGAGCACGGAGTGGATGTAGGCAGTCGCCGTGATCCACGGCAGCAACGACGCGTTCTCCACCGGGTCCCACGCCCACACGCCGCTCCAGCCCAAGACCTCGTAGCTCCACCAGCTGCCGAGGATGATGCCGAAGGTGAGGAAGCCGAAGGCAAAGAGCGTCCAACGTCGCGTCGCGAGCAACCATCCCTCGCCGAGGCGGCCTGTGACGAGCGCGGCTATCGCGAACGCGAACGGCACGGTCATTCCGACGTATCCGAGATACAGCATCGGCGGGTGGAACATGACGAGCACGTGGTTCTGCAACAACGGGTTCGGGCCGGGTCCGTCGAGCACGCCGGGAGGACCCTCGACGAACGGGTTGGCCGGTCCGAACGACAACACGAAGAAGAACAACGAGACGATGAACATCACGGCGAGTGCGACCTGCGACAACTGGTCGTCGCGGTGCTTGCGCACCCAGAACGCGACCGCACCGGTGTATCCGGCGAGGATCACGACCCACATCAGGATCGAGCCCTCGAGTGCGCTCCACACGGCGGCGAAGTTGTAGAGCGCGGGCGTCGACCAGCTCCCCACCTTCTGCACGTAGGCGAGCGAGAAGTCGCGGGTGATCATCGCGTACTCCATCGCCGCGAACGCACCGACGGCCGCGGCGACGACGAGCGCGGCGAAACGCGGGATCAGCTTGGAGACGTTCTTGTCGCCCGTGCGGGCGGCGGTGATCGACGCGAGCGCACCGAACAGCGCACCGACGACGCCGACGAGGATGAATCCGCGCCCGATCGGGCCGCTCAGCCCGCCTGCTGCGAACACGCCTGCGCCTCCGCGTCGTTCACTCGATCCGCATTCTTGGCCATGTATTCGTTCGAGTG
>CAYXIY010000160.1:0-1947 GCA_964465475.1 uncultured Acidimicrobium sp. | reverse complement strand
TAGTAGAACGCGAGTTCGTTCTTCAGCGACACCCGTCGCGGGTCGAGCGTTCCCGAGCCGATGGCTCGGTCGAGGAACTGGTGCAGCGCGACCATGCCGTCTGGGTGCGCGCTGATGACGCGCATCGGGATCGCGATCGGGCGACCTTTTCGCGGTTGCACGACGACGGTCACCGTGCCGAACGGGTCGTCGACCGCGCTCACCTCGACGACGTCGGTCGCGTGCAGGGTGCGCGGACCGAGCGGGGACACCGTCTCGAGTCGGTCACGGGTGATGTGCACGACACGACCCGAGGTCGCCGCGACGTAGGCGAAGGCGGCGAGCAGCGTCACGCCAACGAGCGTGAGCCATCGTTCGTGGAACACGTTCGCCGCGACGAGGAGCACGACGCCGCCGAGGAAGGTGACGCCCGAGCGCACGCGCTCGACGAGGCTCCACTGGTGCGAACCGACGACGATCGTGTCGCTCGTCGTCACGTCGCACACTCCGATTCCGCCACGTTCGCCACGTACGGGCCGACTTCGCCGTAGTCGACGAAGAAGTCCGGGTTCGCCTCCGGCGTCGGGATGTCGTCCAGGTCGCGCAGTCCCTCGGCGACGCTCGTTGCGCCACCGACGCGGGCGAGCCACGTCGAGAACGTCTCGGTGGCGTTGCGTTCCTCGGCGAAGCGGCGCACGACGCGCGCGACCGCCTCCGGTGCCGTCTTGGCCGGCAGGCGCAGCGCCTTGTCGCCGAAGTGGATCTGTTCCTCGCCGACGTGTCCGCCGAGGAGGAGCTGATAGCCGGGGAGGCTCTTGCCGTGCGCGCGCCGCTCGGCACCGAACAACCCGATGTCGGAGGCGTGGTGCTGGCCGCAACTGTTGGTGCAGCCCGAGATGTTGATGCGCACCCCGCCGACTTCGGCGAGACCCTCGGACTCGAGTCGCTCGCCGATCGCACCGGCGAGACCGCGCGACTGGGTGACGGCGATGTTGCACGTGTCGGCACCCGGGCAGGCGACGACGTCGCGGGCGAGCTCCGCGCCCGGTCGCGCCATGTCGATCGCCACGAGTCGCTGATAGAGCGGCTCGAGCTGGTCCTCGGTGAGACCGCGGAACACGACGTTCTGGCGGTTGGTGAGGCGCACGTCGGCGACGAACTCGCGTTGGATGGCGGCGAGTGCACGGAACTGCTCGGCGGTGATGTCGCCGAGTGCGGCATAGGCGATCGCCGACACCGTTCCCTTGGCCGCACCGCGGATCACGCTTGCGATCTCCCATGCGCGATACGACGTCGCACCGCGCAGGTCGACGCGCACGCCCTGGCCGACCTGGGTCACCTCGCCGAATTCGTTGCGACCGGCAGGCGCGTCACCGGCGGCGACGACCTCGGGCGGGATGCCGCCCGGCCACGTCGAGGACGCAGGCAACGTGTGGCGCATCTTCACCACACGGCGTCGAACCTCGTCGATGCCGAGTTGGTCGACCACCCACTTCAGTCGCGCGCGCAACTTGTTGTCGCGGTTGCCCGTCTGGTCGAACACGCGCAGCGTCGCCTCGATCGTCGGCAAGAGGTCCTCGCGGCGCGTGAAGTCCTCGAGGGCGAGCGCCGGGTGCGGGGTCGCGCCGAGACCGCCCGCGATGTAGACGCGAAAGCCGTGCTCGACGGTGCCGTCCTGTGCCTCGCGGGACACGGCGACGACGCCGACGTCGTTGAACATCGCCTGGCCGCAGTCCGTCGAGCAACCGGAGAAGTTGACCTTGAACTTGCGCGGCAGGCGCTGGCCGATCGGGTTGCGCACGAAGTGACGGAACGTCGCCTCGGCCCACGGGGTGACGTCGAGCTTCTCGTGCGGGCAGGCTCCGGCGAGGTGGCAGGCCATCACGTTGCGCACGGTGTCGCCGCAGGCCTCGCGACTCGTGAGTCCGACGTCGGCGAGGCGGCGCAACAGGTCGGGGATCCGACGCA
>CAYXIY010000159.1:0-1958 GCA_964465475.1 uncultured Acidimicrobium sp. | reverse complement strand
TCGTCGCTCACGAACCACACCGATGCGTTGTCGATGTGCGGGTTGCCGTGGTCCATGCCGAGGCTCTTCAGTCCGACGTCGATCACCGCCCAGTCCTTGGATGCAGAGATCACCGTGCCGAGGACGAACACCGCTTGCTCGAAGGGCAGACCGAGCGTCGCGTAGTGCGAGTCCATCAGGCTGTAGGAACCTGCTTGCACCTCGGTGACGCCGGTCGCTTCGTGCATGTCGAAGGTTCCGGTGCCGCCAGCAGAGATGATGTCGCCCCCGACGTCGCGTGACGCGCGAACCAACTTCTCCATCGCGTCTGCCACCTTGGCCTGTTTCTCGACACGATCGCCGACCATCATCAGGTGTCCCTCGTAGCCCATGACGCCGCGCACGACGAGACCCTTGGCGCGCGCGTCGTCGGCGAGACGGCCTGCGTTGTCCACGGCCACGCC
The DNA here is from genome assembly GCA_964465475.1 of uncultured Acidimicrobium sp. Taxonomy (GTDB): domain Bacteria; phylum Actinomycetota; class Acidimicrobiia; order Acidimicrobiales; family Ilumatobacteraceae; genus UBA3006. The sequence continues at coordinate 1,515 of CAYXIY010000159.1, read as the reverse complement.
GCATCGCGGGAGGCCGACGTTCACGTCGATGAGCACGTTGCGGATGCCGGCGGAGTGCGCAGCGTCCAGGGTCTCGGGGGAGTCGATCGCCACGGTGATCGTCGCCGAGTCGCCGAGCGCGGCGATGGCGCGCAGTCGGTCGACGTCGAGGGATTCGTTGGCGAGCAGGAGGTCGGTGCCGACGCCCGCACGCACCATGCCGAGGATCTCCTTTGGCGTGGCACAGGTGAAGTGGCGGTGACCGACGGCGACATGGCGCCGGGCGAGCGCGGTGCATTTCGTTGCCTTCACGTGTGGCCGCAGGCGATCACCGGGGAGCACGTCGGCCATCGTCGTCAGGTTCCGATCGAGGGCGTCGAGGTCGATGACGACCGCGGGGGTCGCAAGATCTCGGACGACTCGTGGCTCTTTCACCGTGCCGACGGAGAGACTCGAACTCTCACTGACGGCGTCCTAAGCGCCGTGCCTCTGCCATTGGGCTACGTCGGCCGAACGTGACCAAGGGTAGTGGAGTGTCCCGACAACCAGACAGAATGGACGCCGTGACCACTACAACGCACGTCGACGACGCACTCGCACTCACCAGCCAACTCGGCCTCGCCGACACGATCGTCGACGAAGGCGCTCGCGACGTGAGCGTGCGCAAGTGCGCGGAGAACAACGTCGTGTTGCCGACCTTCGCCCAGCTCGCCAACCCGTCGCTGATCCCCGCCGACGTCGCCAAGGGCGTCGACAAGAACGCGCCGGATCCGCGCAACCTGTTCCGCGTCCACTGGTTCAACGACATGGCGGGCAACCGCGTGCAGGTTCCGGACCACGTCGTGTTGCCGTCGTCGCTCACCGGCGTGGCGTCCCCGATCATCGTGGTGTTCGGCGACCGTTTCCCGATGATCACCGCGCACAAGGTGTTGGCGGCGTACTCGTGCCTCGCGCCTCGCGTGATCACCGGTCAGTTCGACCCCGCATCGCAGCGAGCGGTGTGGCCGTCGACGGGCAACTACGCCCGCGGTGGAGTGGCGATCAGCCGCATCATGGGTGCTCGCGGCGTCGCGGTGCTGCCAGCAGGCATGTCGCAGGAGCGCTTCGACTGGCTGGATCGTTGGACGAGCGACCCGAGCGACATCGTGCGCACGCCGGGAACCGAGAGCAACGTGAAGGAGATCTACGACGCCTGCAACGAAATGCAGCGCGACCCGAAGAACTTCATCTTCAACCAGTTCTGTGAGTTCGGCAACTACCTCGGCCACTACGAGGTCACCGGACAGGCACTCGCTGCCGTCTACGACCACGTCGCGTCGCGCTCGAAGAACCCGAACATGCGACTGGCTGCATTCACGTCGGCGACGGGCTCGGCAGGCACGATCGGCGCGGGCGACAGGTTGAAGGAGATCTACGGCACGAAGATCGTCGCCGTCGAGGCGCTCGAGTGTCCGACGATGCTCGAGAACGGCTTCGGCGAACACAACATCCAGGGCATCGGCGACAAGCACATCCCGCTCATCCACAACGTGATGA
>CAYXIY010000158.1:0-1979 GCA_964465475.1 uncultured Acidimicrobium sp. | reverse complement strand
CGACGCATCGTCTGGTCGTGCATCCAGCGATAGAGATCGCGCTGCAGCGTGAGATACTCGGCGACGTCGGCCGCACCCCATCGCGGCCAATTGTGTGAGGCGAACAACACCTGCGTGTCGGCGGCGAACAACTCGAGCGCCTCGTTGATGTACTTGGACCACTGCAGCGCGTTGCGCACGAGCGCGCCACGGATCGGCACCAGGTTGTGCATCGTGTGCGAGCAGTTCTCCGCCATGCACAACGCCGAGAAGTCCGGAAAGAAGAAGTTCATCTCCGCCGGCGCCTCGGTCTCGGGGGTGAGCTGGAACACGACGCGCACGCCGTCGACGGTCATCTCCTCACCAGTCCTGGTCACCTCGATCGTCGGGGCGATGAGTCCGGGTGGACCCATCGGCACGGAGTTGCCGAGGCCGCAGTCCACGTGGCCAGTCGGATCCGCATCGAGCAGCGGCCCGAACTGATAGGTCGCGCGTCGTGCCATTGCAGGCCCCGCGATGATGTTCTCGCCGATCGCCTCATGGAGGAATCCCTCGGGAGCGATGATCGCGCACCGTCCCGCATCGACGTCTGCCTTGCTCGTCACCCCGAAGACACCGCCGAAGTGGTCGGCATGCGAGTGGGTGTAGATGACGGCGACGACCGGGCGGTGGCCGACGTGCTCGGTGATCAGTTCGTACGACGCCTTGGCGGTCGCCATCGTCGTGAGCGGGTCGACCACGATCCAGCCCGTCGCACCACGAATGAAGGTCACGTTGGAAATGTCGTAGCCGCGAACCTGCCAGATGCCGTCGCAGACCTCGAACAGGCCGTGATGGGCGTTCAGCGTTGCGTGCCGCCACAGGTGCGGATTGACCGTGTCGGGCACGTCGCGACCGTCGCGCAGGAACTCGTAACGACGCGGATCGATGACGTGGCGCCCCGCCTCGTCGACGATGCCACCAGAAAGCGCTCCGACGAAGCCGCGCCGCACGCGCTCGAGATCGGCCGGATCGAAAACCCGTTCATCGGGCTGGTTGGAACGGCGGGTGTGCGATGTCGCCGGCTTGCCGACCACGTCAGCTGGCCTTCAGGTGCTTGGCAAGGTGTGCACCGGCGAGTGCGATCGCCGCCGCTCCGTCGTCCAGCATCTCCGACATCGAAAAGAACGCATGGATCTGTCCGTGGAACCTCGTGAGCGACGTCGGGACGCCAAGTGCGGCGAGGCGCGTCGCATACTGCTCGCCCTCGTCGCGCAACGGGTCGTACTCGGCCGTGATGACGGCCGCCGGTGGGGTCGCGGCGAGCTCCTCGTCGCGAGCAATGAGCGGTGACATGCGCGGGTCGTTGACCATCGATGCGTCGCCGCCGGTGTAGTGGGAGAAGAACCAGCGCATCGAATCGGCGGTGAGGAAATAGCCGTTGGCATTGTCGAAATAGCTCTGGGTCGTCGAGTGCGCGTCGGTCACCGGATAGATCAACAGCTGGAACGCAAGATCGACTCCTCCGTAGAGCGCGACGACCGCAGCCAGGTTGCCACCCGCCGAGTCACCGGCAACCGCGATCCGCGCCGCATCCACGCCGAGGGATCGTGCGTTGTCGCGGACCCAGCGAGTGGCGGCAATCGCGTCCTCGACCGCCGCGGGAAAGCGATGTTCAGGCGCGAGGCGGTAGTCGACGGCGACGACGGCATGTCCTGAGGCGACAGCAAGCTTGCGACACACGTCGTCGTGGGAGTCGAGGTCACCGATGACGAATCCTCCCCCGTGGAAGTACACGCACACCCCGGTCGTCCCGAGAATCGGCCGATACAGCCTGCACGGAATACCATCCGCGTCGACGTCGCGGACCTCGGCGAGCTCGACCGTCGAGATGGTGCGCATCGCGGCATATCCCGCGCGCGCCTGTTCGACGGTCTGTTGCGACAGCGGTGGCGCCCCGAGCGACGCGAGAAAGGACAACAGGTCAGCGGTCTGCTTGTGAAGGGCCATGCCCCATCATC
>CAYXIY010000157.1:0-1980 GCA_964465475.1 uncultured Acidimicrobium sp. | reverse complement strand
GAAGAAGGAGCGCGTCAGCCCTGCCCAGTACGTGAGCGAGGTCCGCGACGAGATGCGTAAGGTCGCCTGGCCGCGCTGGCCTGAAGTTCGCCGCTATGCGCTGATCGTGCTCGTGACCGTCGTGATTATCACCGCGTACGTGGGTGGATTGGACGCGGTCTTTGGCATACTTTCTGGCTGGCTTTACAAGGATTGATCGGCACCACCATGACTGACGACACCACCATCACCCACGACGACCCGACGACGGGTGACGTCGTCACGCCCGATCAGACCTTCGACCTCACCGACGGTGAGGAGTTCGAGGAAGAGGTCATCGATCGTCCGTGGTTGCGCCCCGGTCAGTGGTACGTCGTTCACTCGCAGTCGGGCTACGAGGCCAAGGTGCAGTTGAACATGCAGTCGCGCATCCAGTCGATGCACATGGAGGACCGCATCTACGAGATCGTCATCCCGATGGAGGACGTCGTCGAGTTCAAGGCCGGTCGCAAGCAGACCGTGAAGAAGAAGGTGTTCCCTGGTTACATCCTCGTTCGCTGCGAGATGGACGACGACACCTGGTTCTGCATCCGCAACACCCCGGGCGTGACCGGCTTCGTCGGTCAGAGCCAGAAGGGTCAGAAGCCGACGCCGCTGTCGCGCCGTGAGGTCGAGACCTTCCTCACCGCCAAGGGTGACGGACAGGAAGCACCGAAGCGCAAGGCGCCGAAGCTCGAATACGAAGTGGGCGAGGGCGTGCGCGTGAAGGAAGGCCCGTTCGCCGACTTCTCGGGTCAGGTCGCGGAAATCAACGCCGACCACATGAAGTTGAAGGTCCTCGTCAACATCTTCGGTCGCGAGACCCTGGTGGAGATGGACTTCAGCCAGGTCGCAAAGCTCTAACAACACGATCTCAACAAGGAAAGAACACTTCTCATGGCAAAGAAAGACGTCGCAGCAGTCGTCAAGATCCAGATCCCCGCGGGCAAGGCAACGCCTGCTCCGCCGGTCGGTACCGCGCTCGGACCGCACGGCATCCAGATCATGGACTTCGTCAAGCAGTACAACGCCGCAACCGAGGCCCAGACCGGCACGATCATTCCGGTCGAGATCACGATCTACGAGGACCGCAGCTTCACCTTCATCCTGAAGACCCCGCCGACCCCGGTGCTCCTGCGCCAGAAGGCCGGTCTCGAGAAGGCCGCCAAGAACCCGGGCAAGGAAGTTGCCGGCAGCGTGACGGACAAGGACATCGAGGAAGTCGCCAAGATCAAGATGCCGGACCTGAACGCCAACGACCTCGAGGCCGCCAAGCAGCAGGTCCGCGGAACCGCGCGTTCGATGGGTCTCACCGTCGTCGGCTGAACCCACGGAGGGGAGACCGGCTCGCGTCGGTAGCCTCAAGAACCACACACACGTCGACATCGGGAGTACCTCGCCCGAGCGACACTCACATGAGGGAGGCTTTATGCCACAGGGAAAGAAATACAAAGCAGCAGTCGCCACGTACGACGTGGAGTCGTTCTTCGAGCCGCAGGCCGCGCTCGCCAAGGTGAAGTCGATGGCCACCGCCAAGTTCGACGAGACGATCGAGCTCGCCGTTCGACTCGGTCTCGACCCCCGCAAGGCCGACCAGGCCGTTCGCGGAACCGTCGCCTTGCCGAGTGGCACGGGCAAGTCGGTTCGCGTCGCCGTGTTCGCCGCAGGTGAGGCCGCCGAGGCTGCACGCGCCGCAGGTGCAGACATCGTCGGCACCGACGAACTGGCCGCAGAGATCGAGAAGGGCAAGATGGACTTCGACATCGCGATCGCCACGCCGGACCTCATGCCGATGGTCGGAAAGCTCGGTCGCGCACTCGGACCGCGAGGCCTCATGCCGAACCCGAAGACCGGCACGGTGACCAACGACGTCGCCCGTGCGGTGTCGGAGTTCAAGGGCGGCAAGGTCGAGTACCGCACCGACCGCTACGGCAACGTGCAGGTTCCGATCGGCAAGGCGAG
>CAYXIY010000156.1:0-2002 GCA_964465475.1 uncultured Acidimicrobium sp. | reverse complement strand
CCAGGAATGCGACACCGTCGGCATCACCCGCAGCATCACCAAGCACAACGAACTCGTGATGACCGCCGACGACCTGCCGATGGCGGTGCGTCAGGCATTCCACATCGCCACGACGGGTCGTCCCGGCCCGACGCTGATCGACGTCCCCAAGGACGTCCTGCAGAACACGATGGAGTGGTACTGGCCGTCCGACGACGAGGTTGAAGATTCGCTGCCGGGCTACAAGCCGAACACCAAGGGTCATGCACGCATGATCAAGGAGGCGGCACAGCTGATCCTGCAGGCCAAGCAACCGTTGCTCTACGTCGGTGGCGGTGTGTTGAAGGCGCGCGCCGCGAGCGCATTGCGCGAACTCGCGGAGTTGACGCAGATTCCAGTCGTCACGACGCTGATGGCCCGTGGCGCGTTCCCAGACGACCACCCGCTGTGCCTCGGCATGCCCGGCATGCACGGCACGGCGACGGCGGTCACCGCGATGCAAAAGAGCGACCTGTTGATCGCACTTGGCGCACGCTTCGACGACCGCGTCACCGGTCGCGTGAATGCATTCGCGCCGGACGCCAAGATCATCCACGTCGACATCGACCCGGCCGAGCAGGGCAAGGTCCGCAAGCCGGACGTTCCGATCGTCGGCGACTGTCGACTCGTGATCGAAGAGATCGTCAAGGCGATCCACGACCTCACCAAGGGTGGGACGCAACAGGCGGATCTCAACCCGTGGCGCAGTCGTGTGAGCGGATGGCGCGAGCAGTTCCCTCTGCATTACGAGCAGAGCGAGCCGGGCAACGCGCTGAAGCCGCAGTTCTGCCTGGAGAAGCTGCGCGACGCCGCGCCCGAGGGCACGATCCTCGTCTCCGGCGTCGGCCAGCACCAGATGTGGTCGAGCCAGTACTGGAAGTTCAACGAGCCCTACACCTGGGTCAACTCGGGTGGCCTCGGCACGATGGGCTTTTCGGTTCCCGCGGCGATCGGTGCCAAGGTCGGCCGACCGGACAAGACGGTGTGGGCGATCGACGGCGACGGCTGCTTCCAGATGACCGCGCAGGAGCTCGTCACCGCGTCCCTCGAGCGCATTCCCGTGAAGATCGGCATCCTCAACAACTCGTATCTCGGCATGGTTCGCCAGTGGCAGGAGATGTTCTACGAGGAGCGCTACAGCGAGGTCTATCTGTCGACCGAGGTTCCGAACTTCGTCAAGTGGGCCGAGTCGATGGGCTGCGTCGGCATCCGCGTCGACGACCCGAGCGAGGTCGAGAGCGCGATCGACAAGGCGAACTCGATCAACGACCGACCGGTCGTCGTCGACTTCCGTGTCGATGCCGGCGAGAAGGTGTTCCCGATGGTCGCCGCTGGTCAGAGCAATGACGACATCATGTTGCACCCGACGCAACAGCCACGAAAGGAGTTCCTGCGATGAGCGGAGCCAACCCATACGGCAGCGCGCCGACACACCACATGCTGTCGGTGCTCGTGCAGAACCGACCAGGCGTGCTCGCACGCGTGGCGAGTTTGTTCGCCCGTCGTGGCTACAACATCTTCTCGCTCGCCGTCGCGCCGACGGAGCACGAGGAGTACAGCCGCATCACGATCGTCGTCGACGTCGAGTCGGCGCCGCTCGAGCAGATCGTCAAGCAGTTGTTCAAGTTGATCGACGTCGTGCGCATCTCCGAGCTCGACCCACGCAAGTCGGTCGAGCGTGAGTTGATGGTCGCGACGGTCCGCGTCACCCCCGAGGAGCGCGGTCAGGTCGTCGAGTTGACCAACATCTTCGAAGGCAAGATCCTCTCGGTCGGTCCAGACGCGTTGATCGTGTCGTTGGACGGCAGCCCAGAAAAATTGGACGATTTCTCCGATTTGCTGCGACAATATGGAATCATCGAATCGCAACGCACAGGTCGCGTCGCGCTTCCGAAACTCGATCGGGCCACCAAGGTCCGTGCCGTCAAGGGAAAGGCAAGCTAATGGCAGCGAACATCTACTACGAAAAGGACGCCGACCCGGC
>CAYXIY010000155.1:0-2009 GCA_964465475.1 uncultured Acidimicrobium sp. | reverse complement strand
CGGCGACGAGTCCCTCGTAGGTCGCGTAATACGGATCGGGAACGAGCACTTCATCGCCTGGATGGACGAGCGTCATGAGGCACGTGCAGAGACCGTTCTGTGTTCCCGCCGTGTACAAGATCTCCTCCGGCGACACCGCCGTTTTCGAGCGCTTCGACAGGTGTGCGGCGATGGCTGCGAGCGCAGCCGGTTCACCTTGGCCGGCCGCATACCGTGTGCGCCCGGCGTGCATCGACTCCGCCGCCCGCGCCAGCACGCTCGCTGGTGGCGGCAGGTCCGGTTCGCCGATCGACAGCATCGTGATCGGCTGCCCCGAGTTCAACCGACGCAAGGCTTCGACGTGCACGGCCCACTTGGCGGCGCCGAGTCCGGAGAGTCGGTCGGAGATGGGGGCGAACTTCATCGCGTCTCAGCGTAGGTGGACTGTCGGCTCAGCGGCGATGCGTCTCGGTCATCCGCACCGCAACGAGCACGCCCGATGCGCCGGTCAGACCCGCGACGGCGAGCGTGGCGGCCTCGATCGATGCGGCGTCGGCGAGGAGACCCGCAATGAGCGCACCGACGGCGAATCCTCCGTCTCTCCACAGTCGATAGACGCCGACCGATCGCGCGCGCCACGACGGGTTGGCGACGTCGCCGATCGCCGCGAGCAACGTGGGATACACCATGGCGGTACCGACCCCGAGTGCGAGTGCGCCGACGACCCACCACGCGAACGAGCCGACGAGCGCGATGAATGCAAGTGCGAGCGCCTGCAACAACATGCCACCCGCGATCAGCGGCTTTCGACCGATGCGGTCCGAGAGCGGTCCGGTCACGAGTTGGCACACGCCCCATGCGGCGGGGTAGAGCGCAGCCAGGATCCCGATGCGCGCGACGGAGAGCCCGGCCGCTGCAAAGAGCAGAGGGAACAGTCCCCAGGCGAGTCCGTCGTTCAAGTTGTTCACGAGTCCTGCCTGGGAGCACGACGACAGGTTGCGATCTCCCCACGTCGTGAGCGCAAAGACCTCCTTTGTGGTCAACGTCGCGTCCGTCTGCGTCGACGTGCGTCGTTCGATGTCCACGAAGTGGCGCGTCTCGCGCACCGCGACGCTCGACAACCCGAGTCCAAGAGCAGCGAAGCTGAGGCCAAGGAGGAACGGTTCCGGTCGCAGTCCGTACGACTCTGCGATCGCTCCCGTGGCGAGCGCGGTGAGGGCGACGGCACCATAACCTGCCGCTTCGTTCAGCCCCATGGCGAGACCGCGACGCGACGGACCGACCAAGTCGATCTTCATGATCACCGTCGTCGACCAGGTGAGACCTTGGTTGATGCCGAGCAAGACGTTTGCTGCGACGATCCAGCCCCACGACGGCGCCCAGATGATGAGGAGCGGAATTGGGACGCCGATCAGCCACCCGGCGACGAGGACGGGCTTTCGTCCGTAGCGATCGCCGAGCGTTCCTGCGAAGAAGTTGGTGCCAGCCTTGACGAGTCCGAATGCGACGATGAACGTGAGCGTGACGGTGAAACCCGTGAGGCCGAAGTCCTCCTCGGCAAGTAGTGGCAGGATCGTGCGCTCTTGGCCAATCATTCCGCCGACGAGTGCGTTGACGGCAACGAGCAGACCGAATTGTGCGGCGTTCTCGCGAAGGCCGATCCGGGGTTCAGTGGGTCGAGACATGGGGCGAAGTGTTCCCCTCGAGCATCCCACGAATCAGGGATGGAGGCAGTGTTTCCTCACGCGTCTGTTCGACGAGCACGCGTCATGCCCTAATGACGGCGAACCAACGACCTTCGTTGTCGGGAAACGCAAAGTTCGACATGCCGGAGTGTTCGCCGACCTCGGTCGCGGCAACTCCATTCGCCACGAGGGTGGCGCGAGCGACGTCGAGGTCGGGCACGCGGAAGGCGATCGACGGTGTTGCGAGGTCGAGGCCATCGGGGTTGTCCTTCATCAATGCAAGGGGGACAAGTTCGAAGCTGAAGTCCTGGTCGGCGAACCCGACCTTGGAGATGGAGAACTCAC
>CAYXIY010000154.1:0-2009 GCA_964465475.1 uncultured Acidimicrobium sp. | reverse complement strand
ACCACGTCTCATACATCTCGCGGCCGTAGATGCCCTTGATGGTGATCATGTGGGTGACGAGCTTGGCCCAGTTGATCGAGATCTCCTTGCTCGGAAGACCAAGCACGGCAACGCGACCGCCATGTGCGAGGTTGTCGAGGATGTCGGGAAGAGCGGTTGGTGCTCCGCTCATCTCGAGGGCCACGTCGAAGCCCTCCTTCATCCCGAGCGTCTTTTGGGTCTCGGCGATGGACGACGTCATCGGGTTGACCGCAATGTCCACGCCCATGGATCGAGCCAGGGCGAGTCGAGATTCGTTGATGTCGCTCACGACGATGTATCGGGCGCCAACGTGGCGGGCGACCTTTGCAGCCATCAGTCCGATTGGGCCTGCGCCGGTAATCAGCACGTCTTCGCCGGCGACGGGAAAGGCGAGTGCGGTGTGCACGGCGTTGCCGAACGGATCGAAGATCGCACCGAGTTCCGCGTCGACCGCGGCTGAGTGCACCCAGACGTTGCTCGCCGGGATGACGACGTACTCGGCGAATGCGCCGTTGCGGTTGACCCCGACGCTCGAGGTGTTCTTGCACATGTGGCGACGACCGGCGCGACAGTTGCGACACGTTCCACAAATGACATGTCCTTCACCCGACACGAGCGCGCCGACTTCAAGCGACGTCACGTCGGAGCCCAACTCGACGATGCGGCCAGAGAACTCGTGACCGATGATCAAGGGGGCGTTGACGGCGGATGCGGCCCACGCATCCCATGCGTCGATGTGTAGGTCGGTGCCACAGATGCCGGTGCGCTCGACCCGAATCTTCACGTCGTTCGGACCAGGGGTCGGCTCTGGACACTCGATCATCTCGAGGCCGGGAGCAGCAGATGGCTTGAACAGGGCGCGCATGGGCTCTCATCGTAATGGTGAGCCTCGCCAGGAGTCCGACCGACTGGGAGACAATCGGTCGCTCCGTCGGGCCGACGTCGCCGGTGGTGGGCAAACTGGAGAAATGGCGAACGCACGACATCGACTCGGGAGGGCCTTGTGAGAATCGTTCGCCGCGTCTTTCTTGGCGTCCTCGTGGTCGCCGCAGTGGCGTGCGGTGGATCGAGTCCCGCCGTCGCACCGGACGCCACGCAGAGTGACGCATCAACGAACGAACTGAACGTCGTGGACGCGATGTTCGTCGAGATGATGATTCCGCACCACGAACAGGCCATTGTCATGTCGGCAATGGCGCTCGACCCGACGGTCGGGGCCCGAAGTGAGGTCGTCGAGCTGGCGCGTGAGATCACTGCGGCACAGTCGGCAGAGATCGATGTCCTCAAGAACCTCGCGTCCGGACTGGATCCGTCGAGCGGTGGCCACTCGCACATGATGAAAGGAATGCTGAGTGACGACGAGCTCGACGAACTTGCGACGCTTCGCGGCGCAGAGTTTGATCGACGCTGGATTGAAGCGATGATTGCCCATCATGAGGGTGCGATCGAAATGGCCGAAGATGCGTTGCGCGATGGCTCGAACGCACAGGTTCGGGACTTGGCGGCCAATGTGGTCGAGACCCAACAAGCCGAGATCGACCTCATGCGAAAGTTGCTCGGCTGACGTCTGAGGTGTTAGCTGTGTCGGCAGTCGACGCACTCGATCGTCGACAGGCCTGGAGCGCACGCATCGCAGACGAGCGTGCGCTTGCGACAAGTGCTCGTGTCGCAGTTGAAGAAGTCCTTCGTCGGGGCTTCGCAGTAATCACATGAGCCGAGGATCGTCGCACCATCGGCGAAGTCGGTGACGAGTCGACCATCAAAGACGTAGAGCGAGCCTTCCCAGAGGCCGTCGTTCTTGAACGTCTCCCCATAGCGAACGATCCCACCGTCGATTTGGTACACGTCCTGGAACCCACGGTTCTTCATGAGCACGCTGAGCACCTCGCAGCGAATGCCCCCGGTGCAGTACGTGATGACGGGCTTGGACTTCAGGTGGTCGTACTTGCCACTCTCCAGTTCCGCGACGAAGTCAGGCGTGGTCTGCG
>CAYXIY010000153.1:0-2030 GCA_964465475.1 uncultured Acidimicrobium sp. | reverse complement strand
GGTGGCGTCCTCGAGAAAATGAAGAGGGGAAGCACCTTCATTGACATGAGCACGTCGTCCGTCGATGTTGCCAACGAGATAAAGGCGCTCGCGGACCCAAGGGGAGTCGCCGTCATGGAGGCTCCCGTCTCCTTCCTGGCCAAGGCACCGATCGGTGCATCACGGAACTCCGCGTCGTTGCAGATCTTCGTGGGCGGATCGAAGGAGTCATTTGACGCGCACCTTCCACTCTTTCGGGCGCTCGGTGGGCTTCCTGACCAGATCTACTACGCGGGATCAAATGGTGCGGGATATGGAATCAAGGTCCTGCTCAACCTGTTGTGGTTCATCTACGCAGCGGGCACGGCAGAGGTGCTCGCGATCGGCTCGAAGCTCGGCCTCGACCTGCGCATGTTGCAGCAAGCCTTGTGTGCGTCGCCGACGCAGTCGAACTTCCTGCAGTATGACATCAACGGCGTTCTCGAGGCTGGAGACTACGACCAGGGTTTCACGATCGACCTCGTGTGCAAGGACATCCAGCTCGGGATCGAACTTGGCGTCAAGACGGGGATCGACGTCGCAGTGTCGCGAATCGTCGAACAACTGCATCTTCGCGCGTTGGATACATATGGACCGAAGTCGGGCGAGATGTCCGTCGTCAAGTTGTACGAAGAGGCTGCGGGGACACTCTTTCGCGACTGACACTCCGTGCAGTATCCGAGACCTTTCATACCTCTGCAGACCATCGTGACCTTCGTCGCACTTTGTGACGAATGCGGGACGGTTGTCCCAAGTTTTTGTTGCCCTCGGTGACGCAAGTCGACTGGGGCGGTGCCACGCTGACTTCGGTGGGAAAGTCCCACCGTGAACCGAAAGGAACCCCCATGAAGAAGGCAATTGGAGGAGTCGTAGCTGCGCTGTTGCTGCTCACGGCTTGTGGCGCTGATGACAGCACCAGCGAGGACACCGTCGTCGATACGACGATGATGGAGACCGCGATGCCAGGTGACATCGTCGCCGTGGCCAGCGCGACTGAAGGATTCAGCACCCTGGTCGCGGCAGTGACGGCCGCGGGTCTCGTCGAGACGTTGCAGGGCGAGGGTCCGTTTACGGTGTTCGCACCGACCGACGAAGCATTCGCCGCGTTGCCGGCTGGGCTGTTGGACAAGTTGCTCCTTCCGGAGAACCAGGCAGTGCTCGCATCGATCCTGACCTACCACGTCGTTGCAGGCAAGGTCATGTCGACCGATGTCATGGCAGGTGACGTGGCAACCGTCGAGGGTTCGAACATCACGCTCGGCACGACCAATGGTGTCCAGGTCAACGATGCGACGGTCGTGTCGGCCGACGTCGAGGCGAGCAATGGCGTGATTCACGTCATCGACAAGGTCCTCGTCCCACCGACGGTCGACTTGTCGACGCTCTAAGCAATTAGTCCTGACGGGGTGGTGGAACAGTGAACGTTCCGCCACCCCGTTGTGTTTTGTCTAGTGAGAGTTCAGTGCACGTGCGACGGCGTTGAAGCCTCGAAGCGTTTCGGCGGACAGCGCCGAGGGTGCAGCGTTGGGGTAGGTCGAAAAGCGAGCGATCACCGTTCGGGTCGGACGATCGATCCAGACGTATTGGCCAAAGATGCCAAGACCGGACAATTGGCGATCCCTCTCCTTCACCCAGAATGCGTTGTGATACATCCACCAGTCGTCGCCTTCGACGCCGGTGTTGGGGAGTGTCTCGAGATAGGTCGTGTAGCAGCGCCGAGCATCGTCGTCGCCTTGACGGGTGTCGCGAACCCAGTCTGCAGGGAGGACGGATTGCCCGTTGAGCTGTCCCTCGTTGAGATACGCAAGACCGAAACGCGCGAGGTCTCGAACGGTGCAACACATCCCCGCTTCCGCGATCGGGAATCCGAATGCGTCGACGCTGATCTCCGCGGGATGCTCCATTCCGAAGGGTGTCCAGACGTCCCGTGACAGGACTTCGCTGAATGGGATTCCGTTCACGATTTCAAGCAGTCGTGCAACGATGTTGGTGAGCGGGGAGCGGTAGTCGAA
>CAYXIY010000152.1:0-2050 GCA_964465475.1 uncultured Acidimicrobium sp. | reverse complement strand
CTCGTCACGCCCTTGGCGAAGGTGATCATGTCGGGCTGATATCCGTATCGCTCGCATCCGAACCAGTGACCGAGGCGTCCGAATGCACAGATCACCTCGTCGGAGACGAGCAGCACGCCATAGCGATCGCAGATCTCGCGCACCCGCGCGAAATACCCCTCAGGTGGGGTGAGTGCACCACCGGTGTTCTGCATCGGCTCGAGGACCACGGCCGCGACCGTCTCGGGTCCTTCGGCGAGAATGCGTCGTTCGATGTCGTCAGCGCAGTCGAGTGTGCAGGCTGGTGCGTTCGCACATGCCGCGCAGCGATAGCGATTCGTGTTGTTGGCCTTCACCGCCCAGTCGAACAGGGGCTCGAACGGCTCGCGCATCGCAGGGATGCCCGAGATGCTGAGCGCCCCGAGCGTCGTGCCGTGATAGGCGAACGTGCGACTCACCACCTTGCGTCGCTTCGGCTGGCCGATCTTGGCGAAGTACTGGACCGCGATCTTCCACGCCGACTCGACCGCCTCGCCACCGCCTGACGTGAAGAACACCCGATTCAGGTCGCCCGGCGCGAGTTCGGCGAGGCGGCGAGCAAGGAGAATCGCCGGTTCGTGCCCGAAACTCCACAGCGGGAAATAGCCGAGCGTGTCGGCCTGACGCGCCGCAGCCGCGCCGAGTTCGGTTCGTCCGTGGCCGACGTTCACGGTGAACAAGCCAGACAGGCCGTCGAGATACTTCCTTCCGTTCGAGTCGTAGACGTATGCGCCTTCGCCCCGTTCGATGACGGGCAGTCCGATGCGCTGCATGAGCGACAGGTTCGTGAAGTGACCCCAGATGTGGCGCTGCCCGAGGGAAGCGAGGTCGTGGCCGTCGGTCGTCATCGTCAAGTGTCCCGCGTTGCGGAACTCCAGATTACTTCGCGGAGTTGTTCGCCTTGTCTTCTGCGATCTGCTTGCGCACGTCGTCCATGTCGACGTTGCGCAACGCCTCGATCAACTGGTCGAGCGCCGCTGCGGGCAGTGCACCTGGTTGTGAAAACAACATCACGCCGTCGCGGAACGCCATGATCGTCGGGATCGACTGAATCTGCAACGAACCGGCGAGTTGCTGTTCGGCCTCAGTGTCGACCTTGGCAAATCGAATGTCGGGGTTCTTCTCCGACGCGGCGTCGAAGATCGGTCCGAACATGCGACACGGTCCACACCACGACGCCCAAAAGTCGACGAGGGTGATGCCGTCGCCGAGCACGGTGTCTTCGAAGGTGTCGAGGGTCAGATCGATGGTGCTCACTGGGGCTCCAAGCTGGTCGGGGTGCCCTCAGGCTATTGGCAACTTCAGTCGCCACGCCCCGAAAGTCCAGGGGTCGCCTTCACACCGGCGATGAGGGTCGCCAGCTCTTGTGCGCTCAGCTTGGCCTCGGGATGACGCCCGAACATCGTGTAGTACGAAGGCGGCATCGAACCGTTCTCGATCACGCGCAGCGTTGCACGCGCGTCCCTGGTGTGCTGGTCGAATTCCGAGTAGTTCACCCTGCTGCGGCCGCCATCGATGTGCGACTGCACCACCCAGGAAATCGGCGCGACGCTCGCATATGCCGGATACTCGACTTCGTTCGAGTGGCAACCGAAGCAGGCGCGGGCCATGAGGTCGCGGGTCTCCTGGTTCGCCCACTGTGGCTCCCCCGTCACCGGCGGGTTGCTGTGGGACTTACCGTAGGGCACGAGTTGGATGGCGAGGAACGTTCCGATCGTCGCAGCGAGGACGACCGCAACGAAGCGTTGTGCGGTCAACCGACCCCGACCGGACTCTTCTTTGCGCATCGTGCGCAGCACGTAGGCCAACGTCGGTCCGGCGATGCCAGCGAGGATCAGGATGTAACCGATCGGTGGCATCCCGATGAGCGCGCTGAAGGCGATGAACAGGAGGAGGAGACCGATCGCCAGTCCGGAGATGAGTCGGTACTTCTTGATGAAGGCGAGCACCCACGTAGAGAGGGCCCGTGCGAGTTGAGTGAGTCGTGACACCTGAACGACCCTAAATGACCGCCATCCAAGGAACCTGCACG
>CAYXIY010000151.1:0-2063 GCA_964465475.1 uncultured Acidimicrobium sp. | reverse complement strand
GAGAACTCGGTGGCGAGCTCGCCCATCAACTCGAGCTGGTCGGGGCGGATCGATCCGGCCGGCAGCTTGATGCGCACCATCTGGTTCGTTCCGCCCTGGCGCTGGCCGTAGATGCCGTTGTTCAGGCGCATCACGCGGAACACGTCCTCGGTGATCTCACCGGCGAGGTACTGCTCGATGGCGCGCTCGAAGCGTTCGATGTCGCGCAGTTGTTCCTCGTGCAGGTCGCGCGGGAACGGTGCAGGTGCGATGTGGGAATTGGCGGTGACGCTCACGTCGATCGTCATACGGGCTCCTTGGTCGTGGGGGTTGTCGAAACTGGTTCGCCGATCTCGCGCAGCGCGTCGGTGAGCGCACGCACGAGGCGTCGGGCATGGTCGGGCGACAGGTGCGCGGCGAGTCCTTCGCCGGCACGTCCGATCGGCTCCACGGTGAGCACCACGCGCGGGTTCGCATCGTCGTAGTCGTCGCAGACCGCCACCGCCCAGGAGACCTCGGCGACGTCGTCGAGACCCGTCGGCAACTCGGCGAGCGTGAGCGGCTGGTCGTCGATCGAGCGGCGCATCAGCCCACCTCGCTCATCGTGGATCGCGGGGAGAAGTCGAGTGCGGCGACCGCGCCGATGACGATCGTCGTCGGGGACTCGAGCGGCTGCGTCGCGAGGTCGGCGAGCGGAAAGCGCAGCGTGGATTGGTCGGTGCGGGTGCCGAAGCGGATCGCGGCGACCGGAGTGTCGGCAGCCAGTCCGCCGGCCATCAGTCGACGCGCGATGACGGCGCGCTCGGCGACGCCCATCAACACGACGATCGTTCCACCGACGCGAGCGAGTGCCTCCCAGTTCACGTTCGTCGCCCCGCCGCGCTCGCGGTGTCCGGTGACGACGGTGAAGGCGTGCGACGCGCCGCGATGGGTGACGGGAATGCCGGCCGCTGCGGGCACGCCGACCGCAGACGAGATGCCGGGCACGACTTCGAAGTCGACTCCGGCCTGCTGCAGGGCCGCGGCTTCCTCGCCGCCGCGACCGAACACGTAGGGGTCGCCGCCTTTCACGCGCACGACGCGGGCGTGTTGCGTGCCGAGGTGCACGAGGAGCGCGTTGATCATCTCTTGTGGCGTCGCGCGACCCGGTCGCTTGCCGACGTCGATGCGCTCGACGTGCGCCGGTGCGAGGTCCAAGATGCGCGGGTCGGCGAGTGCGTCGTGCACGATGACGTCCGCGGTCGAGATCAGTCGTGCGGCGCGCAGGGTGAGCAGTTCGGGATCGCCCGGGCCCGCTCCGACGAGGTGCACGGTCACGGCGCGACCTCGCTCAGTTCGCGACCGAAGCGGATGCCGCGTTCTGCGGCGAGACGCTCGATGATCGGCGCCCAGTTCACGTCCTCGGTGCTCTCGCCGCGCGCATGCACTCGCGCGCGCTCCGCTGCGAGGTCGCTCACCAATTCGGCGAGTTCGTCGTCGAGCAGTCCGTCGAGTCGCGCGCGGATCCAGCTCGACAGCGCGGGACTCGCGCCACCGGTGGAGGAGGTGACCATCAACGATCCGCGGCGTACGACGGCGGGAAGCGTGAACGAGCAGCGCGCGGGATCGTCGGCGGAGTTGACCCAGATGCCGAGCGACTCGCACTCGTCGTAGATCGCCTGGTCGACCTCGACGTTGCCCGTCGCGGTGATGACGAGTCGATGGTCGGCCGCGTCACCACGTCTATAGGTGCGCTCGAGGATGGTCACGGGAAGCGCGCGCATCTCGTCGGAAACGAGCGGAGCGATCACGGTGACGTCGGCGCCACAGGGCAGGAGCTGTTGGACCTTGCGGGCGGCGATGCGCCCGGCGCCGACGACGAGCACCTTGCGGCCGGCGAGATTGAGATTGATCGGAAACTGCACGAGACCCCCGAGAAGCGATGTCGGCGGTCAGGATAGCCTAATTACGACTATTTAGGTCATATTTATCGTGAATTAGCCCTCGGTCGGGAACTCCTTAAAACAAGCGCAATTCGTCGCTCTTTTTGCCCCGCAGCTCGTCGTAGTCCACCTCGCACCAGCCGAGCCCGCGGCTCTCGGCCA
>CAYXIY010000150.1:0-2114 GCA_964465475.1 uncultured Acidimicrobium sp. | reverse complement strand
TCTCGTCCCCGACTGCCGGGACGTTTAGTTGGTTGATCCTCCACACGTCCGCCAGATCGGCTCGAATCATCTCTCTTACGACGTGTTGCGACACGCACTCACCGTAGCAACCTGCCAACCGTCGCCTCTTGAGCGCTCGTCACTCGAGCTTCCCGCGGATCACATCAATCGACGCGACTCATTCCAGCGGTGCAGCCAGTGCACGCCGGCTCCAGCCACGATCAACGCCCCTGCAAGGAGACTTGCATCACGCTCGAGTTGTCCCGACACGACGAGGACGACCACAAGGCCGAGTACTGGCAACACCGGCACCCACCCGATCGTCCCACGAATTCGAAACGGTCGGGGAACGTCAGGTTGCGTCTTGCGCAAGACGATTGTCACCACGTTGACGAACACGAACGTCACGTACACGAGCGTGTCGGTCGCCGAGGCCAACATCGACAAGTCGTCAAAGAGGACGAGTCCGATCGCAACTGCCGCACTCACTGCCAGGGCGTTCAACGGTACGCGTCGATGACGCACGACACCGAGGCGTCCGGGAAAGTCACCAGCGACGGCCACGCCGTAGAGCATCCGCGAAGCTGCGGTGACCACGAGCAACACCGTCGACCCGGTGCTCACGAGTGCGGCAGCCGACATCCACCGTCCGGTAGAACCTCCCCACACGTCGTTCATCACCTCGGCAAGGGGTCGCTGCGATGAAATCAATCCGTCGACTCCCAGAACGCTCACGGCCGAAACGGCCACGAGCACGTACAGAAGAGTTGAAATGGCAAGTGCCAGGAGCAGCGACAGCGGAATGGTCCGCGTCGGATCCTTCGTCTCCTCTGCCAGCGTGATGACTTCGTCGAATCCAATGAAAGCGAAGAACACGAGTGCGGCACCCGACAGGACGCCGCCGAAGGACCCCACGGTGAGGTCGACATCGCCGATGCGGCCAAGGCCGGATATCCCGACCACCACGAGACTCCCGATCTCGATGGCGCCGAGCACCATGACCACCCATGCGGCCTTCTCCATCCCCATGTACGACACCACCGCCATCACCACGATGAGGACCACCGCTGCGAGGCGTCTGTCGACGTCGATGAACTCCTGCACGTATCGACTGAAGCCCAGCGCCACGGTCGCCGTTGCGACGACGAGCGCGACAGCCATGACCCACCCGACCGTGCCCGCAATCCATCGAGGAAAAACTTGACGAGTGAATTCGTGCTCGGAGCTCGCTCGCGGAAACATCGACGAGAGCTCCATGTAACTGAAGGCCGTCAGCGCCGACAAGATTGCTGCAAGGACGAACGAGAGCCACACCAAGGACCCAGCGCGCTCTGTCGCTGCCGACAGGAGCACAAATATCCCCGCGCCGATGATGACCGCAACGCCGCTTGCGGTGATGTGGACAAGACCGAGCGATCGTGTAAAACGATCGGGATGTGACGAGTCAGACATACGTACGTTTGACGCTACGAGATGGCGATCAACGCTTCTGCAATTCACGTCCTTTCAGGTACAGGACATCCAAAGGACACGCATTTGCTCAAACATGAGCCACCGATGCGCCATACTTGAGCATCAACACGACACTCGCCGGATCCCTCGGAACAGCAATCGTCGCCGTCTACATCGTCGGCGCAAGTCGCTGGGTCGCTACCGACGACGGCTGGTATCGGTCCCTCGAGAAACCATCGTGGCAACCTCCCGACGTGGTGTTTGGCCTCATCTGGCCGTACAACTTCCTCGTCCTGGTCGTCGCCTCCTGGGTGGTCGCATCGAACTCGACAACTACCGCGCACGTCGCCTGGCTCGCTTCACTGGCTCTAAGCGTCGCATCGGCACTGACCTGGGCTTGGCTCTTCTACGTCCCCCACTCCCTGAGCGCCGCAGCACTTGCCTTGGCCCTCGCAACCGTCTTCACCATCCCGCTCGTCGTCATCGCGTTTCGCACGTCGCTTCCGCTCGGACTCGCGCTCGTCCCGTATCAGTTGTGGCTCGCGATCGCCACGTCGATTGCCGTCTACTACGCAGCCAAGTAGCGGATATTCATCCACGAATGGGTGAGTCGTAGTGGAAGGAAATTGGAGGCGACGCCGGGAATCGAACCCGGATACAGG
>CAYXIY010000149.1:0-2117 GCA_964465475.1 uncultured Acidimicrobium sp. | reverse complement strand
AGCAACGGGCTCGCTTTTGACGTGCGGCCGTTGCGAGACCGTGCCCAAGTGATCGTGAGGTCGTTGCCCGCACGGGTGAGTGCGACATACGCGAGGCGGGTTTCTTCAGCTTTTTGTGACGTGGTCTTGGCGCTCGAGTGAGGCAAGAGGCCCGACTCCACGCCGGCGACGATCACGTGGTTCCATTCGCGACCCTTGGCGCCGTGGAACGTGAGGATCTCCACGCCCGGCGTCACCTCGTGCGTCGTCGCAGACGCCGCGACCCAGGCGGCAAACGCGCGACCATCGACGACGCCGACCGAGTCGTCGAGGAGGAACTGCTTGACGAGTGCGGCGACCGTGCGCTCGGCGTCATCTTCGGATTCCTCGATCGTGTCGCTCGCCCATGCGGCGAGTGCGTGGCGCGAGCCGCATTGGGCGGCAAGGGCAATGGCGGCGGTGATCTCGGCGGGCTGGCGCGTGGACTTGACCGGAATGCCGGCGGCCTTCAGCGCGCGAGCGATGAGCGTGGCTTGGTTGTTCGTGCGCACGAGGATGGCGACGGACTCCCACGGTGTCGCGCCAGCGGTCGGTGCATAGTGCCAGAGCAGGTCGGCGATGCCCTTGGCCTCGGTGTCCTCGCTCGAAAACGACACGACGCGCACCGGGCTTCCCGTCGTGCGCGTCGCGCGGATGTGCACGGGCTCCTTGGTCTGGGCTGCGACGTGTCGGGCCGCGGCCACGATGTGTGGCGAGCAGCGGTAGTTGTTCGGCAGGGTCAGCACGGTCGTGCGACCGATGGTGGTGGGGAGTGCATCGAAGAGCATGCGGTCGGCGCCGTTCCAGCCGTAGATCGCCTGCAGGGGATCGCCGACGACGAAGACATCCTCGCGACCACCGCGGATGGCATCGAAGAGCGCATACTGCAGCGGGTTCATGTCCTGGGCCTCGTCCACGAAGAGGTGTTGGAACCTCCAGCGAACCGCGTTCGCGTAGGTCTCGTCACCGCGCATGTCCTCGACGACGCGCAAGAGCAAGTCGTCCAAGTCCACGACGTGTCGCTTGCGCTTGAGCGCCTCGTAGTCGCGATAGACGGCGGCGATGTCCTTGGGGTCGGCAAACGTCGTGCGCTGTTCGCGCTTGACGGCAGCGACGTAGTCGGCCGGGGAGACCATCCGGGCGTGTGCCCAGTCGATTTCGATCAACAGTTCCTTGGCCCGCGAGCCGATCGGGCTTGCGCCAGCCGCGGTGACGACCAGGTTCGGTCGGTTGTGCACGATGTTCGGCACGCTCGAGCCCTGGCTCGTGAGGCGCTGGCGCAACATCGAGAGCGCAACTGCGTGGAACGTTCCGACGGTCGGGGAGCCGTTGGACTCGTCGATCCCGAGGCGCTTCAGACGCCTGCGCATCTCGCTTGCCGCCTCACGGGTGAAGGTGATGGCAAGCACGTGCTCGGCCGCGGCGGTCTTGGTTGCAACGCGATAGGCGATGCGGTTGGTGAGCACTCGGGTCTTTCCCGATCCGGCACCAGCGTGCACGACCGTTGCCGTTGCACCACAGACGACCGCCTCGCGCTGCTCCCGGTCCAAGCCGGCGAGGAGGTCGTTTGGTTGCACGCCGAGAGGCTAGGCGAGCCCTGTAATGACGAGCACATTAACCTTCGCCCATGGGCTTTTCGACCCGTGGGTTCAGCGACGACGAAGACATCGACCTGCACCTCCACCCGCACTGGTGGACCTTTGCCAAGCCGGCCGTGATCATCGCCCTCGGGCTCATCTTTGCCTGGATGTCGGGCCGGATCGCCACGACGAGTGAGTGGTATGAGTCCGTGCTCCAGACCGCATCCTTGGCGCTCGCCCTCCTTGGCCTTCTTCGCCTGGTCGCCCGCTTCGTCTCCTGGCGCACCACCCACTTCGTCGTCACCACCCACCGCGTCATCTATCAAAAGGGCTTCCTTGGTCGCCAGCGCCTCGAGATCCCGCTGCAGAGGGTGAACAACGTGATGTTCGAACAGAGCTTTTTCGAACGATTGGTCAACAGCGGGGACGTCATCGTCGAATCAGGCGGGGACGACCGCGAGGTGCGCTTCGACAACACCCGCGACCCGGAGCAGGTGCAAGCACGGATTCAGCGGGCAG
>CAYXIY010000148.1:0-2130 GCA_964465475.1 uncultured Acidimicrobium sp. | reverse complement strand
GAGACCCTCGAGGCTGCACCGATCAGCGACTCGTTTTGGTCGACGGTTGCGGGTGACGGTTCGGAGACGGTCGGTTCGCGATACGCACAGAACCTCAGGCGGCTGCGGAGAGCGTGAGTTCCTCGCGGTCGTCGTCGGACGACTGCGCGTGGTGTGCACGACGCCACTTCACCAAGTTGCGTGAGTGGGTGAGGATGTAGAGCGTGCTCATCACGACGAAGCCGTGCTTCGAAAAGATCAGCCCGTAGACCATCCAGGGGAGTGAGCTGGCGAGCACCATGCCCCAGCCCCACCATTTCCGGGCGCCGACCAGCCACATCCCACCGATGGCCAGGAGCTCGAAGCCCACCAGCAGCCAGGACCAGGTCTGTTCCGTCATGGCACCAGTGTGGCGCGGGGTGATCAGCGGAAACTGCGGAAAATCTGGCAGAATGGGCACTATGGCGACGGAAACAGTGACAATTGACGGTATCGACAGAGAAATCCTCGGGATTCTCCAATCTGACGGGCGAATCTCTTGGCAGATGCTCGGTGACCGAGTCCATCTCTCGGCAAACGCTGCTGCGGAGCGGGTTCGCCGACTGATTCGCGAGGGCATCATCCTGGGGTTTCGGGCTGAGGTCAACCAGGCCGCCCTCGGACGCACGCTGGAAGCCGTGATCGACGCCCGGATGCCACACACCAAGGGTTTTGACGACGCGGCCGCCAAGCGCGACGACATCCTGTGGGCGGCCCATGTGACGGGCGAGTCGGACGTGACGCTTGCCGTTGCCTGTGAGGGGACCGCCGGACTGGACGCCTTCCTGCGCTGGCTCCAGCGCGAGGGGGCCACGGAAACCCGTACGGACGTGGTGTTGCGCAAGATCCGCTGAGCACGGCTGGAGTGGATTAGCAGTCCCCTCGGTAGAGTGCTAACGCCCGACCTGAGCCTCAACCCCCGGTCGGCAGACAACCCCGATACCCAGTTGACGTATGGAGGAACACCATGTCGAAGATCATCCTGTTCGATGACGAAGCCCGCCGCGGTCTCGAAAACGGAATGAACAAGTTGGCCGATGCCGTGCGCGTGACGCTCGGACCGAAGGGCCGCAACGTCGTGCTCGACAAGAAGTGGGGCGCACCGACGATCACCAACGACGGTGTGTCGATCGCCAAGGAGATCGAACTCGAGGACCCCTACGAGCGCATCGGCGCCGAACTCGTGAAGGAAGTCGCCAAGAAGACCGACGACGTGGCCGGAGACGGCACGACGACGGCGACGGTGTTGGCGTGGACGATGGTGCGCGAAGGTCTGCGCAACGTCGCCGCTGGGGCGAACCCGATGAGCTTGAAGCGTGGCATCGAAGCAGCGGTCGAGGCGGCCGTCGCCAGCATTCGCGATCTCGCCAAGGAAGTGGACTCGAAGGAACAGATCGCCCAGGTCGCGTCGATTTCTGCAGCAGACCAGGAGATCGGCCAGACCATCTCTGAGGCCATCGACAAGGTCGGCAAGGACGGCGTCATCACCGTCGAAGAAAGCCAGACCTTCGGCATGGACATGGACCTCGTCGAGGGCATGCGCTTCGACAAGGGATACATCTCCCCGTACTTCGTGACCGACACCGACCGCATGGAGGCCGTCGTCGACGACGGTTACATCCTGCTCGTCGGTGGCAAGATCACCGCCGTTCGCGACCTGCTCCCGGTGTTGGAGAAGGTCATGCAGGCCGGCAAGCAACTCGTGATCATCGCCGAGGACATCGAGGGTGAGGCCCTCGCGACTTTGGTCGTGAACAAGATCCGCGGCACGTTCAAGAGCGTCGCCGTCAAGGCTCCGGGCTTCGGCGACCGCCGCAAGGCCATGCTCCAGGACATCGCGATCCTCACGGGTGGCCAGGTCGTGAGCGAGGAAGTTGGGCTCAAGCTCGAGAACACCACGCTCGACCTGCTCGGCCGCGCGAAGAAGATCGTCGTGACCAAGGACGAGACCACGATCATCGAGGGTGCGGGATCCGATGGCGACATCAAGGGCCGCATCTCCCAGATCAAGGCCGAGATCGACAACACCGACAGCGACTACGACCGCGAGAAGCTCCAGGAGCGCCTCGCCAAGTTGTCGGGTGGAGTCGCGGTGCTCAAGGTCGGCGCCGC
>CAYXIY010000147.1:0-2178 GCA_964465475.1 uncultured Acidimicrobium sp. | reverse complement strand
CCAGCCGCCCATGAGCCGTGCTGGTGTGGGAGCGGACGAAAGTACAAGCGTTGTCACCGTCCACTTGAGGGTCGAGTCCTCCCTGGGGTCGTCAGTCCGATGCGCTCCGTGCCAGCACACATTGCCCGCCCCCCCTACGCCGAGACGGGCGAGGTTCGGCGCTGGGCAGAATCCGCGATCAAGACTCCCGACGTCATCGACCGGATGCGCCACGCAGGAGCGATGGCGGCAGAGGTACTGCGCCTCGCGGGCGAGTTCGTGCGGCCAGGCATCACGACGGATGCCATCGATGCCTACGTCCACGAATTATGTATTGCACGGAACGCATACCCGAGCCCGCTCAACTACTCCGGCTATCCCAAGAGTGTGTGCACGTCGGTCAACGAGGTGATTTGCCACGGCATCCCTGACTCGCGGGTTCTCGAGGAGGGCGACATCATCAACCTTGACGTCACGTGCTACATCAATGGCGTGCACGGCGACACGAACGCAACGTTCGCCGTCGGATCGATCAGTGCTGAAGACGCAGAGCTGATCACCGTCACCGAAGAATGCATGTGGCGCGGGATCGAAGCAGTCGTACCCGGGCGACCACTCAGCGACATCGGCAAGGCGATCGAGGCTCGGGCGAAGCAAGACAAACTGGGCGTGGTTCGGGCTTTCATCGGCCATGGAATCGGCGAGCAATTCCACACCGACATCCAGGTCCTCCACTACTACGACCCGCGCAACAACACCATCATGCGTCCAGGCATGACCTTCACGATCGAACCGATGATCACCCTGGGCACGTGGCAACACCGCATGTGGGACGACGAATGGACCGCAGTCACCGCAGACGGCAAGCGGACCGCACAGTTCGAACACACCGTGCTCGTGACGGACACCGGCGTCGAGGTGCTCACCGGCGGTCAGGGTGCCGCTTCGCCGAGTGCGCCGTGGACGAGGGGGTCGGCGTCATGATCGATGCAATCGACGCCGATCGTTACCTACGTTTCGACCGAACCGAGTGGGCCGAGTTGCGAGCGCAAACCCCCCTCACACTCCATGAACGCGACCTTGAGGCCTTGCGTGGAATCAACGATCGCATCGACCTCGACGAGGTCGTCGCCGTCTATCTCCCCCTCACGCGACTGCTGAACCTCTACGTCAGCGCAACCCAGAACCTGCACCGTGTGTCAGCCACCTTCCTCGGAGCAATCGCACCGAAGATGCCTTACGTCATCGGGATCGCTGGCAGCGTCGCCGTCGGAAAGAGCACCTCGGCGCGCATCCTGCAGGCGCTCCTCACCCGTTGGCCGGAACACCCGCGCGTCGAGTTGATCACGACCGACGGATTCCTCCATCCGAACGCCGTGCTCAACGAGCGTGGAATCATGAACCGCAAGGGATTCCCCGAGAGCTACGACACGAAGCGCTTGATCCAGTTCCTCCGCGAGCTGAAGGCAGGCATGCCGGCGGTGTCCGCTCCCGTCTACAGCCATGTCGAATACGACATCGTGCAGAACGACTCGATGACCGTGCGCCAACCCGACATCCTCATCCTCGAAGGTCTGAACGTTCTACAAACTGGCGTCGACAGCACCGAGTTCGTCTCCGACTACTTCGATTTTTCGATCTACATCGATGCCGAAGAGTCCGACATCGAGCGCTGGTATGTGGACCGCTTCCTTGCCCTCCGCCAGACGGTGTTCCAGAACCCTGCGAGCTTCTTCACGCACTACGCACACTTGAGCGACACCGAGGCGGTCGAGGTTGCCCGCACGATCTGGCGTGAGATCAACGGAAAGAACCTGCGTGAAAACATCGCGCCGACTCGCGCGCGGGCGTCGCTCGTGATGCAAAAGAGCGGCGATCACCGCGTCTCAGAGGTCCACCTCCGCAAACTCTGAGCACTCAGGCGTGCTCGTCCAACCACCTTGGCACGTCGTCAAGGGAAGCAAGCTCCACCCACCTCTCCCCTTCACCCGGTGTTGAATCTGCATATTCGAGTTCCCAGAGGATCTCGTACGGCACGTGGATCGCAAATCCCCCGATCTCGAGCACGGGAAGGATGTCGCTCTTCATCGAATTGCCAACCATGCAGAAGCGGTTCGGGTCGATCTGAAGGCTTCGCAACACACGGTCATAGGTCTCGGCGTCCTTTTCTAGGACGATCTCGACATGGGAGAACAGGTG
>CAYXIY010000146.1:0-2234 GCA_964465475.1 uncultured Acidimicrobium sp. | reverse complement strand
GGAACCTTCGACGACGAGATTGCCTTGCTCCTGGTGCACGGAATCCTCCACGTTCTCGGCAACGACCACGACAGTGAGCAGGCCGAGGCCGCGATGCACGAACTCGAACGCGCCCATCTCGAGCGTCTGCACTGGGGCCACCCCGCGCCGTCAGGTTTCCGACACGTGCCAGAGGGGGCGAACTGATGGACGCGTCGTCGCTCACGTCGACGCAGGTGATCTGGATGGTCGTTGCGATCGTCGTGCTGCTCGTGGTGCTCGTCTTTCTCGCACTCGCCGAGATGAGCCTGTCGCAGATGACCAAGCCCAGGGCGGCGGCGCTCCTCGAAAAGGGCGTGCGCTCAGGAAAGGCCCTCACGCGCCTCGCCGAAGAGCCGACGGTGTGGGTGAACCCGTTGCTCCTCACGGTCAACGTCTGTCAGACCATTCAGGCGACCCTGACCGGAATCGTCGCCGGGGACCTGTTCGGTCCGGTCGGCGTCGTCGTGGGTGTCGTCGCAAACGTCGTGCTCTTCTTCGTCGTGGCTGAGGCCGTGCCAAAAACGTATGCACTCCTGCACCCGGTGAAGGGGGCGACGTTGACGGCTCGACCGGTCGAACTTCTCGTCAGGTTCTGGCCCCTCCGCCTCGCATCGAACTTGCTCATCAAGCTGACCAACGTCATCGTCAAGGGTGAGGGACTCAAACAGGGTCCTTTCATCGGTGAGTCGGAGTTCCTCGGCATCGTCGAGGCGGCTGCACAGGAGAGCGTGATCGAGCACGAGGAACGGGAGCTCATCGAGTCGGTGATCGAGTTTGGCGACACCGTCGTGCGCGAGATCATGGTGCCTCGCCCAGACGTCGTCTTCGTGAACGATGATCTGACGGTGACGACGGCCCTGAACAAGGCGGTCGAGGAGGGTTTCAGTCGACTGCCCGTGTTTCGCGCAGACGACGATGACGTCGACGACGTCGTCGGCGTGGTCTACGTCAAGGATCTCGTCAAGGCCGAACGGTCGGGACGGGGAGCAGACCTGATCAGCGGAATGATGCACCACATGGACGTCATCCCCGAGACGAAGCTCGTCGCCGAAATCATGCGCAACATGCAGGCGAACAAGTACCACATGGCAATGGTCGCCGACGAGTACGGCACGGTCGTGGGTCTCGTCACCCTCGAGGACTGTCTCGAGGAACTCGTCGGAGAGATCGTCGACGAACACGACGAAGAGGACGCCGTCATCCAAGCACTCGGCAATGGTGAATTCCTCGTTGCGGGCTCGCTGCCGATCTCCAAGGTCAACGACGAGCTGGAGATGAAGTTGCCGGAGAAGGAATACGACACCCTTGGCGGATTCATCTTCGGCGAGCTCGGAAAGGTTCCCGTGGCCGGGGACTCCGTCGATTGGAACGGTTGGCGGTTTGCCGTTGCGACGTTGGACGGCCGCCGCATCCAGCGTGTCCGCGTCACGAACGTTTCCGCCTGACCGCTAAGGTCGCGGGCATGGACATCTCACTAGCGGGCAAGACCGCACTCGTCACCGGCGGATCGCGAGGGATTGGCAAGGCGATTGCATCGACCTTCGTCCGATGTGGTGCGAACGTGATGATCGTGTCACGCAAGGAAGACTCGTTGCGTGAAACGGCCGCTGAGATCGGCGGCAACATCGATTTCATCGCCGCCAACACAGGCGACATCGACTCGGCGGCATCCGTCGTCGAGAAGACGATCACACGCTTCGGTTCGCTCGACGTCTTCGTGAACAACGCGGCGACGAATCCCTACGCGGGCCCGATGATGGACGTCGATCCTTCGCGTTACGACAAGACGTTCCAAGTCAACCTTCGTGGACCGGTGTTCTGGACCCAGCAAGTTTGGTCGCAGTGGATGAAGGACCACCCCGGAGTAATCGTCAACATCGCCTCGATTGGTGGGCTTCGCACCGAGGCAAGTCTCGGCGTCTACAACCTGACGAAGGCCGCGATCATCCACATGACGAGACAGCTTGCCGGTGAGCTCGGCGAGACTCGAGTCGTCGGTGTCGCCCCGGGACTCATCGTCACCGACTTTGCCCAGATGCTCGTCGACAACTTCGGCGACACCCTCGCCAAGCGACTCCCGACGAAGCGGCTCGGTCAACCCCAGGACATCGCCAACCTGGTCGCGTTCCTCGCGAGCGACCTCGCGTCGTGGATCACAGGTGAGACCTACGTGATCGACGGTGGTGCAGGAGTGACCGCGGGGACCATGTAGC
>CAYXIY010000145.1:0-2259 GCA_964465475.1 uncultured Acidimicrobium sp. | reverse complement strand
CAGTCGGGTGCCGTAACCGGTCATTCCCTTTTGCAGCCAGCCGCTGTCGGCGTCCGACCACATCGGGCCGGCGATGTCGATGTGTGCCCACGGCGTCGACCCGACGAACTCCTCGAGGAAGAGCGCTGCGGTGATCGCACCGGCCTCGCCACCGACGTTCTTCATGTCGGCGACGTAGCTGTCGAGCGCCGAGCGATACTCGCGCTCGAGGGGCATCTGCCACAGCTTGTCCGCGGTGCGCTCCGCCGAGGCAAGCAACTGGTCGACGAACTTCTGGTTGTTGCCGAGCACGCCCGCCATGCCGCTGCCGAGTGCGCGCGCCATCGCCCCAGTGAGGGTGCAGATGTCGAGGACTGCGTCGGGCTTCTGCTCGACGGCGAGCGACAGCCCGTCGGCGAGGATCAGTCGACCCTCGGCGTCGGTGTTGTGGATCTCGACGGTCTTGCCGTTGCGCATCGTGAGCACGTCGCCCATCGCCATCGCGGAACCCGACGGCAGGTTGTCGGTGCACATGAGGTAGCCGGTGACGTTGTTCGTGCATCCGAGCGCCTTCAACGAACTCATCGTGGCGAGCACGGCGGCGGCTCCGCTCATGTCACCCTTCATCATCGCGTGCGACGGATCCGACGGCTTCAGCGAGATGCCACCCGAGTCGTACATCACGCCCTTGCCGACCATGATCAGGTGCGGCTTGCCCTTGCCACCCGTCGGCTTGTAGGTCAGGCGCACCATGCGCGGTGGCTCCGCACTTCCGCGGTTCACGCCGACGATGCCACCGCAGCCCATCGCGATCAACTGGTCCTTGTTGAACACCTCGACCTTGAGACCGCTGCGTCCCGCGATCTCGACCGCCTTGTCGGCGAAGATGCGTGCGGTGAGATATGCCGGCGGCATGTTGGCGAAGTCGCGTGCCATGTTCGTCGCCGTCGCCGTGACGACACCGCGCTTCACGCCGGCCTGCAATGCAGCACCGGTGCCCACGAGGGTCACGGAGGACAACTTCGGTGCCTTCTTGTCGACCGTCTTCAGGTCGGTGTAACGGTGATGTGCGAGCGCGATTCCCTCGACGACCGCCTGTGCGGCAAGCTTGCGGTCAATGCGACCGACGTTGGCGAGCTCGGTGGCGAGCGTTGGATACGCCAGTGCGGCACGCGACAGCGATGCCGCCGCCTTGCGCAAGCCAGTGACGTCGAGCGTGTTCGTCTCGCCGACGCCGACCAGGATCGTGACGGGCCCCTTGTCGGCGGGAACGACATAGGTCTGGCCGAGCTTGCCGGTGAACCCGAGCGTCTCGAGCGTGGCGCGGGACAGACCGACACCCTTCGGCAGCGCACCTTCGGATGCGACCGGCACGCCGATCGCGGCGGTGCCGGCTGGGACCTTTGCGGAAACTGAATACGACATGTGATGTCCTTTCTTCTTCGTGCTTACTTCACGTCCTTGACGGGCAGCGACACACCCTCTTGCCAGCGAGCCAACGTCCACAGCAAGTCTGACAGACGATTGAGATACGGGCATGCCTGCGACGGGGGCGGAGCCGCGGCGAGCGAGTGGCGCTCGGCGCGACGCGCGACGGTGCGACCGACGTCGAGCAGTGCCGACACCTTGTTCTGCCCCGGCACGACGAAGTCGGTCGGGGGCGTGAAGCGTTCGTCGAGTGAGTCGATCATGTGCTCGAGCTTTTCCACCATCTCGGCCGTGACGCGAGACTTGCCGTCGACCAACTTGACGCGATTCTCGGGGAGCGTCGCCAACTCCGCCATCAGGACCCACAGGTCGCGACAGATGTGCACGAGGATGTCATCCAGCTCGGTCCCCTTGCCCGCCTCGGCGCGCACGAGGCCGAGGATCGCCTGGGCCTCGTCGACGGCGCCATAGGCACGCGGGAGTGCAGAATCCTTGCCGACCCGGCCGCCATAGAACAGGCCCGTGGTGCCATCGTCGCCCGCTCGGGTATAGATCTTTTCGCGAGCCATGGGAACCCAACGCTAGTTGGCGAGGGGCCGAGAACTACGACCCTGCCACAGGTCCTTGACAGCCACAGCACGACCTGTGCCACAGTCACATTCGTGGCGCACACATCGAAGTGGACATCAATGACATGGAGGTCTCGATGCCAGACAACTTCACCTCGTCACTTGAGCGGATTTCCCACACCGTGAACGAGCAATTTGCCGGACGCCGCGACGCGCCGGCCACCGGACAAGATCTCTACAACGTGAGCGTGATGATCGACGGCAACTTCATGAAACTTGAGGT
>CAYXIY010000144.1:0-2290 GCA_964465475.1 uncultured Acidimicrobium sp. | reverse complement strand
GCCAAGGCCATCAAGTGGCTGAAGCAGGGTGCACTGCCGAGCGAGCGCGTGAAGAAGCTCCTCGAGATCTCCGGCGCCTGGTCGGAGTTCATGGCCACCAAGACGACCAAGTCGTCCAAGTAGCCCGTGTCAGAGACCGCGAACCTCGTTCCCGCCCCCGTGGCCACCGCCGTGCTCACGCACGTCGTGCGCTCGATCGTCGATGACCCGGAGGCCGTCAAGGTCGAAGGATTCCCCGACGGCGACAAGATCGTGTTGGAAGTACGAGTTGGCGAAGGCGACCTCGGCCGCGTCATCGGTCGTCGCGGACGTACTGCGATGAGCATCCGCACCGTGGTGCGTGCCGCAGCGACACGCGACGGAGTGGACGTCGATGTCGACTTCGTCGACGACTGAACCGAACCCTCCGCAGGGTTGTCTGCACGTCGGCCGCGTCGGTCGACCACACGGCGTGCGCGGTGAGATGTACGTCGACTTTTTCTCCGACCATCCCGAGCGCACCAAGGTCGGTGCCAAGCTGTGGATTCGCGGCGCATGGCGCGAGATCGCCTCGGCCAAGCGCTCGACCGACCGCCACCTCGTCACCTTGGTCGGCGTGGACGACCGCAACGTGGTGGAACAGATGACGAACGCCGACGTCTACGGCGAGCCGATCAGCGATCCGAGCGTCGTGTGGGTGCACGAGCTGATCGGTGCTCGCGTCGTCGGCGTGGATGGCACCGCGCACGGCACCTGCGTCGCGGTGATCGACAACCCCGCACATCCGATCCTCGAGCTCGACTCCGGTGCGCTCGTGCCGAGCGTGTTCGTCGTCTCGCACGACTCGGGCGTCGTGACCATCGATCCGCCCGAGGGGCTCTTCGATCTGGGGGACGACTGATGCGCATCGACGTGTTCACGATCTTTCCGAGCCTCGTCGACGGTTTTTGTTCGGAGAGCCTGCTCGGTCGGGCGCGCAACGAGGGGCTCGTGAACCTCACGTGTCACGACCTGCGCGAGCACACGAGCGACGTGCACCACTCGGTCGACGACGCGCCCTTCGGTGGTGGGGCGGGGATGGTGATGACGCCGCAGCCGATCTTCGATTCCTTCGAGCGCTCCGGTGCGCCGCGGCCGCTGTTCTTGCTCTCACCGGGTGGACGCAGGTTCGACCAGGCCTTCGCCAACCGCTTGAGCGAACTCGAGGGCTTCAGCCTGCTGTGCGGTCGTTACGAGGGCGTCGACCACCGCATCCGTGAACACCTCGTGGACGAGGAGATCTCCGTCGGCGACGTCGTGCTCGCCGGTGGCGAGGTCGCCGCGTGTCTCGTGATCGAGGCCGTCACGCGGCTCGTTCCCGGCGTGATGGGCAATTCGGTCTCGCCGGTCACCGAGAGCTTCGGTGCATCGGGTCTGCTCGAAGAACCCCAGTTCACCCGACCGGCGAGCTTTCGAGGATGGGATGTCCCCGAGGTGTTGCGCTCGGGGGACCATGCCAAGATCGAACGATTCCGCCTCGCCCAGGCCCTGCATCGCACGATCGCGCGCCGACCCGACCTGATCGAGGCCCGCGGGGGCTTGACCGAGGCGGAAAAGGACCTGTTGGAGAAGTTCCCACCACTGCCGTATCCTTCTACCTTCACCATTTGACGGGTTTGTGCCTCGCCAAAACCCACCACCCAAGGACTCCAGATGAAGACCACCGACATCGTCGACAACCAATACAAGCGAACCGACCTGCCCGACATCCGCCCAGGAGACGAGGTCAAGGTCCACGTGCGCGTCGTCGAAGGCGGCAAGGAGCGCGTCCAGGTGTTCCAGGGCAACGTCGTGGCGATCACCGGCTCGGGCATCTCCGAGTCCTACACCGTGCGCAAGCTGTCCTACGGCGTGGGAGTCGAGCGCACCTTCCCGTTCCACAGCCCGTCGGTCGCCAAGCTCGAGATGGTCAAGCGCGGAGACGTCCGTCGCGCCAAGCTGAACTACCTGCGCGCACGCAAGGGCAAGTCGGCCAAGGTGCGCGAAAAGCGCGAAGACCAGTAAGTCGACCGCGGTCAATCGGCACCACTTGAACACCGACGACCTCGACAACTTCGAAGCCGAACGCGAGCTGCAACTCGCCCAGGAGTATCAGGACGTCGTGTCGATGTTCCGTTACGCCGTCGAGACCGATCGGCGTTTTTATCTCGCCAACAACGTCGACGTGAAGGTCGTCTCCGAGGGCCCGCGCCCGATCGTCGAGGTCACCCTCACGGATGCGTGGGTCTGGGACATGTATCGCAAGAGCCGCTTCGTGCCGCGCGTGCGAGTG
>CAYXIY010000143.1:0-2301 GCA_964465475.1 uncultured Acidimicrobium sp. | reverse complement strand
AAGTACGGTCGCGTCGGCGACGCCGAGGCCGAGAGCGCCCGAGCCCGGAAAGAGGTTCAGGGACAGGCGCTGGGTGAACGACTGTGGTGTCGTCATCGTGGGTGAATTTGCCGCACTCAGTGCGACGATCGAGATGACGGTCGCATTCGATGCAGTGGTGACGACGTTGGGGGATGGCGTGACTGTTGCGGCTGCGGGCGCCGAGCCGCTCACCGCCGAGCTCGTAGCGACGACGGGGTTCGCAACGTTGCCCTGAAACCGCCCATAGTTCAAGATGCGGGCACTGGTGCCCGAACCGTTCGAGCGCGGGTCAAGCGACACCGAGGTGGATCCGTCGGCAACGCGCCACGCGACGAGGAGATAGAGGTTGGACGAACCCGAAATGCCGCGACTGACTGCCTGGGTCCATCCCGCTGGAAGTGCAGGGGCTTTGTTCACGCTGCAGATGGCGATCAGGATCAACAGGTCGCCAATCTCGGTGCTCGCTGGATATGGCACGGAGACGACGGGGCCGATGCTCGACACGTCTGGTCCGCTGTCGACGTAGGTGAGCCGTGGTGCGGTGACCGACGTGCTCGGGGAACTCACCGGGAGCGACCACGGGGTCGAGTTTGCGATGTCGAGTGTCGGTTGTTCGGTGTAGGTGTACGAGACCCCCGACACCGCCGTCGTGTCGATGCATCGAGCGATTCCTTGTAACACGCTCGGCGTGTTCTGACCGGTACAGACCTGGGTGGTGGTCCCGGGTGGGCCAGTTCGGGTGACGGTGTAGGCGACGGGTTTGGCGCTCGTGACTTGCGGCCAGCTGAGCGAGAGCGATCGCGCAGTGACGACGGGAGTGACCACTGGCGCCACCTTCGGGGTGAAGGTGGCGCCAGTGAACGACGAGGACGACGACGAGGAGGTGGCGGAGAAGAGTGAACTCGTCTCGGCGACCGACACGTTCATGTGGGTCGAGAGTGCGAGCAATCCGACTACCGCCAATCCTCCCGCCGTCCTCACCGTCCGATCAGCTCCAGGTGATGGTGTTGCACTGACGACCGGCGACGCACGACCCGATCGGCTGGTTGGCACTCTGCACTGCGTGGAAGGTCAACTGGATCGACGTCGAGCCACCCTGCAGCGCGTTCGCGGCGAGGAGCGGCAACAGGT
The DNA here is from genome assembly GCA_964465475.1 of uncultured Acidimicrobium sp. Lineage (GTDB taxonomy): Bacteria > Actinomycetota > Acidimicrobiia > Acidimicrobiales > Ilumatobacteraceae > UBA3006. Next base: position 1,149 of record CAYXIY010000143.1, on the reverse strand, counting down.
AGTTGATGTCGAAGCTCCTCGCGTTTGGTCCCTGCACCGGGGTGTCGTTCAGCAGGATGTTCTGCACCGCGACGCCCGACGTGACGGGCGTGTTCGTTCCGCCGACGGTCTTGTAGTTCACGCCATCGATGACGCTCGTCGAGCCGTTCTTCACGTAGAACTGGAGCCCGGTCGCCCCGGCGGTGTAGAGGTTCGTGCCGGTCGAGTTGACTGCGACGTCAACGGCGAGCCACGCGGGCAGGGATCCCGTGTACTTCACGTTGTAGGTGCAGGCATCGAGGGTCTTGGAACCCGTCGCCGAACCGGTCGAGGAGTCTCCCGGACTCATCTCGGTCACGTTGCACGTCACGCTCGCCGAGTCACCGAGGCCGATGGCCACGGTTCCGGTCGCAAACGAGTTCGCTGAACTCGACGCTGATGCACTGAAGAGCGACATTGTTGCGCCGATCGTCAGGGCTCCAGCAGCGGCGAGGGCAAGGAGCCCGCCTCCGATGCTGAACATGGATTTATTGATGCTTTTCATGCTTTCCTCTTTCTGTTGGGGGAACTGTCATGCGAGTGGCCATCACCGCGGCCTGCGCGAGCAGGAGGGCGACGAAGACCATCGCAAGAATCTGGGGACGCTGGAGCGCATACAGCGCATAGCCACCACGTGGTAGGTGGGTCGATACGACGCCGACCAGACGGTCGGCGGTGAGGATCGTCGCATCGGGCGCCTCGTTCGCATCACCTTTCGTCACGTATGCCGGACTGGCGTGGCTCAACGTGCGGACCTCGACGATGCGATGGGTGATGAGGAGCCCATCGTTCTCTGGGGATGCGAAGGTGACGATGGTTCCGGGCTCAAGGGCGGCTGTCCGGGGCTGCGGTAGACGGCGCACCAAGACGGCATCGCCGGCGTTGAACGACGGGCTCATCGATCCGGACTTGACGACGAGAAGGCCGTGCCCGAGTACTGGCAGAGTTGCCCCATTTGCCGTGGTCGAGATGGCGGCGAGGAGGATCGTCAGGCCGGCGACGCTGATGAAGATCGCAATGCACGTTGCCCGCACGATGCGCACGAAGAGGTGCACCGCATGGAATGCAACATGGACGTCAGTGGTGGGGTTGTCGATGGCCTGGGCTGAAGACACGCCCCAAGTGAAATGG
>CAYXIY010000142.1:0-2302 GCA_964465475.1 uncultured Acidimicrobium sp. | reverse complement strand
GCCGACGGGATCACCTGGGCCGCGAAGGCCTCGTTGATCTCGACCAAGTCGATGTCGTTGATCGTCATGCCCGCGCGCTTCATCGCCTGGCGGCATGCCTCGATCGGACCGAGACCCATGATCTCAGGGTTGAGACCCGACACGCCGGACGACACGATGCGTGCGAGCGGCGTGAGGCCGAGCTGCTTGGCCTTCGTGTCGCTCATGACCATCACTGCGGCAGCGCCGTCGTTCAACGGGCATGCGTTGCCCGCGGTGATCTGGCCATCGGGACGGAACGCCGGCTTGAGACCGGCGAGACCCTCGACCGTCGTGCCGTCGCGTGGGCCGTCGTCCTTGGACACGACCGTGCCGTTCGGCAACGTGAGCGGAGTGATCTCGCGCTCGAAGAATCCGTTGTTCTGGTTCGCCACCGCGCGCTGCTGGGAGCGTGCGCCCCACTCGTCCATCTCCTGGCGCGTGACGCCCTCGATCTCGCGCACGTTTTCTGCCGTCTGACCCATCGCGATGTAGTAGTCGGGCAGACCCTGCGGTGCGGTCCAGTTCGGCTGGCCGCCACCGGCGCGCAACTTGGTGCGCTCGCCCGGAGTCTTGAACACCGGGTTCGGTGCGGTGTCGCTCGCGCCACTCATGTAGCGGCTCACGGTCTCGACGCCCGCGGCGATGAAGCAGTCGCCCTCGCCCGCCTTGATCGCGTGTGCGGCCATGCGGATGGTCTGGAGGCTCGAGGAGCAGTAGCGGTTGACGGTGACGCCGGGGACGTCGTCGAGACCCGCGAGGATCGCGACCACACGCGCGATGTTGAAGCCACCCTCACCTGCGGGCTGGCCGATGCCGAGCATGAGGTCCTCGACGTCGCTGCCCTTGACCTGGGGCACCTTGGCCATCAACGCCTTGACGATCTGTGCCGTCATGTCGTCCGGGCGCATCTCGACGAGCGAGCCCTTGTTCGCGCGCCCGATCGGGCTGCGGGCGGTTGCGACGATCACTGCTTCGGTCATTGGACTCTCCGTTCGATCTCAGGCGTGTACACGGAGAACGGTACCATTTGGCCATGCAGCTCTCCCCAGTGGACGTGGACTCGATCAACATCTCCGATCCCGAGTTCTGGAAGGCTCCACGCGAGGTCCGCGAATCCACCTTCGCCACCCTGCGCCGCGAGGCACCGATCAAGTTCTTCCCCGAGATCCCCCTCCAGAACTTCCCCGTCGGCCCCGGCTACTGGGCGCTCACCAAGCACGACGACATCTGGCACGTGAGCCGCAACCCCGACCTGTTCTGTTCCGGTCGCGGGACCAACATCCCGGACCTCACGGTCGAGTTGAACGAGTTCTTCGGCTCGATGATCTCGATGGACGACCCGAAGCACGTGCGCCTGCGCACGATCGTCTCGAAGGGCTTCACCCCGAAAGAGATCGGCCGGGTCGAGGAATACGTGCGCAACAAGGCGCGCACCATCGTCGACCGCGTGATCGAGGAACACTCCGGTCGCGAGTTCGACTTCGTGGACGCGATCGCCGCACCCTTTCCCCTCCAGATCATCTGCGAGATGATGGGCATCCCCGAGTCCGACGAGCGACAGATCCTCGAGTGGACGAACGTGATCTTGGGTGCGGGCGACCCCGACTTCGGCGGCACGCTCGAGAACCTGATCAAGGTCGCCCTCGAGATCTATGCCTATGCCCAAGCTCTCGGCGAGGACCGACTGAAGAACCCGACCGACGACCTGACCTCGGTGATGATGAACGCGATCGTCGACGGCGACCGCATGAGCTCCCAGGAGTTCGGCAGCTTCTTCATCCTCCTCGTCGTCGCCGGCAACGAGACCACCCGCAACGCGATCAGCCACGGCATGATGCAGCTGACGAAGAACCCCGACCAGAAGCGCGCGTGGTTCTCCGACTTCGAGGCCGGCACGAGGAACGCAGTCGAAGAGATCGTGCGCTACGCCTCCCCCGTCATCCACTTCCGCCGCACCGCGACGCGCGACACCGAGATTCGCGGCCAAAAGATCGCCGAAGGCGAGAAAGTCGTGATGTGGTACAACTCGGGCAACCGTGACGAAGACGTCTACACCGACCCGTATCGCTTCGACCTGTCCCGCGTGGCGCAACCCGCACAGATCGGCTTCGGAGCCGGTGGCCCGCACTTCTGTCTGGGGGCGAACCTCGCCCGACGCGAGATCGCGGTGATGTTCGACGAGATCCGTCGACGCCTCCCGAACCTTGAGATCACGGGCGAGCCCGCCTACCTGCAGAGCAACTTCATCAACGGCATCAAGCGGATGCCGGCGCGCTTCTAG
>CAYXIY010000141.1:0-2316 GCA_964465475.1 uncultured Acidimicrobium sp. | reverse complement strand
CACACGATGATCCACGAGAACATGCGCAAGCGCTTCGTGGACGGCTTCCACTACGACGCCCACCCGATGGGCATGTTCATCTCGGCGGTCGCCGCCCTCGGCACCTTCTACAACTCCGCCAAGCGCATCTTCGACGAGGACGCGCTGAACAAGCAGATCCTGCGGCTCGTCGCCAAGGTTCCGACGATCGCGGCGATGACCTACCGCTTCTCCAAGGGTCTGCCCTTCGTGTTGCCGAACAACTCGATGAACTACGCGCAGAACTTCCTCAACATGATGTATCGCATCGGTGACGACTACCGCGTCGATCCGACGCTCGCCCGAGCGATGGACGTGTTGTTCATCCTGCACGCCGACCACGAGCAGAACTGTGGAACCACCACGATGCGCGTCGTGGCGAGTGCGAACGCCGACCCGTATTCGAGCGTCGCCGCCGCTGCGGCCGCCCTCTACGGTCCGCTGCACGGCGGAGCGAACGAGGCGGTCGTGCGCATGCTGACCGAGATCGGCAACGTGAACAACGTGCCGGCGTTCATCAAGAAGGTCAAGGACGGGGACGCCAAGCTCATGGGCTTCGGACATCGCGTCTACAAGAACTTCGACCCACGCGCCACCATCATCAAGAAGACCGCGTACGAGGTGTTCGAAGTGACGGGCAAGAACCCGCTCCTCGACATCGCGCTCGAGTTGGAGAAGGTCGCGCTCAACGACGAGTACTTCATCAGCCGCAAGCTGTATCCGAACGTCGACTTCTACTCGGGCCTCATCTATCAGGCCCTCGGCTTCCCGGTCGAGATGTTCACCGTGCTCTTCGCCATCCCCCGCACGGTCGGCTGGCTCGCGCACATGTCGGAGCTGCTGAAGGACAAGGAACAAAAGATCAGCCGCCCTCGCCAGTGGTACACCGGCGTCGACGAGCGCCTCTACGTGCCGATCACCAAGCGCTAGTTCGCGACGTCGATCACGATCTTGCCGACGTTCGCGTTGGCCTCCATGTGCCGATGCGCGTCTGCGATGTGCTCGAGCGGGAATCGGCAGTCGATCACCGGGACGAGTCGGCCGGACTCAAAGAGCGGGATCATCTCGGCTGAGAAACGCTGGGCAAGGGCGATCTTTTCCTCCAGCGGGCGGGCACGCAACACCGTGCCGGTGAGGCTCGCGCGCTTTGGCATCAGAGCGGCGAGGTTGAACTCGACCTTGCCGCCTCCCATGACGCCGACCTGCACGATGTGGCCTTTGAGCGCAAGCGCCGCCACGTTGCGATCGAGGTAGCCGCCGCCGATCACGTCGAGCACGACGTCGACACCACGGCCACCCGTCGCCGATGCGGCGGCGTGCACGAAGTCTTCGCTCGCATAGTCGACGACAACGTCCGCACCAAGCGCCCTCACCGCCTCGACCTTGCCGGCCGAACACGTGGCCACGACGTGTGCTCCGATGGCGCGGGCGATCTGCACGGCCGCGGTGCCCACCCCCGATGCGGCGGCATGCACGAGTGCCCACCTGCCGCTCGTGAGACCACCTTGGACGACGAGAGCGTCCCAGGCGGTGAGGAAGACCTCGGGGATTGCGGCCGCATCCGCCAGCGACACGGTGGATGGGATGCGCATCGCCTGTCGCTCATGGACGACGAGGCGTTCGGCGTAGCTTGCGCCACTGACGATCCCCATCACTTCGTCACCGACGCGCCACGTGCGCACTGCGTCTCCGCACGCCTCGACGACACCCGAGTACTCCATGCCCGGGATGTCGAGCGGGCCGGGGAACGGATCGGGATAGAGCCCCATGCGATGCAGCACGTCTGCTCGATTGACCGCGGTCGCACGCACGCGCACGAGGATCTCCTGCGAGCCGAACTGCGGAACCGGGGCGTCCTCGATGCCAAGCACCTCCGGGCCGCCGTGGCTGCGCAACACGACCGCCTTCATCGGACGGCTACTTGCCCATCGCGACTTGGAGTCGACGGTCGAGCGTCTCGAGGAACTGCTCGGTCGTCTGCCACGGTGCCGACTCGCCACCGATGAGGAGCGACAGGTCCTTGGTCATCTCGCCACCCTCGACGGCCTCGACGCACACCTTCTCCACCGTGCGGGCGAAGTTCACCACGTCCGGTGTGTTGTCGAGCTTGCCGCGGTGCTCGAGACCACGGGTCCAGGCAAAGATCGAGGCGATCGGGTTGGTCGAGGTCTTCTTGCCCGCCTGGTGGTCGCGATAGTGGCGGGTCACCGTGCCGTGCGCGGCCTCCGACTCCATGACACGACCGTCCGGCGTGGTGAGCACGGAGGTCATGAGCCCAAGCGAGCCATAGCCCTGGGC
>CAYXIY010000140.1:0-2344 GCA_964465475.1 uncultured Acidimicrobium sp. | reverse complement strand
AGCCGTCAAGACGGAGACGTCATGCTAGCGGTGGGATTTCGGGCTCCCACCCGCCCAAAATCGGGCTATTCCGAGGGTCTGGCGACCAGGGTGGCGGTCACGGAAATCCGCTCCCCACCCCTCAAGATCTCGATGTCCACGGAGTCCCCCGGGGACCGGTCCCGGATCGCCGCCACTAGGCCGGCCTGGCCGGTAATGGGCTCCCCGTTGACCGACAGGACCACGTCGTCGACCTTGATCCCCGCCACGTCGGCCGGGCTGTCCGGCTCGACCTCGGTGATGATGGCTCCTTGGCCCCCGTCCGTGCGGCCCTCGAGGCCGACCCCGAGGTAGCCCTCCTTGCGGGTGGTTCCCGAGGCCTGGGCGCGCAGCTGTTCGACGACCCGCAGCACCTCCTCGACCCCGATCGAGAATCCGACGTTGTTGGCCGCCGACATCGCGTCTCCGCGAGCCACGGCGGTGTTGATGCCCACCACCTCGCCGCGCAGGTTGACGAGCGGACCACCCGAGTTGCCCGAGGAGATCGGTGCGTCGGTCTGGATGAGTCCGTTGAGCGCGCCAGAGTCGGTGACGATCGTGCGCTTCAATGCCGAGATGATGCCCGAGGTGACCGTCGGTCCGCCGTCGAGGGCGAGTGCATATCCGATCGCCACCACGGTGTCACCGACGCGCACGGTGTCGGGCTGAGCAAACGTGACGGGCTTGAGGCCCGTCGCATCGATCTTGAGCAGCGCGAGGTCGTTGCCGATCTCACTTGCGATCACTTGTGCGGTGCGCGGCTCGGTCTCACCAGCGAAGCGCACGCGCACCTCGCTCGCGCCGTCGACGACGTGAGCGTTGGTCAGGATCTCTCCGTCCGCGGTGAGCACGACACCGGTGCCGGTCGCCTCACCCGACTCCGCTCCGTTGTCGATCACCGAAGAAATCGTCACGACGCTGTCGGCGAGCACGTTGGCGACCTGGGCGATGACGGTGTCTCCGATCGAGGGATCGTTCGGATCGACCTCGCTCAGTTGCACGGGAGCGTTCGACGACTTCGTCGACGACGATCCAAGATCGAGCTCGCTCGCGACGATCGCTCCACCGATGCCGCCGAGGAAACCGACGACGAGTGCAAGGACGACGATCCCGGGGCGACGCCGCGTTGTCGACTGAACGGGTGGCGGAGGGGGTGGCATCGGGCTCGAGGACTGCGGTGCCGTCTCGGCGTCTGCCAACGAAGGTGTCTCAGTGGGTTGTTCGTACCAGTTGGACATGTCTATGTGTCTAGCGTTTCACGACGACGTCACGCTCGGCGAACACGCCGTTCTTGGCAAATTCTTGTCCAAAACTTGGAAGTTCGCGGGCGAAAACGCACCTGCGACTACTGTCACTGGCGTGCCGCCGTCGACGACCTACCGGATTCGCCAGGCCCGCGAGGCCGACGCGGAGGCGATCCGCACGATCTACAACCACGAGGTCGAGTTCGAGACGTCGACGTTCGACCTCGTCCCCCGCACGCTCGACGCTCAACGGCAATGGATCGCCGCACGCAGCGGTGCGTTCAGCGCGATCGTCGCCGTCGATGCGAACGACGTCGTCGTCGGGTTCGGTGCTCTCAGTGAGTACAAGGATCGCGCCGCCTACAAGACGACGGTCGAAGACTCCGTGTACGTGGACCGCTCACTCGGTCGAAACGGCATCGGTCGATTGCTTCTCACGACGCTCCTCGACCAGGCGGAGGCCTCAGGCTTCCACAGCGTGATCGCACGCATCGAAGCGTCGAGTGCCTCGTCGCGGGGCTTGCACGAGTCGTGCGGGTTCGGCCTCGTCGGCATCGAACGCGAGATCGGACGGAAGTTCGGTCGATGGCTGGACGTCGCGCACATGCAGTGTTTGCTGCACGAGCGCGCGTCGCGCGCCAAACGTCCCTAGCTGTTCTGCAGCTTGATTTCGATGTCCACGCCAGCCGGCAACTCGATGCGCTGCAGCGAGTCGATGGTCTTGGCGTTGGGCTCGACGATGTCGATGAGGCGCTTGTGGATGCGCATCTCGAAGTGCTCGCGCGAGTCCTTGTCCACGTGCGGTCCGCGAATCACCGTGTAACGGTGGTTGTCGGTCGGCAACGGGATCGGTCCACGAACCGTCGCATTGGTTCGAGCCACCGTCTCGACGATCTTCTTCGAAGACTCGTCGATGATCTGGTGGTCGAACGCCTTGAGACGGATGCGAATGCTTGAGGACATGAAATCAGCCAGTCAGTTCGTCACTTGATGATCTTGGTGACGCGGCCTGCGCCCACGGTGCGGCCACCTTCGCGGATTGCGAAGCGGAGACCCTCGTCCATGGCGATCGCCTTGCCGAG
>CAYXIY010000139.1:0-2351 GCA_964465475.1 uncultured Acidimicrobium sp. | reverse complement strand
TGCCGCGCTCACCAAGCCTGGAAGGTCTGCTCCATCAACTCGGCGAGTTCCTGGTCGTGGATCGCCTTGGAGCCGGTCGCCGGGCTGCCGGATTCGACGCGCGCGACGCAGCGCCAGTCGTAGCCGTCGTTCTTGATGCGCCACATGATGGCGTCCACGAAGCGCCAGGCGCCCATGTTGATCGGCTCTTCTTGCAGCCAGACGACCTGCTTGGCGTTCGGGTAGCTGGCGAGGATCTCGTGCAGGCGAACGTGCGGGAAGGGATAGAGCTGTTCGACGCGCACGACGGCGACCGGTGCGTTCTTCTTGGTGCGCTCGGCCATCGCGTCCCAGGCGACCTTGCCGGAGCACACGACGACGCGGGTGACGGCGTTTCTGTCGGTGACGTACGGATCGTCGAGGACCTCTTCGAAGCTGCCGCGGGTGAGCTCGTCGACCTTGGAGCGCGACTCCTTCATGCGCAGCGGCTGCTTGGGGGTCATCACGACGAGCGGCTTGCGCACGTCGCGGCGCACCTGGCGGCGCAGCATGTGGAAGTACTGGGCGGCCGTCGTCGGGTAACAGACCTGGATGTTGTCCTCTGCGCACAGCTGCAAGAAGCGCTCCATGCGCGCCGAGGAGTGCTCCGGTCCCTGGCCCTCGAAGCCGTGCGGCAGGAGGAGCACGACGCCGTTCTGCTGGCCCCACTTGTCCTCGGCGGCGACGAGGTATTGGTCGATGATCACCTGGGCGCCGTTGACGAAGTCGCCGAACTGGGCCTCCCACATCACGAGTGCGTCGTGGTTGGCCTGGGCATAGCCGTATTCGAATCCGACGGCGGCGTATTCCGACAAGAGCGAGTCATACACCCAGAAGCGGGCCTTGGTGCCCTCGAGTGTGTTGAGCGGAACCCAACGCGATTCGTTGTTGTAGTCCACGAGCGTCGAGTGGCGCTGGCTGAACGTGCCGCGGCGGGTGTCTTCGCCGACGAGTCGCACGGGCGTGCCTTCGAGCACGAGCGAGCCGATGGCCATCGCCTCTGCGGTCGCCCAGTCGACGTCGGCGTCCTTGGCGTATTGCTGGGCGCGAAGCTCGAACTGCTTGACGAGCTTGGGGTGCGGGGCAAAGCCGGCCGGATAGTCGGTGAGGTGGTGGAAGATGCGATCCAGCACGCCGCGCTCGACGCCGGTCGCCACGTGCGGCAACACGCCGATCGGTGCCGGGGGTCGCGGGACGCGGATGTTCTCGGGGGCCGACGCGCGGGTCTCATCGAGGGCGCCCTGCAACTTGGAGTTGAAGTCGTTGAGCGCGGTCTCGGCTTCCTCGACGGTGATGTCGCCGCGCTTGACGAGGGTCTCGACGTAGAGCTTGCGCACGCTGCGACGCTCGGCGATCGCCTTGTACATGAGCGGCTGGGTGTAGCTCGGGTCGTCGCCTTCGTTGTGGCCGTGGCGGCGGTAACAGATCATGTCGATGACGACGTCCTTGTGGAACCGCGCGCGGTAGTCGAAGGCCATCTTGGCCACGCGCACGCAGGCCTCGGGGTCGTCTCCGTTGACGTGGAAGATCGGCGCCTGGACGGTCTTGGCGACGTCGCTCGAATACTTCGAGGACCGCGCGTATTCGGGCGCGGTGGTGAAGCCGATCTGGTTGTTGATGATCAGGTGGATGGTGCCGCCGACGCGATAGCCGCTCGTGTCGCTCATCGCGAGGCACTCGGCCACGACTCCCTGGCCGGCAAAGGCCGCATCCCCGTGGATGAGCAGTGGCAAAACCGAGTACGCAAGCGGCGGGTCGATGCGGTCCTGGGCCGCGCGCACCATGCCCAACACGACGGGGTCCACGGTCTCGAGGTGGCTCGGGTTCGCCGACATCTCGATGGCGAGTCGTGCACCGGACGGCGCCTCGAAGGTGCCCTTGGCCCCGAGGTGGTACTTCACGTCGCCGGAGCCCTGCACCGAGGACGGGTCGATGTGTCCCTCGAACTCGTGGAAGATCTGGTCGTAGCTCTTGCCCATCACGTTGCCGAGCACGTTCAGGCGTCCGCGGTGGGCCATGCCGAGCACCGCGCCGTCCATCTTCGAATCCGCTGCCGCCGTGAGGATGGTGTCGAGGATCGGGATCGCGGACTCCGCGCCCTCGAGGCCGAAGCGCTTGGTGCCGACGTACTTCGTGGCGAGGAACCGCTCGAAGGCCTCCGCGGCGTTCAGGCGCTCGAGGATGCGGCGCTTGTTGACGGTGTAGTCACCGACGCCGTGGCCCTCGACGCGCTCCTGGATCCAGCGCTGCTCTTCGGTCGAGTGGATGTGCATGTACTCGATGCCGATGGTGCGGCAGTAGGCGTCGCGGAGGTGTCCGAGGATCTTGCCGAG
>CAYXIY010000138.1:0-2381 GCA_964465475.1 uncultured Acidimicrobium sp. | reverse complement strand
TGTCCAAGGCCCGTGGCGCGCTGTCGGGTGCGATCGGATCGGTCATCGGTCGCGGCGGAATCGACCAGGCCACGTGGGACGACCTCGAAGAGGCGTTGCTGCGCGCAGACGTCGGCGTGAAGGTGTCGACGGCGCTGCTCGATGAGTTGCGCGCACGGGTGAAGGACAAGGAACTCTCGACGCCGCACGAGGTCGTGACCGCGTTGCGCTCGACGATGAAGTCGCGCCTTGCGGGTGCGAACCGCGAACTCGGCTTCGATGCGACCCTCGAGGGTCCGAACATCTGGCTGATGGTCGGCGTGAACGGTGCGGGCAAGACCACGAGCCTCGGCAAGATCGCGGCCCAACAGGTGGCGGCGGGTCGACGCGTGGTGATGGCCGCGGGCGACACGTTCCGTGCTGCCGCGGGCGAGCAGTTGGCGACGTGGGCCGAGCGTGCGGGCGCGGAGATCGTGCGCGGGGCAGAGGGTGGCGATCCGTCGTCGGTGATCTTCGATGCGGTGCAGAGCGCGGGTGCGCGCGGGGCCGACCTCGTGCTCGCCGACACCGCGGGTCGTCTGCAGAGCAACACGAACCTGATGGAGGAGTTGCGCAAGGTGCGTCGCGTGGCCGAGAAGGGCACGGGTCGCGTCACCGAGGTGCTCCTCGTCATCGACGCGACGACGGGACAAAACGGTCTCGTGCAGGCGCGCCAGTTCGCGGATGCGACGCAGGTGACGGGCGTGGTGTTGACCAAGTTGGACGGCTCGGCCAAGGGCGGGATCGTGTTTGCGATCGAGACCGAGCTCGGCATCCCGGTCAAGTTGGTCGGTCTCGGCGAGACGATCGGGGACCTCGTCGCGTTCGACTCGGACGAGTTCGTCGACGCGCTGTTCGACGAGACCGTCTGAGGCCTCGCCGCTAGCCTTGCGCGCACCATGTTCGATTCACTGAGCGACCGCCTCGGCGGGGTCTTCAAGCGCCTGCGCGGCAAGGGCCGCCTGACGCAGGCCGACGTGGACGAGGTGATGGGCGAGATCCGCACCGCGCTCTTGGAGGCCGACGTGAACGTGGGGGTGGTGCGCAACGTCGTCGAGCGCATCCGCACGCAGGCCGTCGGCGCACAGGTCTCCGAGGCCCTCGACCCGGGCCAACAGATCGTCAAGATCGTGAACGCCGAGCTCGTCGCCATGCTCGGTGGCGAGACGCTCAAGATCACCTATGCCTCGCAGCCCCCGACGGTGGTGTTGATGGCGGGTCTGCAGGGTTCGGGAAAGACGACGAGTGCGGCGAAGTTGGCGTCGTGGTTCCGCAGTCAGGGACGCAACCCGCTCTTGGTCGGTGCCGACCTGCAGCGACCGGCCGCCGTCGAGCAGCTGCGCGTGCTCGGCACGCAGTTGAACGTGCCGGTGTTCTCGCAACCCGGGGATCCGGTCGAGTGTGCACGCGCGGGTCTCGCTGAGGCGCGCGACAAGGGTCGCGACGTGTTGATCGTCGACACCGCGGGACGACTGGCGATCGACGAAGAGATGATGCGCCAGGTCGCCGAGATCTCCGGTGCGGTGTCCCCGCACTACACGTTCCTCGTCGTCGATGCGATGACGGGTCAGGACGCGGTCACGGTGGCCAAGGCCTTCGACGAGACGCTCGCGATCACCGGCGTGATCCTGTCCAAGTTGGACGGCGACGCGCGCGGCGGTGCCGCGTTGTCGGTGAAGGAGGTGATCGGCAAGCCGATCGCCTTTGCCGCCACCGGCGAGAAGTTGGACGCCTTCGAGCAGTTCCACCCCGATCGCATGGCGAGCCGCATCCTCGGGATGGGGGACGTGCTCACGCTCATCGAGCAGGCAGAAAAGGTGTTCGAGGCCGAGCAGGCCGAGGCGGCGGCCTCCAAGATGCTCGAGGGTCAGTTCACCCTGGACGACTTCCTCGAGCAGCTGCAACAGGTGAAAAAGATGGGGCCGCTCTCGGGGATCATGGGGATGATTCCGGGAATGCCCAAGGAAGTGAAGAACGCCGAGGTCTCCGACGACATGGTCAAGGTGACCGAGGCGATCATCTACTCGATGACCCCCGAGGAGCGGGCCAAGCCCGAGCTGATCAACGGCTCGCGCCGCGCGCGCATCGCCAAGGGTTCGGGCACCCAGATCTCGGACGTGAACCGGCTGGTCAAGCAGTTCATGGAGATGCAAAAGATGATGAAACGTATGGGGGGTATGGGCGGCAAGAAGGGCGGCAAGGGGATGGATTTGGCCGCGGCGTTGGGCCAGCACCTCGGCCCCCGATAGCCTTCGAGCCATGTCAGTCAAGCTTCGCCTCACCCGAGTGGGCAAAACCAAGCAGCCGCACTATCGCATCGTCGCGGCCGATACCCGCAACGCCCGTGACGGCCGTTTCCTCGA
>CAYXIY010000137.1:0-2395 GCA_964465475.1 uncultured Acidimicrobium sp. | reverse complement strand
TCGCGGGCGCGCTCCAAGAGACGCGACAGCAGGTAGCGAGCGCGGGTCTTGCCCTGCGTCTCGACGACCGCGTCGAGTGAATCCAGCCACTCCGCGGTCTCGCCCGGGTCGGTGTCGGGGAGTTGATGCACCGAGCCGTCGAAGATCATGGCGTCATTCTCGCAGAATTTCGACGGGGGTTCCTCAACCTTGGTGTCACGTCGGCAAGGATCGAGGGCGTGATTGTTGTCTATACCGATGGTGCGTGTTCGGGGAATCCCGGACCAGGCGGATGGGCGTGGGCCGTTTCACCAACGGGTGAACCCTGCGGCACGGGCGGCGAGTCGCACTCGACGAACCAACGCATGGAGATCACCGCGGTGATCGAGGCGTTGCGACACTTTACGGACACATCCGTCCCCATCGAGATCGTCTCCGACTCCACCTACGTCGTGCACTGCTTCAGGGACAAATGGTGGGAGGGCTGGATGCGACGCGGATGGAAGAACTCCCAGCGTCAACCGGTGGCCAACCGCGACCTGTGGGAGCCACTCATCGAGACGGTGCGCTCGCGAGGCAACGTCACCTTCAGCTGGGTCAAGGCACACAACGGGGATCCGATGAACGAACTCGTGGATTCCTTGGCCGTCGCCGCATCGCTCGGCTTTGCCTGAGCGGGGGTCGCCCCGTAGCGTGGTCGGCATGGATCTCAACGGAGCAAGTGCAATCGTCACGGGTGGAGCATCGGGAATCGGCGAGGCGTGCGTACGCCTGCTCGCCAAGCGTGGTGCCAAGGTCGTCGTCGCCGACATTCAGGAAGAAAAGGGCCAGGCGCTCGCCAAGGAAGTGGGCGGAGCGTTCTGCAAGGTCGACGTCACCAACACCCAGGACATCATCAACGCAGCCGAGATGGCCAAGTCGATGGGCCCGGTGCGTGCACTCGTCAACTCCGCCGGCATCGGCTGGGCGCAGCGCACCGTCGGCAAGGACGGCACCTACGACTCGGCCGCCAACATCGACGCGTTCAAGAAGGTCATCGCGATCAACCTGGTCGGCACCTTCGACTGCATCCGCATCGTCGGCACCGCGATCAGCCTGAGCGAGCCGCTCGCCAACGGTGAGCGCGGAGCGATCGTCAACCTCGCCTCCGTCGCGGCCTTCGACGGCCAGATCGGCCAGGCCTCGTACTCGGCGTCCAAGGGTGGCGTCGTCGGCATGACGTTGCCGATCGCGCGCGACCTCGCCGCAGTCGGCATCCGCGTCAACACCGTCGCACCGGGACTCATCGACACCCCGATCTACGGCCAGGGCGAGGCGAGCGAGCAGTTCAAGCAGAACCTGCAAAAGGGCGTGCTGTTCCCGCAGCGCCTCGGCTATCCGGAGGAACTCGCCTCGATGGTCGTCGAGTGCGTCACGAACAGCTACATGAATGCCGAGACGATTCGCGTCGACGGCGGCATTCGCATGCAGCCCAAGTGACCGTCGCCTGACGATCGCGCACCACGCGCAATGACCTTCGTCGTCCACCAGCATCCGTTCACTCCCTTCGACAGGGAGCCGACCGTCGACCTCGCCTCGTTCAGGGCGATGCCGATGATGGAGGAGATGTTGCCGGTCGTCGCCGCCGAAGAATTCCGCCACCGCATCGGGGCAAAGGCCCTCGACGTGTCGAACTGGTTGCCCCGCGACGCCGAGTGGGAGCCGACGATCGAGATGAAGCGTGAACTGCTCGCGACGCGACGCGACGACGTCGTCGCCCTGCACCCGGGTGGCGAGGACGTGGCCGAAGAAGCCGCGCGGCTCGTCGCCGACTATTGCGGACGCACCATCGCCTCGTCGGGCATCGACGCCCTCGTCGAGGCCGCGCTCATGGTGCCCGACGACCTCACCGTGCTCAAGCCGGTCACGACGAGCGACGGCGAGCAGCTGCTCTTCGTCGCCGGTGTCGTGTGCTCTCCGAGTCGTTGGAATCTCGCCTCGAAGATGGGCACGGACATGCTCGCCACGCACCGACCCGTCTCGCGCTATGCAGAGCACATCGGTGCGGCCGTCGACACCATGCTTCGTCGACTGAGCCCGGAGCGACCGATCTGGCGCTCCAACTGGACGCTCGAGGACCACTGCGCGTTGTTCCAGCCCGAGTCGCCGAGCTCACCGCTCGTGGACGACCCGGCGCAGCTGTGGATCCGCATGGAGCGCGAGACGTTGCGTCGACTCCCGGAAACCGGAGGGGTGCTGTTCACGATCCGCGGATTCCAGCAACCGTTGCCCGACTACGTGGCGCGTGGCGCGCAGCACGCAGCCACGCTCCGCACGCTCGTCGAACGGTTGCCCGACGACGTCGCGCGCTACAAGTCGGTGTATGCGTATCGCGACGCGGTGCTCGACTGGCTCGAGCCGTACTGCGTCGCCTGAC
>CAYXIY010000136.1:0-2399 GCA_964465475.1 uncultured Acidimicrobium sp. | reverse complement strand
GCGGCGAGAACGCCGACGACGGAGATGGTGGTGGCGAGGGAGGTTTTCATGGGTCCAACCGTAGGGAGCGGCGTGCAAAGGGGGTCCCAAGGGTTATCCAAGATTCGTCCAATTCTTTCGGCGTCGTCGGGGCGAAGCGTGTTCCGGTGGCCGCGGAGGCGACAATGGAGACGTGGACGTCGTGTTGATCGAAGATGACGATGCGATCGCTTCGTCTCTCGTCGCCGGTCTGGCAACGGCGGGAATGGTCGTCCGCAGGTATTCGAGCGGTACCGACGCACTTGCGCACGACATACCCGACCTCTATCTCATCGACGTCGGTTTGCCTGACATCGACGGATTCGAAGTGTGCAGGAGGATTCGAGCGAAGTCTCAGGTTCCCGTGATCATGCTGACCGCGCGCAGCGACGAAATCGACAGGGTGTTCGGTCTTGAGATCGGCGCCGACGACTACGTGACGAAGCCGTTCGGTCTGCGTGAGCTGATCGCCCGGATTCGTGCAGTCACGCGCCGTGCCTCGACGACCGTCGACGACGGCGGCGAAGAGATCGTGGTCGGATCGCTCACCATCGACGTCGCCCGACACGTCGTCACCATCGCGGGTGTGCAGGTCGACCTGACCGCGAAGGAGTTCGACCTTCTCGTCTATCTGGCGATGCGACCAGGAATCGTCCACCGTCGCAACGACATCATGGAGTCGGTGTGGGACGCCAACTGGTACGGACCGACGAAGACCCTCGATGCGCACGTCGCTGCGCTGCGCAAGAAGCTCGGCGATCCTGCGTGGATTGAAGCCGTACGTGGCGTCGGCTTCAGATTGGACGTCCCTTCGTGAGGAGACGTCTCATCGTGTCGATGGTCGGGCTCGTCGCAGTCGTGCTCATCGCACACGACGTTCCACTCGCATCCCACCTACGGGAGATCGAGCGTGATCGACTGACGACGTCGATCGAGCGCGATGCCTTCACCATCGGTGGGTTGATCTCACCAGCGTTGATGGGTGGCGACGAGACACGGTCGGCGGACGTCGACGGGATCGTCGATGATTTCGTGGCAGACAACTCGAGCACCGTGATCGTCGTCGACGAAAACGGTTATCTCATCTCGAGCACGGATCCGGCGCATTCGATCGGCGACGACTACGTGTCACGCCCGGAGATCGCTGCCGCGTTGCTCGGCAATCCGTCGAGTGGTTCGCGACCCTCGGTGACCGTCGGGGAGGACCTCGTCTACGTGGCAGTGCCGGTGCTGTCAGGCGCCGATGTCGTCGGAGCCGTGCGCATCACTTATCCGAAGTCAGTGCTCGACTCGAAGGTCAACGACCAGCTCCAGGGACTGCTCGTTGCCGCCGCGGTGTCGGTTGCGATGGCGGTCGCGGTGGCGATCCTCTTCGCGCGAACCGTGTCGCGACCACTCGAAGACTTGAGGGAAGCAACGGACGAGCTGGCGGCCGGGAATCTCGAGGTCGTCGCAGCCGAACAAGGTCCACGGGAGACGCGCCAACTGGCACGTTCGTTCAATGCCATGGCTCGTCGACTTGGAAACATGATCACTCGCCAGAAGAGCTTTGCCGGCGACGCCTCGCACCAATTGCGCACCCCGCTCACGGCCCTGCGCTTGCGACTGGAGCAAGCGAGTGAAGTGGCGACGCACGACCCTCGACTCGCCAAGGAACATCTCGAGGAGGCACTGAACGAGACCGAACGCCTGACACACCTCGTGGAGCAACTGCTCCAGTTGGCCCGTGCGGAGGGCGCCGTCCTCGAGCCAACGACGTTCGACGTCGTGGCGCTCGCCGCCGATCGGGTGGAGAACTGGAAGTACTTGGCGGCGGAACGTTCGATTTCGATCGACACCTCGGCATCCGGGACGTGCGAGGTGAATACGAGCGAACTCGCGATCCGCGAGATCCTCGACAACTACATCGACAACGCTCTCGACGCATCGAAGCCCGGAGGAAGAATCGACGTCATCGTCGTCGACAAGGCCGCGTCGGTTGACGTGATCGTGCGCGACGAGGGCAAGGGATTGTCAAGCGACGAGCGGGCACGTGCGTTCGATCGATTCTGGCGTGCATCGGGTGATTCGAACAGGCGGGACGGAAGCGGACTCGGTCTCGCCGTCGTTTCGCAGTTGGCCGATGCAGCCGGGTTGACCGTTGCGCTCCTCCCGTCACCATCGGGCGGAGTGGATGCGTGCGTGTCGATTCCTCGACGTACGTAGTGACGGATACGAACCACGAAATCTCGTAGTGTGGAGCCGATGACCGCGTCGCAGATCGTCTTTGCCGCCACCGGTGCCGACACCGTGCAGGACTGGATCCGTACCGACCTGCCGGCGATCATCATGACCATCTCCGGCGCATACGTGCTCTCGCGCTTCATCGCCTTCGTCGCCGA
>CAYXIY010000135.1:0-2433 GCA_964465475.1 uncultured Acidimicrobium sp. | reverse complement strand
GCGCGGACGGTCTTGCGGAGTTCTTCTTGTTCTTCGGTGAAGGCAAAGTTCATGCCTGACAGTCTGGCGGCACGCGGCAGCCAACGCCAATTGGGATGTGTACACATGAGTACGCAAAATCGGGCTTCCGTGCCTATCCTCAAGCCATGGCACGCAAGGGTCCCGCCCGCCGTCCGCAGGTCGGCATCCGCCAGCTGCGCGAGCAGGCCGCCACGTTCGTCAAGCGTGCACAGTCCGGGGACCACGTCGTGATCACCGTCAACGGTGAACCCGTCGCCGAACTCGGTCCCGTCGGCGGGGCCGCGCCAGATGCGCTCACGCTCGCCGACCTCGTCGCGCGCAACGTCGTCGTCGCCCCGCGACGCCGCGACGACTACCGCACACCGACGCCGATCACCGTCCACTCCGGTGCGCGCATCGACCAACTGCTGCGCGAGGTGCGCGGATGACGCTGGTGTTGGACACGAGCGCGTTCGTCGCACTGCACGTGAACGGACCCGCGCGCACGGTCGTGGCCGACGCGTTGCAGCAGGACTCCGACTGGTGCGCGAGCGCGCTGTGCATGACCGAGGCGCTCGCCGTCGTCGACCGCATGACGGACGAGCCCGTCGTGCGCCAGGACCTCGAGGACGCGTTGCGTCGCACGTGGGACTACGTTGCAGTCGTGCCCGTCGACCAGCGCTGCCTCGATGACGCGACGCTGCTCGTGCGCAACCAGCCCCTGCACGTGAGCGACGCCATCCACCTCGCGGCCGCGACCCGCCTCCCCGCCCCCGTCCGCTTCGTCACCTTCGATCCAGCCCAGATTCCCGTCGCCCTCTCGCTTGGCTTCGAGGTCGTGTCGTCGTGACCACGCTGCACTGGTCGAACGCAGACGTCGAGGTGCACAAGGTCGTCGTCGGGCCCTACGACAACAACGTCTTCGTGGTGCGCTGCCGACGAAGCGGCGACGCGGCGCTCATCGACGCGGCGAACGAACACGAGCTGCTCCTCGAGTTGTGCAAGACCCTCGGCGTTCGCCGCGTGCTCGAGACCCACGGACACTGGGACCACATCCAGGCCGTGCCCGCGATGCGCGAGGCGGGCTACGAGGTCGCCGTCACCGCACTCGACGCACCACGGCTGAAGGACGTGGGCTACGACGTCTTCCTCGACGACGCAGAAGTCGTCGAGGTCGGCCACCTGCGTCTGCACGTCATCCACAATCCCGGCCACACCGAGGGCAGCATCTCCTTTGCCGTCGAGGGCACGCCGTTGCTCTTCACCGGCGACACGCTCTTTCCCGGCGGCCCGGGCAATGCCACCTTCGACGGCGGCGACTTCGCCACCATCATCGAGTCGATCGACACGAAGCTCTTCACCTTCCCCGCCGAGACCATCGTCTTGCCGGGGCACGGTCTCGACACGACGATCGGCACCGAACGACCGCACCTCGCAGACTGGGTCGAGCGCGGGTGGTAATGATGGGGTCGTGGTGAACGCACGCGACACCCGACTCGGCGCCATGGTGCTCGACGCGAGCGCCTACGGCCCCGTCACCGACCAGGCACTGATCGGCCCCGACGGTCGTCCCACTCCCGAGTTCCGCGCCCGACTGCGTCGCATCCCCTCCGTGCGCAACGCAGTGTCGGTGGCGAGCATCTACGTCCAGGCCGCAGTCGTCGTCTCAGTCTCGGTGCGCCTCGACAACCTCTTCGTCACCGCGGTCGCGATCCTGCTCATGGGTCGCACGCATGCCCAGTGCCTCGGGCTGATGCACGAGTCCGTGCATCGGTTGCTCATGCGCAACAAGGCCGTCAACGACTTCGTCGGTCGCTGGCTGCTCGGATATCCGGCGTTCACCAACACCGACGGCTACCGCATCGTGCACATGGCGCACCACCGCGAGGAGTTCGGACCGAACGAGCCCGACGTGCCGCTGTATGCCAACTATCCGATCACGCGCGCGAGCTTCTGGCGCAAGATGCGCAGGGACGCGTTCTTCGTGACCGGCGGCAAGATGCTGCGCGGCCAGGTCGTCGGATTGTTCCGCGGGATTCCCCTCGTTCGCCACACCAACGCCAAGATCCTCCTCGTGCAGTGTGCGCTGTTTGCGCTCTTTTCCTGGACCGTGTCGCCGTGGGCTTATCTCATCTATTGGTTGGTGCCGTATCTCACCGTGTGGCGCGTGATGAACCGGCTGCGCTCGATCGCCGAACACGGCGGCCTACGCGCCGATGACGATCGACGCGTCACGACACATTCGGTTCGACAGAATCGGATCTCGAGTTTCCTCTTCGTGCCGTTCAACTTGGGTTGGCACATCGCGCATCACACGGACTCGGGCATCCCGTTCCGATCGCTACCGAGCTATCACCGCGCGTTGCGCGAGTCGGGATATGTGAATGACGTGTATGAATACCCGAACTACCGGAGCATCTGGAAGGCCCTGCG
>CAYXIY010000134.1:0-2456 GCA_964465475.1 uncultured Acidimicrobium sp. | reverse complement strand
AACCAGTCGTTGGTGTGCAGCGGGTGGTGGTTCATCGTGATCATGCAGAAGAGATGGTCGTCTGCTTCGGTGATCGTCTTGCCCGGCCAGTGGCGGTAGACGTCGCCGACGACGAAGTCCTCGAGGCAACGACCGAATGGGCGCTCGTGTGTGGTCATGTCACCTCACGCTACCCATCGATGTCGTCGTCGTAACCCATGCCCCTGAAGTCGGGCAAGGGGAACTGGCCCGTGCGGTCGCGCGGTGCGTAGTGCTCGATCCACTCGAGGCGGCTGGAGGGATGCGCGACGGCGTCGGCGGCGATGCGTCGGATCGGTTTGAGCTTCTGGCGCCGCTCGATGGCGAACGGTCCGACACGCAGCGTGAGATACAGGATCCCGCCGACGAGGATCGGCACCCAGTACTGGGCGATGCGATACGACAGCACGCCGACGGTGGCGGTGTTGCGCGTGAGACCAAAGCCGATCAGCGTCGGAATGTAGATGCCCTCCACGATGCCGAGTCCGCCAGGCGTGATCGGCACGACCGACATGATGTTGGCGAGACCGAACGACACGATGAGCGCATCGAGGTCGAGCGACGCGCCGAACGCGCGCAGGAACACCCACAGCGCGGCGGCATCCAACAACCAGTTCACCGTCGCCCACATCAACACTCGCCACAACAACCCTGGCTCGGACGCGAGACCTTGGAGTCGGTTGCCCATGTGTCGCAACACCTCTGCCGCGCGGTCCTCGTCGAAGCGCAGCGAACGCGCGCACCAGCGCAGTGCGCGCTCGGCGCGACCCTGGCCGTCGATCAACCCGAAGATGAGTGCGGCGGCGATCACCATCACGATGACGCCGACCAGTGCCGCGGTCCCATACGCCGCGTTCACGCCGCGTCCAGGAATCGAGGCGATGAGGCCGACCCACAAGATGAGGTTCAGCACCACCGCCGAACCGAGACCGGCGGTGGCGAGGGCGAAGCCCGCGTCCGGGCCGCTCACCCCCGACAGCGTGAGGAGCCGATACCCGAGCGCGCTGCTCGCGGCGCTTCCCCCGGGGAGGATGTTGCCGACGGCCTTCGTGCTCATCTGGATGCGAAACAGCCTCAGGACCGACGGGCTCTGGTGGTGGGACCCGAGGACGGCGTGCGTGAGCATCGAGTAGGCGAACAGGGCCGCCATCTCGAGGGCGAGTCCGAGGAGCAGGAGGGACGGCGTGACCTGGCTCAGCTCGGAAATGGCATTGCGGAACCCGGGAATGAGGGGCAAGACGAAGAAGTAGACGATCGCGGCAAAGAGCACCCACTTGAGGGTCGTGAGGGTCGAGCGAAGCCCGCTGATCGATGCCACCGCCCCAAAGCGTAGGCGAGGTCGTTGCGCACGGTTGGGCCATCCGAAATGACCATCGGTAGCCTTTCGCCATGCCCATCTCGCCCGACATCACTCGTGCCGCAGAAGTCGTCGATGTCGCACGAGGTGTCGTGCGCACCGGAATCGCCACGCTCGTGGCCACCGGCGGACCCGACGTGCACCAACAGCTCGCCTACGACGTCGCCCATGCCGCAGCCGCGGTCGAGACGGCATCGTCGCTCATCGATTACGGCGCCAAGGGCGAGACCGAAGGTCTGATCACCTGCGCATTCGTCGCCGACATGGTGCACGAAGTCGCCACGCGCATCCTCGGTCGTGAAGCGCTGTGGGGCACGTCGACCCAGCCGTTCGCCGGCGTCATGGACTTCGTCGCCACCTATCGCGACCCCGAGTTCGTCGCCTCGCTTGCCGCAACCCCTGGTCCACGTCACTTGGACGACGACTTCGAGATGGTCCAGGACACGTTCCGCAGCTTCGCCGCCAAGGTGATCGCACCGCGCGCCGAGCACGTCCACCGCTACAACGAGGACGTTCCCGAGGAGATCATCTCGGGCCTCGCAGAGATCGGCGCATTCGGATTGTCGGTGCCGAGCGAGTACGGCGGCTTCAGCGAGGGCGGCGACGGCGAATACATGGCGAGCTGCATCGCGACCGAGGAACTCTCGCGCGCGTCGCTCGGCATCGGTGGGTCCCTCATCACTCGGCCCGAGATCCTCACGCGCGCTCTCGTCAAGGGCGGCACCGAGGAACAAAAGCAGTACTGGCTTCCCCGACTCGCCACGACCGAGACGATGGCTGCCGTCGCCGTCACCGAGCCCGACTACGGCAGCGACGTCGCGAGCTTGAAGACGACCGCCGTGCGCACCCCGAACGCAGACGGCGTCGACGGCTGGGTGATCAACGGAGTGAAGACGTGGTGCACGTTTGGCGCACGCGCGAACGTGCTCATGTTGCTCGCCCGCACCGACCCTGACCGCAGCAAACTGCACAAGGGGCTGAGCATCTTCATCGTGGAAAAGCCGCTCGGTGACGCCCACGGCTTCCTCTTCACCCAACCCGGTGGCGGGAAGATGGAAGGTCGCCCGATCGACACCATCGG
>CAYXIY010000133.1:0-2457 GCA_964465475.1 uncultured Acidimicrobium sp. | reverse complement strand
CGCACACATCCCCTTACAGCACGAAGGCCGCCCCCACCGTGAGGTGAGAGCGGCCTTCGAGAAGTACTCGTGACGTTCGGCGACTAGCCGAGCATGACCTCGGAGAGGATCCAGAGGATCGCCCACAGCACGCCGCTCGTGATGAGTGCGTTCTTGTGGCTCTCGTAGATCCAAAGCATCTTGTTGCCGGCCTTGATGCCGCCGAAGATGCCGATCGCGTTCAGCTCCAACAGCGCGGTGATCACGATCGCGATGATGAAGTAGGTGCGCACGTCGGATGCGGAGGCGTCCGGGAACGCTCCAGAGTAGAAGTGTGCGGAACCGACCATGAACCAGAGCATCGAGACCGAGAAGATCATGTTCTGGCGCGAGGCGAGGAGCGCCTTGCGACCGGCGGTCGCGGCGTTCGGGTCCGCCTCACCACCACCGAGCACGTTGGCTGCGTTGGCGAGCACGACGCGCTGGTTCTTCCAGATGATCATCCAGACGTTGGCGGCCATCAGGATGCCGAGCACCATGCCGACGCTGATCGCGACGTCATGGCCGTTGCCTGCGGCGGAGCCGTTCATGAAGTTCTGCCAGTAGTTGGTCTGGCCGGTGATCAACAGACCGGTCGCCAGGGTGGCGATTGCGGCCCAGCGGAACCACCAGAGGGCGCGACGGGCGATCTTGTCGATCGTGATGTTGCGGGCCTTGCCCTCGTCGCCGTAGGCGGCGAGACCAGGCACCTGGACCAGGTTGAAGTAGTACAGCAGGCCGATCCAGGCGATGCCGACGAGAATGTGGAGCCACCTGAAGCCGAAGCCGAGCAGGTAGTCCGACGAGAGAAGTTCCATGTTGGTGTGATCCCCTTTTGATGACGGAGAGCGCCGACGTGACGTCGAACGCCCGAGAACAACGGTACCACTGCCCCCCAATTGGCCCGTGGCACTAGTTTGTACTCGTCATGGCCGCCGAATTCATCTATACGTGTTACAAACTCGCCCGTTTCTATCCCCCGGACCGCACGGTGCTCGAGGACATCTCGCTCTCCTTCTATCCCGGGGCCAAGATCGGCGTCATCGGCTCGAACGGCTCGGGCAAGTCCAGCTTGTTGCGGATCATGGCCGGGCTCGACGACGGCTACACCGGCGAGGCCCGCCTCACCCCCGGATTCACGGTCGGACTCCTCGAGCAGGAACCACAACTGGATCCGAACAAGGACGTGCTCGGCAACGTGATGGACGGGGTCGCACCGATTCGCGACCTGCTCGCCCGATACGAGGAGGTCACCGCGATGTGGGGCGACCCGGACGCGGACTTCGACAAGGTCGGCGCGCTGCAGGCCGACCTCGAGTCCAAGATCCAGGCCGCCGATGCGTGGAGCCTCGAGCGCAACGTGGAGATCGCGATGGACGCGCTGCGGTGCCCGCCGAATGACGCCGACGTGACGACGCTGTCGGGCGGTGAGCGTCGCCGCGTGGCGCTGTGTCGACTGCTGTTGTCGCGACCCGACCTGTTGCTGCTGGACGAGCCCACCAACCACCTGGACGCCGAGAGCGTGGACTGGTTGGAGCGCTTCCTGCAGGACTACCCCGGCACCGTCGTGGCGATCACCCACGACCGCTACTTCCTCGACAACGTCGCCAAGTGGATCTTGGAGCTCGATCGCGGCCGCGGCATCCCGTTCTCCGGCAACTACTCGAGCTGGTTGGAACAAAAGCAGGAACGACTCGGTCGCGAGGAGAAGGCGAACGAGGCGCGCAAGCGCACGCTGCAGCGCGAACTCGAGTGGGTGCGCATGGCGCCGAAGGCCCGCCAGTCGAAGGGCAAGGCCCGACTCGCGGCATACGAGAAGTTGCACGCCGAGGCCCAGGCCGCCGAACGCGGCGACGACCGTCTGGAGATCGCGATCCCCGCCGGTCCGCGACTCGGCGACACGGTGATCGAGGTGAAGAACTTGAAGAAGGGCTTCGGCGACCGCCTGCTCATCGAGGACCTCTCGTTCTCGCTTCCGCCGGCGGGCATCGTCGGCATCATCGGACCGAACGGCGCCGGCAAGACGACGCTGTTTCGCATGCTCACCGGCCAGGAGGCACCCGACTCGGGCTCGATCACGATCGGCGAGACGGTGCAGTTGAGCTACGTCGACCAGAGTCGCGACACGTTGAACGACGACGCGAGCGTGTACGAGGAGATCACCGGTGGCGCCGACACGTTGAAGGTCGGCGGCCGCGAGATCCACGGCCGCGCCTACGTCGCGAGCTTCAACTTCAAGGGCTCGGACCAGCAAAAGCGCGTCGGGGACCTCTCCGGTGGTGAGCGCAACCGCGTGCACCTCGCCAAGCTGTTGAAGAACGCCGGCAACGTGCTGCTCCTCGACGAGCCGACGAACGACCTGGACGTCGACACCCTGCGCGCGCTCGAGGCGGGACTCGAGTCGTTCCCCGGATGCGTGGTCGTGATCAGCCACGACCG
>CAYXIY010000132.1:0-2499 GCA_964465475.1 uncultured Acidimicrobium sp. | reverse complement strand
GCATCGAGTGCAGCCCAGCGGTCGTCGGTCTTCGTCGCGTTGCACCCGCACGGCGCACTGGCGAGGTCCGCCCCGCATTGCGGACACAGTCCAGGACAGTCGGGTCGGCACAGTGGCGCGTCGGGCAAAGCAAGCAGCACTCCCTCGCGCACCACCGAGGTGAGGTCCAATTGCTCACCAGTGAGCGCGGTCGCATCCGGGTTGTCGGGGATGCGCTGGTAGAGCTCGTCGATCTCGCCGTCGACGTCGGTCGTGAACTCGCGCAGACAGCGTCGACACGACAGCTCGGCGTTCGCACGCGCGGTGCCGGTGGCGACGATGCCGCCAGAGACGCTCTCCAAGTGGATCGACACGTCCACGTCCTGGTCGTCGTCCAACCGGGCATCGGCGAACTCGAGCACGGTCGCGGGCACGGAGACGACGAGGTCCTTGTCGGTTCCCGGGCGTCGGGTCAGCTCGAGGATGTTGACGACGAGCGGCGAGGCCATGGCGGGGCCGAGTTGAGGTCGAACTAGTAGAGGTCGGTCTCGTCGACGTCGAAGAACGTCGCACCGGTCGCATCCGCCGACTGGGTGGCGGGTGCCTCGGGCTCGGGCTGCGTGCCGACGAGCTGCATGCGGCGACGACCCTGGGCGATCGTGTTCGTCAGTCGATCGAGGATGATCTCGAACGACGCGAGGCGCTGGTCGAGGTAGTCCTCCATCTCGTTCTTCATCCGCTTGGTGTCGGCGTTCGCCGACTCGAGCACTTGGCGGGCCTTGGCCTCTGCCGCGCGCACCACTTCCGTGCGCTGCACCATGCGCTCGGCCTGCACGCGGGCGGCCTCCACGATCTCGTCGGCCTCGCGCTGGGTCTTGGCCATGAAGTCCTGGCGCTCCTTCAACATCCAACGCGCCTGACGGATCTCGTCCGGCAAGCACGCGAGCGCGTCCTGCAGCAACCCGACCACGTATTCGCGGTCGATGCGCGGGGTGCTCGACAGCGGCACGTTCGGCGCGGTCGCGATCATGTCGGCGACCTTTTCCAGGATCGACTCGGTGTCACCCAACTCGACGGTCATCTGGTCCTCGATCACCTCGTTGTCGTCGTAGCTCATCGTTGCTCCTTAGTGCTTTGCCTTGAGTGCCGCCAGCACGCACGCGGGCGCAAGCGGCGTCGCGATCGTGCCACCGGCCTGGGCGAATTGGCGGAGATAGGTGCTGGTCACGAACTGGTGCTCCGGGGAGGCAAACAGCAGCACGGTCGAGATCCCCGTCGCCGCCCTGTTCGTCTGGGCCATCTGCTGTTCGGTCTCGAAGTCGTGCGTCGTGCGGGCGCTCTTCACGAGGAACGTCGCCTTGATCTGGGCGGCAGCCTCGACGGTGAGGCCGGAGAACTTCTCCACGCACACCGCCTTGCCGAGGTGCGTCGTGGACTGGCGGATCAGGTCGGCCCGCTCGTCGGGGGTGAACATCCCCGAGGGCTTGGCCGGGTTGTGCATGACCCCGATCACGAGTTCGCCGAACATCTCCACGGCCTGCTCGACGATGTCGAGGTGACCGAGGTGGAACGGATCGAAACTGCCCGGGTAGAACGCGACGCCCATGTACCCTCCACGCTACCGCTGGAGGAAGGTCACGAATGCCCGCCCGTAACGCTTGACGCGCGTCTGGGTCCAGCCCACAAACGGCGCATCTGCCCCACCAAGTTCGCGGTCGCTCTCGGCGACCACGAGGTCGGCCATCGTTGCGTCCAACAACTCCTGCCACGCGACGAACTCATAGGGCGGGTCCGCCAACACGAGCGTCGCATCCGTGACGTTGCGCAACGCACTCATCACGTCCCCGCGCACCACGGTCGCCCGATCGGAAATTCCGAGGGTGGCGAGGTTCTCCCGCAACACCTCGACTGCCACCCGGTCACGCTCGATGAACGTGCAGTGCACCGCCCCGCGCGAGATCGCCTCGATCCCGAGCGCACCGGACCCCGCGAACGCATCCACGACGCGTGCCCCGACGACGACGTCCAGGCTGCCGAGCGCGTTGAACGTCGCCTCGCGGGCCATGTCGGTCGTCGGACGGGTGGTCTTTCCCTCCGGGGCCAGGATCTTTCGCCCTTTGAGCTCCCCGGCCACCACGCGCATGCATTCAGGCTATGCCCGCTCGCAGACGAGACATATGTATAGGTGTAACGACGAGGCGACGGGCGAGACTGGATGGGTCATGCACGAAGACGACCTGAGCGCACTCGCCGAGACCCCGGCAGAAGAGATCGTCTGCGTCGACTGCGGCGGCCCCTGCCACCTGCTCACTCCCGCCCGCGAAGACGGCCAGTGGTTCGTCGGCGACGTCGTCGCCTATCGCTGCCGCGACTGCCGCGACCGCTGGGACATCGAACTGCCCCCGATCGAGGACACGACCGACTAGCTCTTGAGGTGTACCTCGCCACACTCACATTCGAAGCCTGCGGGCACTCTGATGAAACGAGTCGGACAAAGAACCGTGTTGTCGACCTCGTCCA
>CAYXIY010000131.1:0-2564 GCA_964465475.1 uncultured Acidimicrobium sp. | reverse complement strand
TGGTCGGCCTTCACGTCGTCGCGGAACACGAGTTGGATCGCCGTCGGGTTGATGTCGATCACGCCACCTGGGGGCGGGTTGGAGGACACGACGATGTTCGTGCCCGGGGCCCCCGAAGCGTCCGCGACGCGACCCGTGGCGAGCAGACCAAGCGCGACGAACAGGACGGTCGACCATGCCATGGCGCGGCTCGAGCGGCGAGAAGTTGGACGGACGGCGAGCGACATGATCGGTTCTCAACGGTACCGAATAGTGGTGTGGGTGCGTCTCGTCCGACCCGCGTGGCACCGCATAGGTAGGCTCGCTGGCGATGGCCGTCCAATCCCTCTATCGCCGCTACCGCCCTCGTCGCTTCGACGAACTGAAGGGTCAGGACCACGTCGTTCGGGCGTTGCGCAACGCCGTCGTCGCCCATCGCGAGGGCCAGGCCTACCTCTTCTCCGGGCCCCGGGGAACGGGCAAGACGTCGACCGCTCGCATCCTCGCCAAGGTGCTCAACTGCGAGGCCCCCGAGGACGGCGAGCCGTGTGGGATCTGCAACTCGTGTGCCTCGATCGACAGCGGCAACAGCTACGACGTGTTGGAGTTGGACGCCGCGAGCAACAACGGGGTCGAGAGCATCCGTGACTTGATCGAGCGATCCTCGCTCGGCAACCCGGGTCGCCATCGCGTGTTCATCCTCGACGAAGTCCACATGCTCTCGAAGCCCGCAGAGGCCGCACTGCTGAAGACCCTCGAGGAGCCACCGCCGCACGTGGTGTTCGTGCTGGCAACGACCGACCCGCAGAAGGTCAGTGAGACCATTCGCAGCCGCACCCAGCACCTCCAGTTCCATCTCCTGCCGATCGTGGACCTCGAAGAGCACGTGCGCTTCGTGATCAAGGACGCGAACCTGAAGGTGAGCGAGGACGCGATCCAGCACGTCCTGCATCAGGGCGGTGGATCTGCCCGCGACACGTTGAGCGCTCTCGAACTCGTCGCCGCATCCGGCGGAGAAGTCGACGTCGCACAGTCGGCGAGCGACTTCGTCGAGGCACTCATCAACAAGGATGCCGCCCTTGCGTTGAGTTCCACGGCACGCGCCATCCAGCACGGTTCCGACCCGCGCTCGCTGACCGAAGACGTCGTGCGCGCATTGCGCGAGTGCTTTCTTTCCTCCGTTGCAAGCGAACTCGTCCAGCTGCCCGATGGTCAGCGTGAGCTCGTCGCCGACCAGGCCCGGCGCCTCGGCACCGCACGAATCGTCCGCGCGATCGAGGTGTTGGGTGAGGTCTTGATCGAGATGCGTCACGCACCCGACGCGCGTCTGCTGTTCGAGGTGGCCCTCGTGAAGCTGACGAGCACGCAGGACTCGACCGACCTCGGACCGATCATCGCCCGGCTGGAGCGACTCGAGTCGTCGGGTCCGCGCGAGGCGAGCGCGCCCATTGCACGCCCCGCACCGGTCAACCCGGCGACGGGCAAGGTGCAGGTGGGAGGCAAGGCCCGCACCGCGAGCCCACCGAAGGATCCGAGTGCGCCGATCGCGCGACCCGCTGCAGCCCCGCAGGCGAGTGCACCCGCGGCGCCAAGTGCACCGATGACCGACGCGCAGGTGTTGCACCTGTGGCCGACCGTGCTCGCAGGATTGAAGCCACCACTCGTGCGCGCCCTGTTCAGTGCGGTCACGGCACACGACTTCGACGGCACCACGCTTCACCTTCGCGCACCGAACCCGGCGCATTTGGCAAAGGTGCAGGAACATCTCGAGACCGCCCAGCAGCAACTCTCCACCGCTGCGGGTCGGGCGATCTCGATCGACGTCACCGCATCGGAGGTCGCCGAGCGCACGCCGTCGCGCGGCACCGCCCGTCCCCGCAAGGTCGAAGCAGATCTCGACGACATGGTGGACGTCGCCGAGGTCGTCGACGCACCGAAGGACGCCATGCCGTCGATGGTCGACAAGTTGGCCGAGGCATTCCCGGGTTCCCAGATCATCGACAAGAAGCGCAAGTAGGGACGATGGCCGGCGCATACACCCCGCCGATGCAGGCACTCATCGACGCCCTCGGTCGACTGCCCGGCATCGGTCCGAAGTCCGCCCAGCGCATCGCGTTCTATCTGTTGAAGACCGACGAAGTCGAGGTTCATCGCCTGGCCAAGTCGATCACCGAGGCCAAGGCGCTCGTGCGGTTTTGTGAGCGATGCTTCAACTTCTCCGAGAGCCATCTGTGCGCGATCTGCACGGACGAGCGTCGCGACGACTCGGTGATCTGCGTCGTCGAGGAGTCCCGTGACATCATCGCGGTCGAAAAGACCGGCGAGTTCCGTGGTCGCTACCACGTGCTGCTGGGTGCGATCAATCCACTGGAGGGCGTCGGTCCGGAGCAGTTGAAGGTTCGTGAGTTGCTTGCGCGCTTGAACGACGAGGGCATCACCGAGATCATCCTGTGCACGAATCCGAACACCGAAGGTGACGTGACGGCGTTGTATCTCGCTCGACTCTTGAAGCCGCTCGGTCTGCGCATCACGCGCATCGCCAGCGGCCTACCGGTTGGCGGGGACTTGGAATACGCCGACGAACT
>CAYXIY010000130.1:0-2777 GCA_964465475.1 uncultured Acidimicrobium sp. | reverse complement strand
CGGGGCGCTCGTGCTGTACGCGATCGCCGCAGCGATCGGCCCCGAGCGCATCCACGCGTTCGTGGTGCGCTTCGGCAAGTGGTTCGGGGTGAAGGAATCCGACATGGTCCGAGCGGAGGAGTGGTTCGACCGTCGTTCCAACGTCGCCGTGCTCGTCGGACGTTGTGTCCCGCTCATCCGATCACTCGTGTCGATCCCCGCCGGCTTCCGTCGGATGCGTTTTTCGTCCTTCGTCGTGTTGACGGCGATTGGCAGTGCGGTGTGGAACGTCGCACTCATCGGGGCTGGCGCCGCGCTCGGTGACCAGTGGGACAGAGTTGGCGACTACGTGGGAATCTTTCAGTGGATCGTCATCCTGGCGATCGTGGCGGCGGCAGCACGCTTCGTGTTGGTGAAGCGTCGCGCGCGCCAGACCCGATGACCTGACGGGTTCGCGGTTTGCCCGCGTACAACACCCGAATGGCCGTCGCCCCCACCATCACGGTGATGATCGCGACACCGAATGCCTGGAAGAAGTGGTTCGCTCGGTCGGTCCCGGCGGAGAAGGCGTGGATCGACACGGTGACGAAGAGCCCGTAACTCAGGAGGTGCAGTGTCCTCCAGAGAGACTTCGGGATCTTCTTCATTGCCCAACTCGAGACCTGCACCACGACGAGCAGGTACATCGCGATGATGCCCCACGCCACCGCAAGTGGCTTCCACGACGAGGCGAACGGGACGAACAGGTCCGCGACGCCGAAGTGGACGTAGGAGTCACCGACGAGTGCGGCGAGGTGCAGTGCGGTGCCGAAGAGGGTGACGGTGCCGAGCCAGGAGTGCAGGTCGAGGAGCCATGCGGGTCGGTCGTAGGGTTTCAGCACCCTGGTGGCGAGCAAGATTCCCCACAGCGCGGTCGCGATCAAGAATCCCCACGTGACGATCCCCGACGCACGGGAGAGGTGCCACCAGAACTGGTTATTCACTGGCGAAGTCCTTCCATCGATCGTTCAGCTCCACGCGGTCGTCGGCGCGCACGACCAATGAGGCAAGGTCGGTCTCGCGCGGAAAGCCCTGATTGACGAGCGTCCAGGTGGCGAACACTTCTGCCCACACCGCCTCGGATGCGATCACCGTCGACTGGACGATCGAGTCGTCTGCGACTTCGAGAGGTGAGCGACGAGCGGGGTCGATGACGTGGTGGACGGATTCCCCGTCGCGGATCCACTGCTTTGCGTGCACGCTCGACGTGGCGACCGCGCCGTCGCCGAGTCGAATACGTGCGACGGGGTCACCATCTCGCCGAGGGCGTGCGACGTCGATCATCCACGAGCCGTCGATCGGGCCGACGCCGCTGCAGCGGACGTCACCGCCGATGCTGAGACACACGCCATGCGCACCGAGCGCCATCAGTTCGGTGGCAACGATGTCGGCGGCGAGACCCTTGCCGAGCCCGCCCGGATCGAGCGTCGCTCCTGCGGGAAGCGTGATCGCATCGAATCGCGTGTCGATCACCGTCGTCGAGAGGTCGCAACCCGGACGGGAGGACGGATCCGGTTCGCACATGTCTGATGTGGACGTGCGTGATGCGACGTAGCCGAGATCGTCGAGCACCGGAGCGAGCGTCGGATCGAATGCGCCTGCGGTGAGCGATTGTGCCGAGACGAGGTAACCCACGAGCGTCACCGTGTCGGCGTGCACAGGTGTCGGACGACCCGCCGAACGATTCAGGCGAGAGAC
Organism: uncultured Acidimicrobium sp.; assembly: GCA_964465475.1. GTDB lineage: Bacteria > Actinomycetota > Acidimicrobiia > Acidimicrobiales > Ilumatobacteraceae > UBA3006. The sequence continues at coordinate 1,061 of CAYXIY010000130.1, read as the reverse complement.
GTCGCTCGTGGAGATGAACCTGCTCCAGCGGGACTCGAGCTCGGCGATGCGGCGTCGGGCAACTTCGACCAGTTCGTGTTCGCCGATCACGGTGAGGTTCACCGTGTTTCCCATCGCGGGAAAGACGACTTGGGTCAGGGTGTCCATCGAGGAACTAGTTCGAGCCGCTTGTCTGCACCGGGACCCAGGCCGACTGCGGCACTTGGACCTGCACGGGAACGGCAACGGTCGCGGGCGGTGGAGTCGTCGACGGTGTGGCCACCAGCGTCGAGGCCGCCGCTTGCGGAGCGGCCGACTTCGTCGCGGGAGCTGCCGGTGCTGGTGCCGTCGGCGCAGTTATCGGAGCCAACTGAGCGGTCGGCTGTGCTGCGGTCGTCGGATCGAGCAGGGGATCGGGCTGGTCCGTGGACGCTGGTTCCGCTTTAGCGGTCAGTGCGTATGCAGACGTCAGGCCCAACGTCGCGCTGAGCGCGATACCCGTCGACAGGATGCGTGCGGAGCGAGCGGGATGTTTGTCGCGACGAGGACGATCAATCGTCATCGTGTTCGCCCGACTCATGATCACCGTCATGGTCGTCGTCGTGCTCTTCGCGGTCGTCATGGTCGTCGTCCTTGCGACGAGGAGCGCCTTGCAGGCGCGGCTCGTTCATCACGGAGGTCACGATGCGTGAGTCGATCACGTCTGCGTGGAACTTGATGCCCACGCCGGCACTCGAGACGAACAACACTTCGATGCGGGTCGGCGATTCCTGCTTGGTGGTGAACTTGACCCCGGGCTGCGGCTCCACGGAGGCGACAGTGAGCGAGGTCGTCGACTGAGTCAAGGTGACGACGCCGAATCCTTCGACGTTGTAGGCGGTCTGGGACGACGTGGCCGTGGGGGCGACAGTCGTTGCCGGAGTTTGGTCGCCTGTGGGAGCGAACGTGGTTGCTGGTGACTCAGTCGAGTCGCCGAGCGAACTCAGGATCGAACCCGAGTCCGTCGGTCCGGATGTCTTCACGTCGGCCAGGGGGAGTGCTTCTGCTTGAAGCGCCGGCGTGTTGTCCGCCGTCATCGTCGC
>CAYXIY010000129.1:0-2878 GCA_964465475.1 uncultured Acidimicrobium sp. | reverse complement strand
CCGACGACGCCCTTGCCGTCCAGGTAACGCCAGCGATCGGCCGGCGCCGCGCCGCGAGCAGGAACTTGCTCGAGTGGATACACCTCGTTGATCGCCGCGACGATCTCGTCCTGGCCGACCACCTGCGAGACGTCCCAGGTCGCCTGGGCATCGAGCGGCATGAACTCGATGAAGCGCACCTCCACCCCGCGTTCGCGACCGAAGGTGGCGAGGTCCACGATCTCGTCGTCGTTCACCCCGCGCTGCACGACGGCGTTCACCTTCACGGGGTCGAATCCCGCGGCGAGCGCAGCGTCGATGCCGTCGAGGACGTGGGCGAGCTCGTCGCGACGGGTCATCTCCGTGAAGCGGTCGGCGCGCAGCGTGTCGAGGCTCACGTTGATGCGCTTCAACCCGGCCTCACGCAACTCGTCGGCGATCAGGCGCAGGGTCGCACCGTTCGTCGTGATCGCAAGGTCGATGGGCTTGCCCGCGAGTGGCGAGGTGGCGTTCTCGGGCACGACGAGTTGGGCCAACTTGTCGATGAGCACGGGCAGGTGTGCCCGCATCGTGGGTTCGCCGCCGGTGATGCGGATCGAGTCGACCCCGAAATACGACACGCAGACCGCCGCCAGTCGGCGCATCTCCTCGTAGGTCAACACGTCGGCGCGGGGCAACCACTTCATCCCCTCGGCCGGCATGCAATAGGTGCAGCGGAAGTTGCAGCGATCGGTGATCGAGATGCGCAGGTCGCGCACGGTGCGGCCGTACGGGTCGATCAGGTCCACGCAGCAAGCCTACGACCCGTGCCCGCGGTGTGGTTAGTCGATGACGAGGACGTCCACGTCGGCACCGATTTCCAGCCCGTCGCCGTCGGGAACCTCGGCGAGACCGTTGGCGAGCGCGGTGGCTGCCAGCTGATGGCTGCCCTGCGGACCGGTGTCGGCAACGTGCAGGCGGCCGTCGTCGCCGAAGCGTCCGTTGACTCGCACGTAGTGCACCTTGCCGTCGCGCTTGCGTCGGATCGGCGCGTCGAGCACCGCACGAACCTTCGGGCGCAACAGATCTCGGGAATGACCCATCATCTTGCGCAACGCGGGGCGCGCGAGCAGTTCGTAGCTGATGAGCGACGACACGGGATTGCCGGGCAAGCCGAAGATCGGCACCTTCCTTCCACCCGTCGTCGACCACAAGCCGAAGGCGAACGGCTTGGCCGGCTTGATCGCCAGCTGCATCCAGTTCATCTCGGCGTGTCGTGACAACACGGCCTTCACGACGTCGAAGTCGCCCATGCTCACGCCGCCGCTCGTGACGATCGCGTCGCACTCCTCGGCGGCCGAGCGCAACACCTGGGCGAGGGTCTCCTCGTCGTCGCGCACCACGCCGAGGTTGACGACGTCGCATCCCGTCGCGGCGATCAATCGATCGAGCATGGTCAGGTTGCTCTCGCGAATCTGTCCGGGCGCGAGAGGCGATCCGTCGATGACGAGTTCGTCGCCGGTCGACAGCAGCGCGACCTTGGCGCGCGGAAACGCGCGCACTCGTCGAACGTTGATGCTCGCCAGCACGCCGACGCCTGCGGCGTTCAACACCTGCCCGGTCGTGAACACCGTGTCACCCGCGCGCACGTCGCTGCCCTCCTCGCGGATCGCACCGCCCGACGGCACGCTCTTGTCGAGGCGCACGTGGTCGTCGTCCACCATCTGTGAATCCTCGACCATCACGACACCATCCACACCTGGAGGGATCACCGCTCCGGTCATGATGCGCACCGCTTCTCCGGCGCCGACCTCGATCGTCGGTGCGGCGCCAGCAGCGAGCGTGCCGACGACGCGCAGCGTCGCTGGCACGATCTCGACGTCTGCGCTGCGCACCCCGAAGCCGTCGACGGCGGAGTTGGCGAACGGTGGAACGTTCTCCGTGGCGACGACGTCCTGGCCGAGCACGCGACCGACCATGTCGTGGAACTCGACGTCGACGAGACCCAACGGCTGACAGGCCGACAGCACCGTCGCACGCGCGTCGTCGATGGGGATCATCTCAACAGACGGTACCGCCACCTGTGAGACTTGGGAGATGTCGAACTATGCGGCGTTGCCGTCGAGCGGGCACCGCGCGGCATGGGAGACGTGGGACGGCGCGCACGAGGCCCGCGTGGAACTGACGTGGGAGAACGAGGGCTGGACGGCCAACTGCACGCTCGAGAGCGAGCGCGCCCAGGTCGTCGTTCGACTGTCGGCCTCGTGGATGGTGCAGCAGTTCATCGTCTTTCGCGACCTGGACGAACCCGACCTGTGGCTCGCCACCGACGGCCACGGCCGGTGGGGCGAGATGAACGGCGCGCATCGCACCGAACTCGACGGATGCGTGGACGTCGACATCGTCGGGATCCCGTTCACGAACGTCGTGCCGATTCGCAGGCTTCCGCTCCACGTCGGGCACAGCGCACAACAGAACACGATCGCCGTCGACCTCGACACCCTCGGGGTGACGGTCGTGCCGCAGATCTACACGCGTCTCGACGCGAATCGCTGGCGCTATCGGAGCCTGGCGTCGGGACGAGACGTCGACGTCGAGGTGGACGAGCACGGGTTCGTCGTCGACGAACCCGACGCGTTCCGTCGCGTTACTCGATGATCGCCTGGTAGACGAGGCTGCGCAGGTACGGCCGGATCGGGTGCGTCGTGGACGGCACGAGCTGCGTGAAGAACATCGCCGTCACTTCCTCCACCGGGTCCACCCAGAACGCCGTCGAGGCCATACCGCCCCAGCTGTAGGTGCCGTTCGGGCAGGCGACCTTGGTCTTGGCCTGGTCGACGACGACGGCAAAGCCGAGACCGAAGCCGAGACCGTTGTAGAAGATCTCGTCCCCGAGCGGTCGACCCCAACTCGAGATGTC
>CAYXIY010000128.1:0-2902 GCA_964465475.1 uncultured Acidimicrobium sp. | reverse complement strand
ACGCGATGCCAGTACCCAAGAAAAAGAAGTCGAAGATGAAGGGCCGAAGCCACATGGCAGCCGCCTGGAAGCTGGGTGCTCCGTCGGCGAGCGTCTGCCCACGTTGCAGCAACTCGAAGTTGCCCCACACCGTGTGTGGCAACTGCGGTTGGTACAAGGGTCGCGTCGCAGTCGACGTTGGCTGAGTCGTCCCCGGGCGCATCCATGTTGCCCGTCGCGGTTGACGCGTTAGGCGGAGACAAAGCTCCCGCCGAAATCGTTGCTGGTGCCAAGCAGGCACACGCCGAAGGCATTCCCGTTCTCCTCGTCGGCCCCGCCGACCTCGCCGACCGTGGTGAGTTGCCGCTGCACGTGGCGAGTGAGTTCATCGACATGCACGAAGAGCCGGCGAACGCCGTGCGCACGAAGAAGGACTCCACGCTCGTCGTGTCGGCCGACCTCGTTCGCGACGGCAAGGCATCTGCGATGATCTCCGCCGGCAACACCGGTGCGACGATGGCGTCCGCGCTGTTGCGCATGGGTCGCATCAAGGGCGTGAAGCGTCCGGCGATCGCGACGCCGATTCCCGTTCCCGGTTCGACGCCGACGGTGATGTTGGATGCGGGGGCGAACGCCGAGGTGGAGCCGGAGTGGATGACGCAGTTCGCGCTGATGGGCTCGGTCTATGCGCGGGAGCGTTTCGGCATCGCCGTTCCCAAGGTCGGGTTGTTGTCGATCGGCGAGGAGCCGGGCAAGGGCGACACGCTGCGCAAGCAGACCTATGAGTTGTTGTCGAACGCGACGAACGTGAACTTCATCGGCAACGTCGAGGGTCGCGACATCATGACGCCCGACGTCGACGTGGTGGTCACCGACGGCTTCACGGGCAACGTCGCGTTGAAGACCCTCGAGGGCACGATGCGCACGATCGTCAAGGCGCTGTTCGAGGCGATCGGTGCGCCGGAGTACAAGGAGCACGCCGATGCGCTCATGCCCGCGTTGCTCGGGCTGTATGCGAAGTTCGACCCGGACTCCACGGGCGGGGCGATCCTGCTCGGCACGGATGGCGTGTGCATCATCTCGCACGGCTCGTCCAGTGCGCGGGCGATGTTGAACGGGATCAAGGTGGCCCGCGACATGGTCGACTGCGACATGGTCGGCAAGATCGCCGCTGCCATCGCGCACGCATGAACGAGGCGCTCTCCAGGCTCTGCGAGCGGGTCGGTTACCGCTTCCGCGACGAGTCGCTCGCCGTGACCGCGATGCGTCACCGTTCCTTCGTCGCCGAAAACGAGGGCTTCGAATCCAACGAGCGACTCGAGTTCCTCGGGGACGCGGTGCTCGGCTGGGTGGTGGCCGACCTCGTCTATCGGGCCCAAGACGAGATGCACGAGGGCAAGCTCACCGACCTGCGCAAGTCGATGGTCAATGCGGCCGCGCTCGCCGAGCTCGCCGAGGACCTCGGGGTGGGCGAGTGCGTGATGCTCGGCCGCGGCGAGGAACAGGGCGGCGGTCGCGAGAAGACCTCGATCCTCTCGGACGCCCTCGAGGCGCTCTTCGGTGCGATCTACATGGACTCCGATGCGGCCACCACGCACCGCGTGTTGACGACGCTGATGACCTCGCGCCTGCAAGGTGCTCTCGATGGTCTCGATCGACTGGACGCCAAGACCCGACTGCAGGAACTTGCCTCGCGGTTGTTGGGCGAACAGGTGCGCTACGACATCCACGACGAAGGCCCGGACCACGAAAAGACGTTCTTTGCCACCGTCTACGTCGGGGGTCGCGCGCTCGGATCGGGCGAGGGTCGCTCGAAGAAGGCGGCGGAACAGCTCGCAGCCGAGATCGCCTGCGACACCCTCGCACGCGAACACGCCTAGGGGCACTCGTGCCCGAGCTGCCCGAGGTCGAGACGGTCAGGCGAGGCATCGACTCACTCGTCGTCGGTCGGCTGATCACCCGCGTCGAGGTCGGCCGCGAGCGCACCGTGCGCCGCACGAGCCGCGAGGCGCTGATCGACGGAGCGTCCGGCACGCGCATCGTCGCCACGCGACGCCACGGCAAGTATCTGTCGTGCGACTTGGACTCGGGCGAGGCGATCATGATCCATCTGCGCATGAGCGGTCGCGTGCTCGTCGTCGATGCGGGAACCCCGCGACCGCCCCACACGCACGTCGTGTTCCACCTCGAGTCGACGAGTCGGCTGCCTGATGGCGAGATGTGGTTCGTCGACCCGCGCACCTTCGGCGAGGTCGTCGTCTATGACCCGAGCCGACCGAGTGACCTCGTGCCCGAACTTGCGCGGCTCGGCCCGGATCCGCTCGAGGCGGGCTTCACGGCGGAGGTGTTGGCCGCGCGCCTGCGCGGCAAGCGGGGAAACCTGAAGGCGACGCTCTTGGACCAGGCCGTGGTGGCGGGGATCGGCAACATCTATGCCGACGAGATCTGTCATCGGGCCCGACTCAGCCCGCATCGCGTCGCGGGGTCGCTGCGCCGCGACACGCTCGAGCGCCTGCACGCATCGATCGTCGGGGTGCTCGCCGAGGCGGTGGCAGCCGGGGGCAGCACGCTCGAGGACACCCAGTACGTCGACGCTGAGGGCAACGAGGGCTGGTTCCAGCTCGAACATCGCGTCTATGGCCGGGCGGGGGAGACGTGTCGCACGTGTCGTCGAACACGCATCTCGCGCACCACGCTCGCGGGCCGCACCACCTGTTACTGCCGGGTCTGTCAGCGCTGAAACGCAGAGGAGTCGATGTCGGGGGGATCCCTGACATCAACTACTCTCGCGGGTTGACGTGTTCCTCAAATCCCTGACCCTCAAAGGCTTCAAGTCCTTCGCCGATGCGACGACGATGGAGCTCGAACCCGGCGTGACCGTGGTCGTCGGCCCCAACGGCTCGGGCAAGTCCAACGTCGTGGA
>CAYXIY010000127.1:0-2928 GCA_964465475.1 uncultured Acidimicrobium sp. | reverse complement strand
TACAACCTCGTCACCAAGCGCGCCCGCGTCGAGGCCGAGGGCCACATGGAGTGGATCGACGGCAACATCGGCTCCAAGCTCACGATGAAGTATCCGAGCGTCTACCTCGTCGGCCCGAAGGCCACGGGCGAGGTGCTCTCGGTCGCCTATGCGGGCCCCGGTCAGCACCAGGACGCGGGCGCCAAGATGGTGCACGCCGCGCCGGAGACCTCGTCGAAGATCGTCTCCAAGTCGATCTCCAAGGACGGCGGCATCACCACCTATCGCGGTCTCGTGCGCGTCGAGGAAGGTGCGACGGGCTGCAAGAGCCACGTGCAGTGCGACGCGCTCATCTTGGACGAGGACTCCGAGAGTCGCACGCTTCCGTACATGGAAGTGGGCGAGCGCGACGCGCAGATCGGCCACGAGGCAACGGTCTCCAAGATCGCCGACGAGCAGCTCTTCTACCTGATGAGCCGCGGACTCACCCAGGAACAGGCCATGGGCATGGTCGTGAACGGATTCATCGAACCCGTCACCCGCACCCTGCCGATGGAATACGCCGTGGAATGGAGCCGCCTCATCGAATTGCAGATGGAAGGCTCCGTCGGCTGACGCTCAAGTTGCCGCGAGACTGATCCACCATGGCAATGCGTTCGGAATGCAAGCACTTCGAGTCCCGCACGTACGCCAACGGTGACACGATGCGCCGATGCAACCTCGGCCTCGCACCGGACGCTCCGTGGCGTTGCCCGGAGAACTGCGAGAAATATGAACGACGCATGGTCGACGTGGCCTGGGCGCACGGTTCGCTCGTCCCTCCGGCGACACCGGTCGAACCCGACAGCCTGAACGACGGCACCGCGGCTGCGGTGTTGGACGAAGCAGCCTCGATCATCGACGCGGCGATGGGCGACGTGCTCGCCGACTTGAACGACAAGCGCAAGAACAAGAAGAAGAATCGCGACAAGAAGAAAAAGAAGTAGATGACGACCCTCACCCTCCCCACCATCGACGAAGAGATCTGGCGCTACAGCCGGATCAACGAACTCGACCTCGCCGCATATGCCCCGTCGACGTTGACGACGGTCGTCACTGGCGCAGACGGCGTCGTCGCCAACAAACCTTCGGAACTGGTCGGCGTGGCCATGACGAGCGACCCGGACGTGTTCGCCGAGATGAACCGCCGCACCCCCGACGTGGTGGCGATCTCGGTTCCGCGCAACGTCGTGCATCCGACCACCGTCGTCGTCGAGCGCACCGTCTCGACCTCAGGCATCGTCGCCTTCCCGCGGCTCGTCGTCGACGCCGCCGAGAACTCCGAGATCACCGTCATCGAACGCTTCACGTCGCTCGACGGTGTCACGTCGCTCGTGGTTCCCGTGGCGGAGATCCGCGCCGCGCAATCTGCGCGCGTGACGTATCTCGCGATCAACGAACTCGGCTCGTCCACCTGGCAGATCGGCCACCAGCTCGCCGTCGGGGAGCGCGACTCCACCGTTCGCCTCTTCACGGTCGCCCTCGGCGGCGACTACGCACGCGTGCGCGCCGAGGTCAAGCTCGTCGGCCAAGGCGCGAGTGCACAGCAGACCGCGTTGTACTTCGCGGACTCGACCCAAATGCACGACTTCCGCACCTTGCAGACCCACGAAGCCCCGCGCACCCACAGCGACCTGTTGTTCAAGGGAGCCGTGAAGGACACCGCCAAGAGCGTCTACACCGGTCTCATCAAGATCACCGAGAATGCGACGAAGAGCGAGGCCTTCCAGACCAACCGCAACCTCACGCTCTCGCATGGCGCATGGGCGGAGAGCGTGCCGAACCTCGAGATCGAGACCAACGACGTGAAGTGCAGCCATGCCTCCACCGTCGGCCCGATCGACGACGACCAGCGCTTCTATCTCGAGTCCCGCGGCATCCCGACGGAGATTGCCGAGCGGCTCGTCGTGTTCGGATTCTTCGACGAGGTCCTCGAGCGACTCCCGCAGTCCGACTTCACCGACCAGTTGCGCGCCAAGGTCGCCGCCAAGTTGGGGAGGACGATCTAGATGGCGACGAAGGTGTGTGCATTCAGCGATCTCGAACACGGCAAGGCCCGCAAGTTCGAGATCGGCGGCAGGGCCGTGGCGGTCGTGCGCATCGACGACGCGGTCTATGCGATCGGCGATCGCTGCAGTCATGCAGACGTGTCGCTCTCGGACGGCGAGGTCTATTGCGACACCAAGGAAATCGAGTGCATCCGTCACGGGAGCGCGTTCAGCCTCGTGACCGGAACGCCCCAGACGCTCCCCGCGACCCAACCAGTTCCCGTCTACGTCGCTCGGGTCGTAAACGGCGACGTCGAGATCGACACGGAGGCCGCATCGTGAGCACCCTCGTCATTTCCAACCTGCAGGTCAGCGTCGCTGGAAACCAGATCCTCAACGGCGTCGATCTCACGATCTCCTCGGGCGAGGTGCATGCGGTGATGGGGCCGAACGGTGCGGGCAAGTCGACCTTGTCGGCCGCGATCATGGGCAAGCCCGGCTACGTCATCACCGGTGGGTCGGTCACCCTCGACGGCGTCGACATGCTCGCGCTTCCCACGTGGAAGCGCGCTGCTGCCGGACTCCACCTCGTCATGCAATATCCGACGGAAGTTCCCGGCGTGAAGCTGAACGACACGCTCGCCGAGGCTCTCGTCGCCCGCGGTCGATCGACTGCGACACTCGATGCGACGATCGACGCCGAGGCCTCGCGCATCGGATTCGATTCCGCACTCATCCATCGATCCTTGAACGTGGACCTCTCGGGTGGCGAGAAGAAGCGCAACGAGACGCTGCAACTTGCGATCCTCGAGCCCAAGATCGCGATCCTGGACGAACTCGACTCGGGCCTCGACATCGATGCGTTGCGTGACTGCGCAAAGCGCGTCGAGGCGGCGACGAAGGAGACCAACCTCGGTGCCCT
>CAYXIY010000126.1:0-2979 GCA_964465475.1 uncultured Acidimicrobium sp. | reverse complement strand
ACGTGACCTATCGGAGCCAGGCAGAGTTTCTCGTCGAGTGTGGAATCGAGGAACTCGTCGCCGAGGGTCGCACATATTGGGAATCGCACGCATCACGGCCCGACGTAACGGCGATGGCGATGCGTAGTCGCGTGAGTGAAGCCGAGGCACTGCTCGATCCGGCTGGCCTCGGTGGCTTCACGGTCGCAGAAGTCGTCGTTTCCTAACGGCGGTCGGGGAGGCTCGTGAGCCACGCCGCAACGACCACGACACCCATGCCCAGGACCGACAGCCAGACGAGTGGTTCATTGTTCAGTCCGACACCGAGGATCGTTCCAACGACGGGAGTGAAGTAGGTCGGAATCATGCTGCGTGCGATCCCGGTTCGCTTCAAGAGGACGGAAAAGAGCGTGAAGGCGTATCCCGTTCCCAGGGCACCGAGTGCGATGAGCGCCATGAGTGACGACCACGCAAAGTTCGACTGCGAGATTCCGTAGATCCCGTAGGGGAGGCTGAGGACACACGCGACGAGCTCCACGTGCAACATGAGCGAAGCAGGGTTGTACTTGGCCTGCAGAGGTCGCGCGAGATTGGTCGATACCGCATACGACACGAGGGCGAGGAGCAGGAATCCGATTCCCTGTGGGCTTGCAGCATCACCGCTGTCGATGGACGGCAGGGCAATCAGCAGGATGCCAGTGAATCCGACGGCGATCGCGAGCACGCGACGACCGCTGGGCATCGTTGTAGTCCAGATTGCCGTCACGACTGCCACGACCACGGGGAGGGCTCCATTCATCATTCCCGCGATGCTGCTCGAGACCGTCTGTTCTGCGAGTGGATACAGCAGGAACGGGAACGCCATCCACGTACCACCGAGGACGAGCAGCACCGGAAAGTCGGATCGGTCGATCCGCTGGCGAGCACTTGGGAGGACGATGAGGGCAAGGGCTCCAAATGCCGTTCGACCAAGTGGTACGACGGCGACGTGGAAGTGGTCGATGGCGACGTCGATCAGGATGAAGGACGAACCCCAGGTAAGGGCCATCCCGATGGAGAGCAGCCAGTCGAGACCGGCGAAACGGACATGCGTCTCTGAGGGGGCTGGGGATGTCGACATCGGCGCTGGCTAGTCTCGCAGGTGGGTCCACGGTAAGAAGAACGTTTGGAGGACACGATGACTGAGGGTCAGCACGCAATTGATGCGCTGTCGTTCGAGCAGAGAAAGTTTCCCCCGTCGCCGTCGTTTGTTTCCGCGGCCAACGCCGGTGACGACGCGTTGTATCGAGCCGCTGCAGCGGACCATGAGGGTTTTTGGGCCAAGCAGGCGCTCGACAACGTGACCTGGAGCACTCCGTTCACGAAGGTCTGTGAGTGGGACCTTCCGTTCAGTGAATGGTTCGTGGGCGGCACCCTCAACGTCTCGTACAACTGTCTCGATCGCCACGTCATTGCGGGTCGAGGTGAGAAGGTCGCGTTCCACTGGGAGGGCGAGCCCGGCGACACGCGGACGGTGACGTATGCGCAACTCTTGGACGAAGTGCAGCGATTTGCAAACGTGCTGAAATCCCTCGGCGTCGTTCGTGGTGACCGCGTCAACATCTACCTCCCGATGATCCCCGAGGCAGCCGTGGCGATGCTTGCGTGCTCGCGCATTGGTGCCGCTCACAGCGTGGTGTTCGGCGGATTTTCTGCCCAGGCGCTCGCCGATCGCATCAACGATGCCGAGGCAAAGGTGCTCGTGACCGCGGACGGAGGATGGCGTCGCGGTGAAGTCTTCCCGTTGAAGACGCAGGCCGATGAGGCGCTGCGCTCGACGCCATCGATCGAGAAGGTCGTCGTAGTACGTCGCGGCAACAATCCAGTCGAGATGCAGGCTGGTCGCGACCATTGGTATCACGACGAGATGGCCAAGGCCGATCCAGTCTGCCCAGCCGAGCCGATGGATGCCGAGCAGTTGCTGTTCTTGCTCTACACGTCCGGGACGACGGGCAAGCCCAAGGGCATCATGCACACGACCGGTGGGTATCTCACGCACGTCGCCTACACCTTCAAGTACGTCATGGACCACAAGCCTGAGACCGACGTCTACTGGTGCACGGCCGACGTTGGTTGGGTGACAGGCCACAGTTACATCGTCTACGGGCCACTTGCCAACGGAGCGACGCAAGTGATGTATGAGGGTGTGCCAAATTTTCCGGCCAACGACCGCGTGTGGTCGATCATCGAGAAGTACGGGGTGACGATCTTCTATACCGCGCCGACTGCGATTCGCACCTACATGAAATGGGGAATCGAGGAACCGGCGAAGCACGACCTCACGAGCCTGAGGCTCATCGGAAGCGTGGGCGAACCGATCAATCCCGAAGCATGGATGTGGTACCACGAGCACATTGGTGGCAGCAGGTGTCCGATCATCGATACGTGGTGGCAAACCGAGACGGGCGGAATCATGATCTCGCCCCTTCCGGGCGTGACGGTGACGAAACCCGGTTCTGCGGTGGGGCCGATTCCGGGAGTCGCAGCTGAACTCGTCGATGAAGCTGGCAATCACGTGGAACGTGGGGGTGGCTATCTCACGCTGACCAAACCGTGGCCAGGAATGTTGCGCGGTGTCTGGGGGGACCAGAAGCGTTACCGCGAGACGTATTGGAGTCGTTTTCCTGGTCGTTACTTCGCTGGAGACGGAGCGAAGTTGGACGACGACGGTTACCTCTGGCTACTCGGTCGTGTCGACGATGTGATGAACGTGTCGGGACACCGCATCAGCACGACCGAAGTCGAATCAGCGCTCGTATCTCATCCGAGCGTTGCGGAAGCTGCAGTCGTCGGAGCGAACGATGCGACGACCGGGCAGGCGATCATCGCATATGTGACGCTGCGCGGTGGTTCGGACGTAGGGGAGAAGGATCTCCGCGAGCACGTTGCAAAGGAGATCGGTGCGATCGCCAAGCCCAAGACGATCTACTTCACGCCCGACCTTCCCAAGACGAGGAGCGG
>CAYXIY010000125.1:0-3003 GCA_964465475.1 uncultured Acidimicrobium sp. | reverse complement strand
CCTCGCACATGATGCATTCGCTCTGGTCGATGTGGATGAACTGCTTCGGCTTGACTGCCTTGCTCAAGAAGTCGGCGTCGACCTCGACGAGTTGATACTCGTCGGACCATTCCGGCATCGGTGGATTTGCGTCGGTCTTTGCCATCGCGCGTTATCCCTTGCGCACCAGCGGACGGCCGTAGGTGGAGGTCTCCACTTCCTTCGGCTTCACGTCACCGCGCTTCTGCCACCAGTTGAACAAATAGATCATGAGACCGATGAACACGGCGTGGATGACGACGACGATGATGTCGCGAATCGCCTCGTAGCTCATCGTGAACGGGAACGGTCCGCCGAAGGCCTTCGGCTTCAGGATGTCGAAGGGTCCGAAGATGATCTTGTCCTTGCGCCAGCCGAGTTCCTTGTCGGCGTGGTCGATCCACTGGTGGGGCACGACACCGAAGGCCACGAACATGACCGCGAACACGTACGTCGCGCCGAAGATTGCCTCACCCCACGTGGCCTTGCGATCGACTGGTCGCCGCTTGCCGATCGGGATGACCACGAGCGCCATGGCGAGGGTCAGCACGAACGAGAAGATGAACGCCTGGTTCATGCCCGGCCAGCGGAGAATGTCAATTGCCAACATGGTTCGCGGGAGACGCCTTTCCTCGTGAAATCACACACGAGACTAGTCGGGCGCTGCGGAAATGGGCGAAAACAGCGAGGTAGTGCATTCGTGCATGGTTGTGACCTTGCGCACCCTGACCGGTCGTGGCGAACGGGCCAATTTCGCCGACCACAATGCGCTTCCCTAGTGTTCAAGTGCTCACTCGCGTGTGCCGTAGAGTGAGATCCGTATTTCGGGCCGGTCGACGACTGGTCCGAGTCGACAGTCGCAAGAAGGACCATCGTGACCGAGATACCCGAACACCTGCTCAAGCGCTCACAAGAACGACGTTCTGCGCTGTCCGGTGACGGTGCTGCGGAAACGACCAAGAGCGACTCGACTCCGGCGACCACGTCGACGCCTGCGGTGGCCAAGGCCGCCGCTCCCGTCGCCGCGAGCGCCCCGCCACCTCCACCGCCGGATCCCGACTACGTGGTTGCTGCCAAGACCCGCAAGAAGATCCCGTTCTGGGCGATGGCCACCCTCAGCCTCTTGCCACTCTGGGCATTCCTCTATCTCATCGCGCTCAAGCCGCAGGAAAAGACGGTCGAAGGACCGCTCGCCATCGGCGCAGGTGTCTACGGTTCGTGCGCCGGTTGCCACGGAGCAGCTGGCCAAGGTGGAGCAGGCCGGGTGTTGCACCAAGGCGAAGTGTTGAAGACGTTCCCGAAGATCGAAGACATGCTCAACTTCGTCTACACCGGTAGCCAGGCATACGTCGCCAAGGAACTCGCCGTCTACGGCGATCCCAACCGCGAAGGCGGTGCTCACGCGCCGCTGTCGTACAACGGCAACCCGATGCCCCAGCAAGGTGCGAAGGCCGGCGGCGGATTGACCGAGTATGAGATCCTCGGCGTGGTGTGTCACGAGCGCTACACGATCGGTGGTGCCGATCCGAAGAGCGAAGAGTGGATGAGCGAATACGAGACGTGGTGCTCGCCCGAGTCCGAGATCTTCCTCGCACTCGAAAAGGGTGAGACCTCCTTCGACACGCTCGACAAGGACTTCTCCATGCTGGAGAAGCCACCGGCGTTCGTCGGCACCGAAGCACGCGCTTCGGCCAAGTGACCTTCGCCCTCGGTCACGCGAAGCGCAACCGCTGACCATACGCTCTAGTTCATGACCCCCTCCGCGCCGACGCGCGAAACCGACGTCCTCGTCATCGGCGCAGGTCCAGCGGGCGCAGCGGCAGGGTATTGGTGTGCAACGCGCGGTCTCGACACCGTGATGCTCGAAAAGAAGCACTTCCCGCGCGAAAAGACCTGCGGTGACGGCCTCACCCCGCGCGCCGTCAAACAACTCGGGGACATGGGGCTCGCCGAACCACTCGCCCAGTTCCACCGCTACGAGGGACTGCGCGCAACCGCCCACGGCAAGGCACTCGAATTGCATTGGCCGTCGCATCCGACCTACCCGCAACACGGCTACGTCGTGCGACGTCGCGAGCTCGACCAGATGGTCGCCTTCAACGCAGAGGCCGCCGGCGCGACGCTGCTGCAGGGACACGAGGCGACATCACCGATCCTCGATGGCGGACGTCTCGTCGGCGCCGTCGTCGTCGACAAGGACACCGAGACCACGTTCGAGATTCGCGCGAAGTACGTCGTGATCGCAGACGGCGCGAACTCACGATTCGGTCGTGCGCTCGGCACCGCGCGCACCCGTGAATGGCCGTACGGGACCGCGATCCGCACCTATTGGGAGAGCCCGCGTCACGCGGAACCATGGATCGAATCGGCACTCGACGTGAAAGATCGCAACGGCAAGTCGATGCCCGGCTATGGATGGATCTTTCCGGTCGGTGACGGCACGATCAACATCGGCGTCGGACTGTTGTCGACGTTCAAGGACTTCACCAAGGTCAACACGACAGAGCTCCTCAACTCCTATGCACACATGGTCGCCGACTCGTGGGGCATCAATCCCGATGCGCCTCAGGGCAAGGCGACGAGCGGCAAGATCCCGATGGGTGGTTCGGTCGGCCCGAAGGTCGGCCAGGGCTACGTCGTCGTCGGTGACGCAGCGGGCAGTGTTAACCCGTTCAATGGCGAAGGCATCGACTATGCATATGAGACCTCGCGCATGGCCGCAGAGGTGTTGCACGAGGCGATCACGCTGAACGACCCGCGCGCACTCGGTCGCTACCAGCAGATGCTGGACGACGAATACGGTCAGTACTTCAAGGTCGCCCGCCTCTTCGCCAAGGTGATCGGTCGTCCCGTGCTGATGCGCGAGTTGTCGCGCGTCGGAATCCAGAGCCGCACGTTGATGGAGTGGGTGCTGCGCATCATGGCGAACTTGCTTCGACCAGACGAGATCGGTCCTGCCGAGGCCGCCTACAAGGCAGCTGCGGC
>CAYXIY010000124.1:0-3053 GCA_964465475.1 uncultured Acidimicrobium sp. | reverse complement strand
GACTTGGCCATGCACTTGGCGACGACGGCCTCGAATTCGAGCGGCACGAACTGGTTCAACGTCTTCAGCGGCTCTGGAACCGAGTGCACGTGTTGGTACGCGATGCTGAGTGAGTTCTCACCGACGTACGGCGGTCGCCCCCCGACCATTTCGTACATCACGACGCCGAGCGAATAGAGGTCGCTGCGCGGATCGGGTTGTGCCCCCTGTGCCTGCTCCGGTGAGAGGTACGAGGCCGTGCCCATCACCAGTCCGGTTTGGGTGAGCGCTTGGTCAGTGGAGGAGTCCATCGCGCGGGCGATGCCGAAGTCGGCCACCTTCACCACACCGTCGGAACGCACGAGGATGTTGCCGGGCTTGATGTCGCGGTGCACGACGCCGTTGTCGTGGGCGAAGGCCAGTGCGCTCGCCACGTCGCGGGCGATGTCGGCGGCCTGGGTGTGGGTGAGTTGTTTGCGATCGGCGAGGATTTCCGCCAACGTCTTTCCGCTCACGTACTCCATCGCGATGAAATAGGTGTTGTTGACCTTGCCCCAGTCATAGACGGCGACGATGTGCGGGTGTTGCAGTCCAGCCGCAGCTTGTGCCTCCCGGCGAAAACGCTCGACGAACGCTGGATCAGTCGCGTATTCGGGGAACAGCACCTTGAGGGCGACTGGGCGATCGAGGAGGGTGTCGTGGGCAAGGAAGACCTCTGCCATGCCACCGCGACCGACGCTGCGTTCGACGCGGTAACGACCGTTCACCATCGGCTGGTCGTCAGCCACTGCCCACCGCCTTGGCGATTCCGTCGAGGAATCGACGCGCGTCTTCGAGCGTGTCGAAACGACGAACCCTTTCGATGTCGACGACGAACGCGTCCAGCAATTGCGAGCGGGTGAGCGGGGAGACTTCTTCGATGCGTGGGTCGAACCACCAGACACCCTCGGGGGGTCCGCCGAGGACGACGACGTTCGCTGCGCTCGAGTCGTCCTCGAACACCACGCTGTAGCCGTCGTGGGCACTGCGCCACACGCCGACCACGACGAGGAGGGCAAAGAGTGCAAGCACGACGAGTCCTCCGACGAGGTCGCCGGACACCGACGGGACGACCACCGATGAACCCGACTCGATCGGCGCATCGACCATGTCGACTACGACCACCGTGATGTTGTCGCGACCTCCGGCGCTCTTTGCGGCCGCGACGAGCGTCCGTGCACACTCGTTTGCCTCCGACGTGGAGGAGAGGATCGAACGGATCGTCGCATCGTCGATCTCGTCCACGAGGCCGTCGCTGCACAAGAGGAAGCGGTCACCGGGCTTCGTTTCGACGAGGAAGGTGTCGACGTTGACGACGCGGTCGATGCCGAGTGCGCGGGTGACGATGTTGCGTTGCGGATGGGTGCGAGCCTCTTCCTTCGAGACGTAGCCCTGGACGATCAATTCTTGGACGTAGGAATGGTCGACGGAGATCTGGCGCAGCTCGCCGTCACGCAACAGATATGTTCGGGAGTCTCCGACGTTGGCGACACCGACCGTCGTGGTGGCACCGTCGAAGACCGCCAGTGCGGTGATCGTCGTCCCCATTCCGTGTTGGCCGGTTGTCGTCGTTGCCGCCTCGAAGATCGCCGCGTTGGCCTCGGATGCGAAGTTGGCGAGCCCCTCGATCGACGCGAGGCGAGCCTCACGGGAAGCCTCGGCGGCCTTCGAGCAGGCAATCGCACTGGCGATCTCCCCTGCGTTGTGACCACCCATGCCGTCAGCGACGACGAAGAACCGACCGTCGCAATACGAAGCGTCTTCGTTTTGGGGTCGCAGGTTCCCGGTGTCGGTCGCGGTGGCGAACCGTGTGGTGAGCATCGAGTCCTAGGCGCTCTCGAACCGGACGTTCACCGAGCCGAAGACGATCGCGTCACCGTGGCGAACCTCCGTCGCCTCGACGACTGGGGCGCCGTTGATGGTGGTGCCGTTGGTGCTGCCGCGGTCCGTCAACCACCACGCCCCTGACTTTCTTGTGATCTCGGCATGCACGCGACTGACGGACGGATCGGCGATCACGACGCCACAGGTCGGCTGACGACCGATCGTCGTCGTGGAACTGTCGAGCGCGTGAGTCGAGCCGTCGGGAAGGGACAACCGGGCCACGGGCAGGAGAGCATCCTGGCGCTCCTCGCGGGGAGGTTGCTTCGGTAGGGGCTTTTGGTGGGGAGTGACCTTGCACGAACCGGGTGTGACGGTGCGGTCGATGACGATGTCGACGTGAGGCTCGCCCGCCAGGTCGTATCCCTCGAACTTGGCGTGGTTGGCGATCGCCTGGCGTAGTTCATGGGCGAGGGACTTCTTCGCATAGTCAAGGGCCCGTGCATCCGGGTCACTGATGGCGATCACATACGCATGGGGAAGCGGCGAGATGTCTGCGTCTGCGAGTCGGTCCATCTCTGCGACGACTGCACGTCCGATGGCGATGGGGCGCAGGGCGCCCGAGCGCTTCAGCGAGAACACGCCTTTCAGTGTATTCGCACTCAGCGCGAATAGACCTCGTTGTTGTAGAAGCGCTTCCACCGCCGCTCGAGCGCAAGTCCCTCTTCTTGCGTCACCGTCTTGTCGCGAGTGAGCGACTCGAAGTGATACAGCCGGGCGAGCGGCGTCCACACGATGCGCAGGTCGCTCTCGAGGATCTTGTTCCCGAGGTCCACGTCGTTGAAGCTGACGGGATAGTCGAGCGACATCCCACCGACCTGAAGGTAGGTCTCCTTGCGCAATGCGACGCATGCTCCCGTCACTCCGCTCACGCAGCGCGTCACGAGGTAGGCACCGAACTTGCCCGGAGAGTTTCCTCGGTCTCCTGCTCCGAGGTGGCGCGGGGTCGGATCGTTGATGTGTCCCGCGCTTTGGATGCGACCGTCCTCGAGCAACAGCATCGGCCCGACCATGCCGACCTTGGGATCTTCCAGGAGCGCGACGAGGGACTCGATCCAGTCCGGCGAGATGACCTGGGTGTCGTCGTTCAACAGGATCACGACGTCGCCGGTCGAGTGCAGCACGCCGACGTTGCACTTGTCGGCGAAGTTGAA
>CAYXIY010000123.1:0-3074 GCA_964465475.1 uncultured Acidimicrobium sp. | reverse complement strand
AGGCGGGGGAAACTGCGTGTCACGATCACCGCGAGCGTGACGAGGTTGAGCGCGCCGAAGAGCGCGAACGTCTCGCCGAGACCGATGGGGTCGATGAGGAAGCCGCCGACGAGTGGTCCGGCGACGAAGCCGAGAAGCTCGACCGCACCGAGCCGTCCGAGTCGCTCACCACGACGCGCGGGATCGACGTGGGCAATCAGCGAGCGCACCGCCGGGAAGACGAAGCCGAACGCCGATCCAATGAGGCCACGGGCGACGACGAAGACCGGCAGGCTTGAGCCGAGGGCGAACAAGGTGGATCCGATCGCGCCGAGCAAGAGCCCGGTCATGATCAGTCGCTTGGAGTGCCCGCGGTCGCCGAGCGGGGCGACGAACATCTGCACGACGAGACCCGAGAGGAAGCCCATGCCCGCGATCGCACCGAGTCCCGCGGACGAAAATCCGTAGGTGTCCTGCAGGTCGCCGATGGCGGCAAAGATGAGGCTGTTCGACGTCGCCGTTCCGAAGGAACAGAACATGAGCAGCGTCGCATCCGCCCGATGGTTGCGGTCGGTCGTCATCTAGTTGCGTCCAAGCTCGTCGAGAATCGCATCGGAAAACGTCGGCCAATGCTCCATCGCCCACTCGTCGAACTCGCGGTTCGCAAGGGCGAATGCCGCGACGTGGGCGAGCGGGTCGATCCAGACGAACGTTCCCGAGCCGCCGAAGTGGCCGAAGGTGGACGAGGAGTTGCGCGAGCCGGTCCAATGCGGCCACTTGTGTCCACGGATCTCCGGTCCGAGTCCCCAGTTGCAGGGCGAGAACTTGCCGATCCCTGGCACCACGCCTTCGAGGTCGCCGAACTGGTTCGTCGTCGCGTCGCGCGCGGTCTCGGGTGCGAGCAGTTTCGGTTCGCGCAATTCGCTTGCGAACTTCGCGAGGTCGGCGATCGAACAGTGCACGTCCTTTGCCGCCGATCCGATGAGGTCGGCTGAGTCCATGCCGAGAGGCTGAAAGAGCGCTTCGGCGATGAAGTCCGCAAAGTCCATCTCGACACCTTCGGCGACGTGTTCCGCGGCGAGCTCGTATCCGGTGTTCGAATAGATGCGCTTGCGGCCGGGGCTGACGATTGCATCCCGCGTGTCGAAGCCGTAGCCGCCGGCATGGGACAGGAGGTGGCGAAGGGTGCATCCTTCTGCGCCGACCTCGTCGTCGAGTGACACCGAGCCGTCCTCGACGGCAACGAGCGTCGCCCACGCCGTCATCGGCTTGCTCACCGAGGCGATGCGGAACGTGCCGCGGTCGCCGTGGAGGTAGGTGTTGCCAGCCCTGTCGATCGCCCCGACGGCGACTCGTTCAACCGGCCACGCGGAGACGAGGTCGAATGCCGCGAGTTCCGTGGATGCCACGGATCAATTCTTGCTGCGAATCAGTTCTGCGACGCGGAATGCGAGGTCGAGTGATTGGCGAGCGTTCAGGCGCGGGTCGCACACGGTCTCATAGCGCGTGTCGAGGTCCTCGTTCGACAGACCCTCGCCGCCTCCGAGGCACTCGGTGACGTTCTCGCCCGTCAACTCCACGTGGATGCCACCCGGCCAGGTTCCCTCGGCGCGGTGTGCCGCGACGAAGCCCGTGATCTCCGAGATGATGTCCTCGAAGTGGCGGGTCTTGCGACCGTTCGGTGCGGTGAAGGTGTTGGCGTGCATCGGATCACAGGCCCACACGACCGGATGGCCGGCGTCGCGCACGGCGCGCAGCAACGGGCGAAGCGTCTCTTCGACCTCCGAGGCGCCCATGCGCGAGATCAGGGTGAGTCGACCGGGGATGCGGGCGGGGTTCAGCGTCTCGCACAACTCGAGCACGTAGTCGACGCTCGTCGACTTGCCGATCTTGCAGCCGATCGGATTGCCGACGCCGCGCAGGAACTCGACGTGTGCGCCGTCGAGCTGGCGGGTGCGCTCGCCGATCCACAGCATGTGCGCGCTGCAGTCGTACCAGTCTCCGGTGAGGGAGTCCTGGCGAGTGAGCGCCTCTTCGTAACCCAAGATGAGTGCCTCGTGGCTGGTGTAGACGTCGACCTGGTGTAGCGCAGTGTTGGTCTCGGTGTCGATGCCGCACGCCCGCATGAACGCGAGTGCGCGCTCGACCTCGGACGCCACCTGCTCGTAGCGGCGGCCTTCGGCGCTCGAGGCGACGAACTCCTGGTTCCAGGCATGCACGCGGTTCAAGTCGGCGAATCCGCCCTTGGTGAAGGCGCGCACGAGGTTCAACGTGCTCGCTGCCTGGTGGTAGGCCTGCACGAGTCGTTCCGGGTTCGGCACGCGCACGTCGAGGCGCGGCGAGGGATCGTTCACCATGTGTCCGCGGAACACGGGCAACTCCTCGCCACCGATCGTCTCGGTGGGATTGGATCGTGGCTTGGCGAACTGGCCGGCGATCCGACCGACCTTCACGACGGGCACGCCCATCGAGTAGGTGAGCATGACGGCCATCTGCAAGATGACGCGCAGCTTCTCGCGGATGTTGACGGCGGTGAACTCCTCGAAGCTCTCGGCGCAGTCGCCGGCCTGGAGGAGGAACGCATTGCCGCTCGCAACCTGGCCGAGTGACGACAGCAGGGATCGCGCCTCGCCCGCGAACACGAGCGGGGGCAGCGCGGAGATCTGCTTCAGCGCGCGGTCGAGCTCGCCCGAGTCGGGCCAGTCAGGCTGCTGCACGGCAGGAAAGCTCTGCCATGTCGAGGGTGTCCACGCGCGGCTCATAGGAATCGCCTCTCAGTGTACGAACGAGGTTCCGGCGAAACCCGCCGAATTATGGATGGCTCAGACGGTCAGGAAATCGCCTGCGTCGTCGCGCAGGGAGTCGACCGCACGGCTCACGAGGCGGCGGGCGGCCTCGGCGGTGACGCCGAGTTCCTCGCCGACCTGACGGAAGCTCTTGCGCTCGCCGTCGTGCATGCCGAAGCGTGCCTCGACCGCATATCGTGCGCGCTCGTCCAACGTCGAGAGCAGGTTGTCGAGCAGGTCGGTGTCGACGAGCGACATCACGGCCTCTTCCGGGCTGATGTCGTCGTTCGGCACGAGGTCGCCGAGCGT
>CAYXIY010000122.1:0-3090 GCA_964465475.1 uncultured Acidimicrobium sp. | reverse complement strand
GGTCCGTTCACGACGCAGCCCATGACCGCAATCTGCAACGGGATCTTCTTGTCGGCGAAGGCCAGCTGTGCGCGGTTGGCGACCTCGATCACGTCGATCTCTGCGCGCCCGCAGCTCGGACAGGCGATGAGGTCCACGTTCTTGCGCTCGCGCAATCCGAGTGACTCGAGCAACTGACGTCCGGCACGCGCCTCCTCCACCGGATCGGCGGTCAGGCTGTAGCGAATGGTGTCGCCGATGCCCTCCATGAGGAGCGTCGCGATCCCCGCGGTCGCCTTGATCAACCCACCAGGAAGTGGTCCCGCCTCCGTGACTCCGAGGTGCAGCGGGTAGTCGGTGACCTCGCTCAGCTGTCGATACGCCTCGATCATGAGCGGAACGTTGGAGGCCTTCACCGAGATCTTGATCTGATCGAAGTCGACCTCGTGGAAGTACGCGATCTCCTGCAGCGCGGATTCCACCATCGCCTCGGCGGTGAGACCACCGTGCTTTTCGTACAGCGAAGGATCGAGCGATCCGCCATTCACGCCGATGCGGATCGGCACCTTGCGGTCACGCGCCTCGCTCGCGACCGCCTTGATGTGCTCGGGGCGACGAATGTTGCCGGGGTTGAGGCGCAGTCCGTGCACGCCGGCCTCGAGGGCGGCGAGTGCCATCTTGTACTGGTGATGGATGTCGGCGACGATCGGCACCGGCGAACGCGGCACGATCTGGGCGAGACCTTCTGCAGCCTCCGCCTCGTTGCACGTGCAGCGCACGATGTCGCATCCGGCCGCAGCGAGCGCATAGATCTGTTGGAGGGTGCCCTCGACGTCTGCGGTCTTGGTGATCGTCATCGACTGCACCGTGATCGGCGCGTCTCCGCCGACTGCGACCTTGCCAAGGTGGATCTGTCGGGTGGTTCGGCGAGGGAACGTTGCCATCGCCTTCAAGTGTGCCACCCCTAGAGGGGCTTCACGATGTCCAGATACGACCCGGTGAGGAACAGCATCGCCATGAGCACCGTGACGGCAATGGCGACGGGCACCATCTTGGATGCATCTGCGTGGTACACGCGTCCGCGCCGCGATCGGATGCGCTCGTAGACCGCGATCGCCACGTGCCCACCGTCGAATGGCAGGAGCGGCAACATGTTGAACACGCCGAAGAACACGTTGACGAACCCGAGCATCATGAGGATGCCCTTCAGACCCTCGCTCTCGCCCACGTCGCCACCGAACTGCGTCGCGCCGATCACCGTCGTCGGCCGCGTCGTCGGATCAGGATTCTCGGAGGTGACCGCGTCGATCACGTTGCGCGGATCGAGTACGACGAACACGCCCTTCACGGATTCGACCGCGGTGCGACCGACGTCGTACAGCGCATAACCGACGGCTGCCGGCAGCGACTGTCGGACGTATCCGGTGCTGTCGGTGGCGAGCCCGATGTAACCGATGGTCGCGTCTCCCGGATTGGGCGCCAGTTCGACCGACTCGACCCGCTCGACCCCGTCGCGCTCGACGACCACGTCGACGACGGTGCCGGGCGATCGACCGACGATCTGGTCGATGAACTCGCGACGCGTGGCGACTTCGGTGCCGCCGACCGACACGATGACGTCGCCCGCCTCGATGCCGGCACGTTGTGCAGGAGAGTCGATCGCCGCGTCGTAGGCGACCCGTACGCGGCCGGTCTCGTCGTAGCGGCCAGCGGTGACGAACACCCCGAAGAACACGACGGTGGCGATCACGACGTGCATCAGCGATCCTGCCGAGATGACGAGCAGCTTGCGCGGGAACGACTTCGAGCGATACGCGACGGGCTCGTCCTGCGGGTCGGTCTCGTCCATGTTGTTCATTCCGATGATTCGCACGTACGCACCGATCGGCAGGGCACGGATTCCGTATTCGACGCCATCGCGGTGCGTGCTCCAGATGCGCGGGCCCATCCCCATGAAGAACTGCGTGACCTTCATCCCCGTGCGTCGCGCGGTGACGAAGTGGCCGACCTCGTGCAGGAACACCGAGACGATGAGCCCGACGACGAACACGAGGCTCCACGGATTCTCGATGCCGAGCCAGACGAGCAGGCCGACGATGACGAGACCGAGCGCTCCCGACCGTGCCGGGCTCGTCTCCCCTTGCGGGGACTCCGTTGCATCTCCGCCTGCGACGATGTTGTCGCGCAGGCGGCGGTAGGTGTCACTCACGCGCCGAGCACCTCGCGTGCAACGCGTCGCGCAGTGCGATCTGCCTCGAGAATGTCATCCACCGTGGTGGGAAGTTGAGCATCATGGTGTTGCAAGGTTTCCTCGATGACGTCGGCGATCGACCACCACGACGTGGCTCCCGCGAGGAACGCCTCGACGGCCACCTCGTTGGCTGCGCTCAGCCACGCCGGTGCGGTGCCACCGATGCGCCCCGCCTGGTACGCCAAGTCGAGGCAACGAAAAGTCTTGCGGTCGGGGGTCTCGAAATCCAGTCGGGCCATGGCCGACCAATCGATACGCCCGTAGGGCATGCGGGCACGTGACGGATGTCCGAGGGCATAGGCGATCGGCAGACGCATGTCGGGCATCGACAGTTGTGCGATCACGGCCGCGTCGGTGAACTCGACCATCGAGTGCACGATCGACTGCGGGTGCACGACCACGTCGATCGCGTCATATCCGACACCGAACAACTCATGCGCCTCGATCACCTCGAGACCCTTGTTCATGAGCGTCGAGGAATCGACGGTGATCTTCGGACCCATCGACCACGTCGGATGCTTGAGCGCGGCCTCGACGGTGACCGCGCGCAGTTCCGCCTCGGCCTTGCCGCGGAACGGTCCGCCGCTTGCCGTCAGCAACAGTCGCGCAACCTCACGATCGGGATCGTCCGACGCGCGCAGGCACTGATGGATCGCGCAGTGCTCGCTGTCGACGGGGACGATGTTCGCCCCCGGAACCTTCCGCAGTGGCTGCACGACGGGTCCCGCGGCGATCAAGCTCTCCTTGTTGGCGAGTGCGAGGCGCTTGCCGGCACGCAACGTGGCGATCGTGACGGGAAGTCCGGCGAAACCGACGACGCCGTTGACGACGACGTCTGCCTCTTCGGCGAGCGCCACGGG
>CAYXIY010000121.1:0-3118 GCA_964465475.1 uncultured Acidimicrobium sp. | reverse complement strand
CCCGAAGGGTTGGAGCGTCGATGTCGTCGCGGCGTATGCGACGACGAGCGAACTCGTCGATCAACAGGATCGCCGCAGCGTGATGGGTGCCGACGTCGTGGTCTTCGCATCTGGCTCCGCAGTTCGTTCCTTCGTCGAGCAACGACTGAACGGACCGTCGTCGCGCCTCGTTGCCCTCGGACCCTCGACGCGTCGCGTGATGGTCGATGCGGGCCTGACTGTCGCCGCGATGGCGAACTCGCCGTCACCGCGAGACGTCGTCGTTGCGGTCGGCGAGGCGATGGGGCGAACCTCGCCGTAGCCTGTCGGCATGGCGTTTCCCACCCACCGCCCACGTCGACTTCGTCTCGGCGGACCACTGCGGGAACTCGTCGCCGAGACTCGACTCGGTGTGAAGGACCTCGTTGCACCCTTGTTCGTGCGAGAGGGAATTTCGTCTCCGCAGCCGATCGTCTCGCTGCCCGGGGTGTCTCAGCACACCAGGGAGTCGCTGCGCGAGGAAGTGCGTGCGCTCGTCGATCTCGGCGTTCCGGCCGTGATCTTGTTCGGAGTTCCCGCCAAGAAGGACGAGATTGGTTCGGGAGCATTTGACCCGAGTGGGATCGTTCAGGTTGCACTTCGGGAATTGGCGGAAGAGTTCGGCGACCGCATCGTGTTGATGGCCGACTTGTGCGTGGACGAATACACGTCGCATGGCCACTGCGGTGTGCTCAATGCACGCGGCGACGTCGACAACGATGCGACGCTCGACGTCTATTGTCGCGCGGCGCTCGCACAGGCAACCGCGGGAGCACACGTCGTCGCGCCGAGCGGGATGATGGACGGCCAGGTTGGTGCGATTCGTGCCGCACTCGACGGCGCGGGATTTCCCGACGTCGCGATCATGGCGTATTCGGCAAAGTACGCGTCGGGACTGTACGGCCCGTTCCGCGACGCCGTGGACGTGAAGATCGTTGGTGGCGGCAACCGCAAGTCATACCAGCAGGACTGGCGCAACGCACGTGAGGCGCTACGCGAGGTGGAAGAGGACATCCAGCAGGGCGCCGACATCGTGATGGTCAAGCCAGCGCTGAGCTATCTCGACATCATCGCCCAGGTTCGCCAACGTGTGAACCTGCCCGTCGCGGCGTACCACGTGAGCGGCGAGTACGCGATGATCAAAGCTGCTGCCGCCAACGGCTGGATCGACCACGACGTCGTCGCCGTCGAGCAGTTGACTGCGGTGAAGCGTGCGGGTGCCGACATCATTCTCACGTACTTCGCGAGATGGTTCGCCGAGCTCTCCCAATGACGATCGGTTCGATTCCGTATTGCGACCCGTCGTCCTGTGTCGCCAAGGGTTGCAGCCCGACGACGTGCGTCGGTGCGGGCGTCGGTTCGAACCATGAGTTGTTCGAACGCTCCACGCGGGTCATCCCCGGTGGTGTGAACTCTTCGATCAGGGCGTTTCGTGCCGTCGGTGGCGAACCGTACGTCGTGGCACGAGGCGAGGGAGCATTCATCGAGGACGTCGAAGGCAAGCGCTACGTCGATGTAGTGCAGAGCTACGGCGCGGTCATCCTCGGCCACGCCCATCCCGCGATCACCGCGGCGATTCGTGCGGCAGTCGGCGACGGTACGTCGTACGGTGCACCGACCCCACGAGAGATGAAGCTCGCAGAGGCCATCTCCGAGCGCGTTCCGAGCTGCGAGCGAGTGCGACTGATGAACAGCGGAACCGAGGCGACCTCGACCGCGGTGCGCCTTGCGCGTGGTGCGACCGGTCGCAAGCGCGTGATCACCTTCAACGGAAACTTCCATGGAGCAACCGATGCACTGCTCGCAGCCGGTGGCAGCGGAGTCGCCACGCTTGGCCTCCCGGGCACTGCTGGTGTTCCCGAAGAAGCAGTGGCGAACACGATCGTCGCGCCGTACAACGTCGTGCCCGAGATCGGATCCGACGTCGCGTGCGTGATCGTCGAGCCGGTCGCCGCCAACATGGGCGTGGTCGCCCCGGCGCCAGGTTTCCTCGAGGGGCTTCGCGCAGCGTGTGATCGCGTCGGAGCGCTGCTCGTGTTCGACGAAGTGATCACCGGATTCCGTCTCGGCACCGGTGGCGCCCAAGCCAAGTACGACGTGCGTCCGGACCTCACGTGTTTTGGCAAGGTGATCGGCGGAGGACTGCCGATCGGTGCGGTCGGCGGACGGCGCGACGTGATGGAGAACCTCTCGCCACTCGGCAAGGTGTTCCACGCCGGCACGCTCGCGGGAAACCCGATGGCGACCGCCGCGGGGCTCGCCGCGCTCAACGAACTGACCGGCGACGTGTACATGGAGTTGTCCGCGCGTGCACGCACGTTGTCCGCGATCCTGCGGGACGCCTGTGCCGAGGCCGGCATCGTCGCGCAGTTTCCTGTCGTCGGCACGCTCGTCGGAGCGTTCTTCGGTGAGCACGTCCCGACGAACTTCGACGAGGCGAAGAAGACCGACGAAAAGATGTATGCCAAGTTCTTCCACGCGATGCTCGCCGAGTCGGTCGCAATGGCGCCCGGTGCGTACGAGGCATTGTTCGTCGGCCTCGGACACGACGATCGCGTCATGGAGCAACTGTCTGAGTCGGCTCGACGTGCTGCGCGTCGCGCAACCCAGTAGCACGCACCATCGCATAGGTTTGGTGCATGCGATCGCTCGTGTCATTGCGAACCTTGGTCGGTCTGTTGACCGTTTCCGCGTTTGGGCTCGTTGCACTCGTCTTGTTTTCCCTGACCAGTGGACGTGCGTCGTCGGAACCGAGTTCCACCCACACGATCGAGATGATCGCGGTCGCGAGCACCATCACCGCAGATGAGGGCTGGTCGACGAGCGACGGCGCCACCGTCGGCTCGGCGACTGTCGCCCTCGACGATGGACGCATCGTGTCGATTCCGACGGGTACGCCAGGGGAGATCTCGTGTGCGGACCTCGTCACATCGAGTGCCTGCGTGATGCTCGCCGACACGCTGGGTTCGGCGGTGGTGTGGTTCACGTTGGTCGACGCCGATCCGTCGCGCGCGGGTCGCTACCTCACGCTTCCCGGACTCGTCGACATGCGTGATGCGGGGAACCTCGGGGTTCTCGCCAATGGTTGGGTCGTTCGACT
>CAYXIY010000120.1:0-3154 GCA_964465475.1 uncultured Acidimicrobium sp. | reverse complement strand
GCATCGCCATGGTGCATCAGCACTTCCGACTCGTCGATCGCTTCACCGTGTCGGAAAACGTCATCTTGGGCAGTCGCGACCTCGACTATCGACTGAACCGCAAACAGATCAACGAAAGGGTCGCTGCAGTCGCCGAGTCCTACGGACTGCCGATCGAACCACATGCGACCGTTGGCGACCTGTCGGTCGGTCAACGCCAGCGCGTCGAGATCGTCAAGGCCCTCTATCAGGGCGCCGAAATCCTCCTCCTCGACGAACCGACCGCCGTACTCGTGCCAGACGAGGTCGACAAGTTGTTCGACAACGTGCACGCAATGACCAAGGCGGGCAAGTCGATCGTCTTCATCAGCCACAAACTCGGAGAGGTGGTCGCCATCTCCGATCGCGTGACGGTGTTGCGCAACGGTCGCGTGACGGGTCATGTGTCGGGCAAGGGGACCGCCGACACCCGTGAACTTGCCCGACTGATGGTCGGCCGAGACATCGAATTGAATGCCCAGCGCGCCACGCACCCGATCGGTCACGAGGTGCTCCAGATCCGCAACCTCACGTTGAAGTCGGGGGACGTCGAGGTGCTTTCCGATATCTCCTTCAACATCCACGAAGGAGAGATGGTCGGCATCGCCGGTGTCGCTGGTAATGGCCAACGAGAGCTGGCTGACACGATCGCCGGACTCGTCGCGCCGACGAGTGGTTCGATCACGATCGCCGGGGCGATGTCGACGGATCGCGGCCCAATCCATGCCCGCGAATTAGGGCTCGCCTACGTCCCTGAGGACCGCCTCGGCATGGGACTCGTGCCGTCGATGTCGATACTCGATAACTTGCTCCTCACCCGAGACCGTCAGGTGCTCGTCGACCGCACGTCACTTCGGCCGGAGGCCACTCGACTTATCGAGCAGTTCGAGATCAAGGCGAACGGCCCCGACCATCTTGCCCGCAAGCTCTCCGGTGGCAACGCCCAGAAGGTGTTGCTCGCACGCGAATTGTCCGGTGGACGCACGGCGACCAAGTTGCTCGTCGTCTGCTCGCCGACCCGCGGTCTTGACGTCGGAGCAATCGAGACGGTTCGCAGATTGTTGAACGACGCGCGTAGCGCGGGGCAAGCGATTCTCGTGATCTCCGAGGACCTGGACGAAGTGATGTCGCTCGCCGATCGAGTCCTCGTGCTCTACAGCGGAAGGATCGTGCATGAGACTCCGGGGGAGACGGCCAACCTGTCCACGGTTGGTGCCGCCATGGCGGGCGTCCTGGAAGGGACGGGTCGCTGATGCGCCTTCCGATTCGCATCACCTTCGAGCAGCGTGGGGACGCCCCCAAGCGACTGTCTGCGCTCGTACCACTCGGCAGCGTCGCGGCAGCACTGTTCTTCGGGGCGATCTTCTTGCTCGCCACCGGATACTCGCCCTGGGACACCTACGTCAACATGGTCAGCGACAGCTTCGGGTCGTCACGTGGACTCACCGACACGTTGGCGCTGTCCACCGTGCTCATCTGCACGGGAATCGCCGCGGCCTTCGCGTTCCAGATGAACGTCTACAACATCGGCGGTGAAGGTCAGTTGTATCTCGGGATGATCGGTGGGGCATGGGCCGGCATTGCCCTCGGCGACCACCTGCCGTCGCTGATCATGGTTCCGCTCGTGCTGATCGTCGGCTGCGTCGCCGGGGCCGCGTGGATCTTCGTGCCTGCATTCGTTCGGTCTCGGCTCGGGACGAGCGAGATCGTCTCCACGCTGCTCCTCACGTACGTCGCGTCGAGCCTCGTGGAGTACGTGATCTACACCCCGGGGAGCTTCTTTCGCAATCCGAACACCTCGTTCCCGCAGGGGCGACTCGTCGCGGCCTCGGCGAAGCTCGACTCCTTCGGCGACACGCGGCTGTATCCGACGATCATCGTGGCGATCATCGTCGCCGTGGCCCTCTATTGGATGGTCAAGCGCACCGAGTTCGGATACAGGATCAACGTGATCGCTGATTCGCCGCGCGCCGCACATTACGCGGGTATCAGCGCGCGTCGCACGACGATGTCGGTCATGCTCATCTCGGGCGCTCTCGCGGGTCTCGGCGGGGCGATGCTCATCGTCGGTCCATACGGCAAGATCGAGCCGAGCATCGTCAACCTCGGCTACGGCTATGCGGGAATCGTGATTGCAGCGCTTGCGCGCAACAATCTCGCCGCCATCGTGGTGAGCGGCATCTTGTTCTCCGGATTGCGCGTGGGTGGGGAGAAGCTGCAGATCTCGACCGACACCCCGATCCACATCGGTGTCATGTTGCAGGGAGCGATCCTGCTCTTTGCCCTCGGTGGTGAGGCCTTCCGTCGTTATCGAATCAGAGTCGTTCGGGTGCAGGTGGCGACGTGAACGACAACATTTGGATCCTGATGACGGGCGACTCGCTCGCCATCGCCACGACGCTGGTGCTCGCCGCGCTCGGCGCGCTCTTCACCGAGCGCTCAGGCGTACTCAACCTCGGTATCGAGGGCATCCTCCTCACGTCTGCGATCAGCTCGTTCCTCGCGGCGGACTCCTCGGGCTCGATCTGGCTCGGCCTCGTCGTCGGTGCCATCGTCGGGGCGATCATGGCCGGTATCCATGCGACGTTGTCCGTGGTGTTCCGCGCGAACCAGATCGTCGCAGGGCTCGCGCTCGTCATCTTCGGGACTGGCCTTGCCAACTTCCTCGGCAAGCCCGTCGAAGGCAAGCCGGTGACGACGGTGATCCTGCCACTCAATTTCGGGCCGTTGTCCGACATCCCCATCCTCGGCCCCATCGTGTTCGGCCAGGACGTGGTGACGTATGCGTCACTCGCGCTCGCGGTTGCCTCGTCGATGTACCTGTTTCGAACGCGACCAGGTCTCGAACTCCGAGCCACTGGTGACGATCCGGCAACGGTGGATGCCCAAGGGCTCTCCGTGTCGTCCATTCGCATCCGGTACACGCTGTTCGGTGGACTGCTCGTCGGCCTCGGTGGCAGTTGGCTGATGCTCGCCCAAAGCGCTGCGTGGCACCAGGCAGCCACGACCAACGGTCTCGGATGGATCGCACTCGCCCTCGTCGTGTTTGCCGGTTGGCGTCCGATCCGCCTCATCTTCGGCGCGGTGCTCTTCGGCTTCACGCTCCAGTTGCCCTTCACGCTGCAGGCCGAGCAGA
>CAYXIY010000119.1:0-3166 GCA_964465475.1 uncultured Acidimicrobium sp. | reverse complement strand
ATCCTCCCCGCGATCCAGGAGCTGGGCAAAGCAAAGCAATGAGTCCGTTCGCCCGTCGCGCCGCCTACCGAACGTCGATGTTCGTGCTGGCGGTCGTGCTGGTGGGCGTGATCTGGGAGCTCTACAAGACACTCGGACCGGCCGACGGCGGCAAGGTCCTTGGCGTGAGCATCTTCCCGCGAGCCAACGACACCGCGATGCCACACATCTGGGACATGCTCGCTCGATACGGACGCCCCGAAGTGCGGGGGAGCGACCGCAAGATCTGGGTCGTCGTCTTGAGCGGCGCATGGTTCTCGTTTCGCCTGTCGCTCGTCGGTTTCGCCCTTGGAGCGTCGATCGGCGTCGGTCTCGCTGTCCTGATGACCCGGTACAAGCTCGTCGAGCGAGGACTGTTGCCGTATCTCGTCGTCTCCCAGACCGTCCCGTTGATCGCGCTCGCCCCGCTCGTCGTGTCGTGGGGCGGGAAGTTGGAGATCGGCTCATTCGTCTGGCCGCGCTGGCTGTCGGCCTCCGTACTCGGTGCGTTCCTTGCCTTCTTCCCGATCGCCGTCGGAACGCTCCGAGGACTCGCGAGTGCCCCTGCGGCGGCCCTCGAGTTGATGGAGAGCTATGCCTCGACGTGGCGACAGACGTTGACCAAGCTGCGATTCCCGGCAGCCGTGCCGTACATGGTTCCGGCGTTCAAGCTCGGAGCATCGGGTTCCGTGGTCGGGGTGGTCGTTGCAGAGATCTCGACGGGCTTGAAGGGTGGCATCGGTCGATTGATCATCGAGTACGCGCGCGAGGCGACCGGTGACCCGGCGAAGGTGTTCACGGCGGTGTTCGGAGCCGCCGCGCTCGGACTCACGATGGCGGGATTCGTCGCGCTGTCCGACGTGTTGTTGATGAGGAATCGACCCAAGGAGACGACGACATGAGTGCAGTATCGGTGAGCGGTGCGAGCAAGATCTTCAACCAGGGCACGCCCAAGCAGGTCGATGCACTCGTCGACGTGAACCTGACGGTCGAGCAAGGCGAGTTCGTCTCGCTGATCGGGCCGTCGGGTTGCGGCAAGTCGACGTTGTTGCGTTTGATCGCGAACCTGCTCGAGCCGACGACCGGTTCGGTCACGGTCAACGGCAAGCCCTCACAGCAGGCACGACTGGACCAGGACTACGGCATGGCCTTCCAGCAGGCGGGTCTCTTCGATTGGCGAACGGTGTCGAAGAACATCGAGCTACCGCTCGAGCTGAAGGGTTGGGACAAGGATCGCCGCGCCGCTCGCGCCAAGGAGATGCTGGAGCTCGTCAAGCTGCCCGAGTTCGGCGACCTCTATCCATGGCAGTTGTCCGGCGGTATGCAGCAGCGCATCGCGATCGCCCGCGCGCTCGCGGCACACCCGCCGCTGTTGTTGATGGACGAGCCGTTCGGTGCACTCGACGAGATGACCCGCGAGTACATGCAGGGTGAGTTGCTGCGGATCTGTGCCGAGACCGGCACCACCGTCGTCTTCGTCACGCACTCGATTCCCGAGGCCGTGTACCTGTCTCACCGGGTCGTCGTGATGTCGCCACGACCCGGTCGGATCACGGACCTCA
Organism: uncultured Acidimicrobium sp.; assembly: GCA_964465475.1. Classification (GTDB taxonomy): domain Bacteria; phylum Actinomycetota; class Acidimicrobiia; order Acidimicrobiales; family Ilumatobacteraceae; genus UBA3006. The sequence continues at coordinate 1,586 of CAYXIY010000119.1, read as the reverse complement.
TCGACGTGAAGCTCGGCAAGGGCCGCACCGAGGACACCCGAAACGCAGACGAGTTCTTCCAGGGCATCACCGCCGTTCGCGAAGCGCTGCGCGGATCGCACGCCGATCACGTTGCAACGAACGCCGTGCGCGGAGTCGAGGACCGCTGACGTGAACGCACGTCTCGCGCGCATCGTGCCTCCGATCCTCTTCGGGCTCGGCTTCCTCGGATTGTGGGAGGGGGCCGTGCGTGGCTTCAACTTGAAGCCGTACTTTCTCGCGCCGCCATCGAAGATCCTTGAGCAGTTCTGGACGAACATCTCTCGCATCTGGGAGGCGGCGTCGGTGTCGGGGATGAACGCACTCGTCGGTCTCGTCGTCGGAACCGTTCTCGGCGTGGCGATGAGCTTCGTGCTCAGTCGCTACAAGTTCCTCGGTGAGTTGATCACGCCGCTCGCCATCGCGCTGAATGCGATCCCCATCTTCGTCCTCGTCGCGGTGCTCAACAACATGTACTCCATCACGAGTGAGATTCCGCGCCGATTCATGGTCACCCTCGTCGTCTACTTCATCGTTCTCGTGAACGTCGCCAAGGGTCTGACCCAGGTGCGTAGTACGCACGTCGAGCTGATGCGCTCGTATGCGGCGAGCGAATTCGCCATCCTGCGCAAGGTGCGAGTTCCGAATGCCATTCCCTACCTATTCACGGCACTCAAGATCGCCGCACCCGCGTCCGTCATCACCGCCTTCGTGTCCGAGTATTTCGGGGGTTCGCAGAACGGACTGGGAAGCCGGATCACGAGCAACATCGCTAATTCGAAGAACGCCGCAGCCTGGGCCTACGTTCTGGGGGCCTGTTTGCTCGGGCTAGTGTTCTACATAGTCTCCGTAGTGCTGGAGAACGTCACCTCTCGGGGTGGCGGGGCCACAAACAACAACAGTAAGTAGAGAACCCAGGTTCTCGGGGGAGTACAACCAATGAGGAAATCACGTATCAAGTTCGCCGTCGCGGGCTTTGCTGCGTTGTCGCTGATCACCGCTGCGTGCGGTGGCTCGGACAGCGCCTCCGACACGACGGCAGCTGCAGAAGAGGGTTGCGCCGAGCTCACGCCGGTCAAGCTTCAGTTGCAGTGGTTCATCCAGGCTCAGTTCGCCGGCTACTTCGCCGCTCAGGACCAGGGCTTCTACGAGGCTCAGTGTCTCGATGTCCAGATCGTCGAGGGTGGTGTGGACATCGTTCCGCAGCAGCAGCTCGCCGACGGCGCAGTTGACTTCGCTCTGTCGTGGGTGCCAAAGGCCCTCGCCAGCCGCGAGGCAGGTGCGAACATCGTGAACATCGCCCAGATCTTCCAGCGTTCGGGCACCTTGCAGGTGTCGTTCAAGGACAAGAACATCACGACCGCAGCGGACTTCAAGGGCAAGAAGATTGGTAACTGGGGCTTCGGCAACGAGTTCGAAATCTTCGCAGCATTGACCAAGGCGGGTCTCGACCCGGCCAAGGACGTCACGCTCGTCCAGCAGCAGTTCGACATGCTCGGCCTGCTCTCGGGTGACATCGACGCCGCAGAGGCCATGACGTACAACGAGTACGCACAGGTCCTCGAGGC
>CAYXIY010000118.1:0-3179 GCA_964465475.1 uncultured Acidimicrobium sp. | reverse complement strand
CTCGGTGTGCGGCGGCGACCGACGACGACCACGCCGATGCCGAAGGCGATGCCGGCGACGGCGAGCACGAGCAGGATGATCTGCGACTGGCTCATGGTGCCCTCAGGTTATGCGGAGGCGGCGCTTGCGCGCTCGACGATCACGCGCGACGATCCGCCCGGCTGCATCGTCACGCCGAGCAGGCAGTCTCCCGCCTCCATCGTGCGCTTCTGGTGGCTCACGATGAGCAACTGGGCGTCCTTGCGGAACTCGTTCACGAGCGCGAGGAAGCGGTGCAGGTTGACGTCGTCCAGGGCGGCCTCGGCCTCGTCCATCACGTAGAACGGGGACGGGCGGCTCTTGAACACCGCGAACAAGAATGCGAGCGCGGTCAGCGAGCGCTCGCCACCGGAGAGCAACGACAACTTCTTCACGTTCTTGCCCGGGGGACGCGCCTCGATCTCGATGCCGGTGTTCAAGATGTCGTTCGGGGTGGTCAGGATCAGCTTGCCCTGGCCGCCCGGGAACAGCGAGTTGAAGATGCGGGAGAAGTTCTCGCTCACGTCGGCATAGGCCGAGGAGAACGTCATCTGGATCTCGCGGTCGACTTCCTTGATCACCTTGATCAACTCGCGCCGGGTGTTCTTCACGTCCTCGAGCTGTTCTTCGAGGAAGGTGTGGCGCTTTTGCAGCTCGTCGAACTCCTGCAGGGCGAGCGGGTTGATCGGGCCCATCAGGCGCAACTCGCGCTCCAACTCGCGCACCTTGGAGATCGGCGTGACGCCGTCGGGCAGGTTCGGCATCGGCGCGTCCATCGCGGCCTGCGGCTCGCACGAGTGGTCTCGACGCAGCGCCTCGACGGTGGCCTCGAGACGCATGCGCACCTCGGCCTCCTCGACGTCGATGCGGCGGTTGCGCTCGCGGCGCTCCTCGAGTGCACCTTCGTTCGTCGAGCGCTCCTTGCGCGCCTCGTCCAGTCGCTGGGAGATCGCGCGCACCTCGTCGCTCTGGCGACGGCGCACCTCCTGCAGTTCCCCCTGGCGCACGTCGAGTGCACTCGCGTGTCCTTCGACGAGTGCCGACAGGCGCACGAGCGCGGCGAGCTGGCGCTCCACCCCGCGGCGTCGCTCGGCCGCGGCGTTGCGGGCCTCGACGTCGGCCGCGAGTCGCGAGTCGATCTCGGCGAGGCGGGCCTCCAAGAACTGGCGACGCTCCTGCAAACCGGCGGTCTTGACCTCGAGGTCGTTGCGCAACACCGAGAGCAGACCCTGCAGCTCGGCCTGCACCGAACGCAGGTTGTCGTAGGCACTCGCGAGTCGACGCGAGTTGTCGCCCGCGGTCGTGCGGTGACGCTCGATCAAGGTGAGCGCGGAGGCGTGTGCGTCGCGGGACTGGGCGAGCTTGGTGCGCGCGTCGTTCAGGTCGGCCTCCGCGCGCACGAGTGCGTCCGCGGCGCGTTGCGCGCGGCGCTGGGCCTCATCGAGTGCGCTCTGGGTCACGCCGCTCGCCCCGACGCGCATGCCGGTCGAGGCGAAGCGATCGCCGTCGCCGGTCACGACCACCATCTCGGGGTGCGACATGGCGGCTTCGAGGGCATCCGACCAGGACTGCACGAACACGACGCGCGAGAACAACACGTCGAGCAAACGATTCACCTGCACCTCGTGCGCACCGGCCTTGGCCCGCACGTGGGAGCGCAGGGACGAGCCCTTGTTCACGACGGGGGTGAACGGGATGGTGGTGATCGCGTTCAACGCGAGCACCGCGCCGACGCTTCCCGACTGGCGCAGTTCCTGCAGCGCGCGACGCGCGGCATCGACGTTCTGGGCGACGACTCCGGAGAGCGAATCACCCAGTGCCACCTGCACGGCGACGCGGCGATCCGCGTCGATGTCGATGAGGTCGTTCAACGTGCCGAGGGCTCCCTCGACCTCGCGCAGCGCCGATGCGCTCGCCGAGTTCACGTCGAGTGCCATCTGCAGCGCGTCCGCCTTGGCCGCCGACGTCGTGGCATCCGACTGCGCGGTGGCAAACAGCGCCTGGGCGGCATCCGCCGCCGCCTCCGCGGCGATGCGCGCGGTGTCGGCCTGGGCGAGGCGCAAGGCGAGTTCCGACTCGTTGCGCACGTCGGTGTCGACGACGATGCGCAGTCGATCGATGTCTTCGTTCAGCCCGCGAACCTGGGCGGTGAGTTCGTTCACCTTCTGCGTCGCTGCGCGCGCCTCTTCGAGGGTGTTCGTCTGTTCCCCACCGACGACCGAGTCGGGGTTCACCGCGGCGACGGCGGCGAGTTGGTCGACGACCTTGGCGAGGTCGTCGCGCAACTTGGAGCCTTCGGCCTCGAGGGTGGCGACGACGTCGGAGTCCATCAGCTGACCGCGGTCGCGTTCGACGGAGCGACGACGCTCGGCGAGCACGGCGATCAGACCCTTGGCACGACCGCGCAGTTGTTCGATGCGCACGAGTTCGTCGTTCACGCCCGAGTCCCCGCGCGCCGACAGCTGTGCCTCGGCGGCCATCACGGTGGTGTCCAGGCTGGAGAGCTTGGCGCGCAACGCGCGCTCGGCCTCCTCGCCGGCCAACTTGTCGTTGGCGAGGTTCGTGAGTCGCGACTGGAAGCTCGCGATCTCGCGACCCGCGAGATAGGTCTGCAGTGCGCGCATCTCGGCGATCAACGCGCCGTGACGACGAGCCGCATCCGCCTGACGCTCGAGTGGCTTCAGGTTGCGCCGCACCTCGCGCAGCAGATCTTGTGCGCGCAACAGGTTGGCCTCGGTGCCCTCGAGTCGACGCTCGGCTTTCTCCTTGCGCTTGCGGTGCTTCAACACGCCCGCTGCTTCCTCGATGATCGCGCGGCGATCCTCGGGTGAGTTGCTCAACACTTCGTCGATGCGGCCCTGGCCGATGATCACGTGCTGCTGGCGACCGACGCCGGCGTCCGAGAGCAACTCTTGGACGTCCAGCAGTCGACACTCGACGCCGTTGATCGCATATTCGCTCTCTCCGGAGCGAAACAGGGTGCGCGACACGGTGATCTCGGAGAATTCGATGGGCAGGAGCCCCTGGGAGTTGTCGATCGTGAGCATCACCTCGGCGCGACCGAGCGCGGGGCGCCGGGCGGTGCCGTTGAAGATGACGTCGTCCATCTTCTGGCTGCGCACGGCCTTCGGGGCCTGCGCGCCGAGCACCCAGGCAATCGC
>CAYXIY010000117.1:0-3195 GCA_964465475.1 uncultured Acidimicrobium sp. | reverse complement strand
TGTACGGCTGGCGCGAGCGCGAGGAAGTGTTGCGTTTCTTCCAGAAGGTCACCGGTCTGCGCATGAACCACAACTTCATCCGCCCCGGAGGACTCGCTGCCGACCTGCCTGCGGGTTGGCGCGACGACGTGCTCGAGATCCTCGACATGCTCCCGGACCGACTCGCCGAATACGACGTGCTGATGACCGGCCAGCCGATCTGGCGCGAGCGTCTGCAGGGCGTCGGTGTCATCACCCCGAACGAGGCGATCGCGCTCGGAGCGAGTGGTCCGATTCTGCGTTCGACGGGTGTCGCCTGGGACTTGCGTCGCGACATGCCGTATCTCAAGTACGAAGAGGTCGACTTCGACGTGATCGTCGGAAGCTACGGGGATGCCTACGACCGCTACGCCATCCGTCTGAACGAGATTCGCGAGTCGATGAAGATCGTGCGCCAGATCCTCGATCGCATGCCGAGCGGCAACTACCGCATCCAGGACAAGAAGGTCACGCCACCACCGCGTGCGCGCATCGACGAGTCGATGGAAGCACTCATCCACCACTTCAAGATCTTCACCGAAGGCTTCAAGGTTCCCGAGGGCGAGGTGTACGTGGCGATCGAGAGCCCGCGCGGTGAGATCGGTTGCTACATCGCAAGCGACGGCTCATCCACCCCGTACCGCATGCACATGCGCGCGCCGTCGTTCGTCAACGTCCAGGCACTGCCGCACATGATGCGCAACGGCCTCGTCGCCGACGCTGTCGCCGTGATCTCCTCGATCGACCCGGTGCTGGGGGAGGTCGACCGATGAGCCGACTGAACGACGCCAACGTGACGCTGGCCAAGGAGATCATCTCCCGATATCCACGACCGAAGTCCGCGCTCATTCCGCTGTTGCACCTGTCGCAGGAACAAAACGGCTACGTCACGCGCGAGGCGATGGCGCACCTCGCCGAACTCGTCGGGGTGACCCCCGCCGAGGTGTATGGCACCGCGACGTTCTACGAGATGTTCCGCTTCGAGCCAGTCGGCAAGTACCTCGTCAACATCTGCGGCACGTTGTCGTGTGCGTTGATGGGTGCGCATGAGTTGATGCATCGTGCCGAGCACAAGCTCGGCATCAAGGCCGGATCGACGACGAGCGATGGCATGTTCACCCTCGCCCATGCCGAGTGCCAGGCGGCCTGCACCGAGGCGCCGTGCCTGCAGGTCAACTACCGCTATCGCTTCCGCGTCACACCACAGCAGATCGACGAATTGATCGACGACCTGCGTGCAGGAAAGCTCGCCGACGAGATTCCTCCGCACGGCACACTCGCCCAAGTCCGCCAGCACATTCCGGCAGACCGTCACGTCGGCGCATTGGACCCCGACGAGGTGACGAGCGGACCGTCGTGGTTGGACGGAAAGGCTGCGCTGTGACGACCTATCCACACGCCCCAGGTTTCGTCGCCGGCAATCGCCCGAAGATCGTCACCTCGCGTTTCGAGTATGCGGACTCGTTCACGATCGAGCGCTACCTCGCGACTGGTGGTTACGCAGGTCTGCGCGCGGCACTCGGTCGCCCGGCCGGCGAGGTCCACGACGAGGTGAAGAACGCGACGATCCTCGGTCGTGGTGGCGCAGGTTTCCCTGCCGGCACGAAGTGGGGTCTCACTCCGCAGAACAAGTGGCCGCGCTATCTCGTCGTGAACGGTGACGAGAGCGAGCCGGGCACCTACAAGGATCGCCTGCTCATGGAGCGCGATCCCCACCAGTTGATCGAGGGTTGCTTGATCGCGTGCTACGCGGCGGGTCTTTCCCAGTGCTTCCTCTACATCCGTGGCGAGATGGCACTCGCCCAGGAGCGCGTCGCCCAAGCGTTGAATGACGCGTACGCCAAGGGATACGTCGGCAAGAACATCCTGGGATCGAACTTCTCCGTCGACATCGTCTTGCACTGGGGTGCCGGCGCATACGTTGTCGGCGAGGAAACCGCACTGATCGAAAGCCTCGAGGGCAATCGCGGCATGCCGCGACTGAAGCCCCCGTACTTCCCGGCGGCGATCGGTCTCTATGGTCAGCCGACGATCGTGAACAACGTCGAGACGCTGGCGAACCTGCCGTGGTTGCTCGTGAACGGTGCAGAGGCCTACACCGCGATCGGCACGAAGACCTCGCCCGGAACCCGCATGGTCGCGGTGAGTGGACACGTGAAGCGCCCTGGCGTGTACGAGATCGTGAACGGCACGACGACGTTCCGTGACTTGCTCTACGGCGAGGACTTCTGCGGTGGCATCCGCAACGGCAACGCCCTCAAGGCGTTCGTGCCGGGTGGCGGTTCGGCGCCGTGGTTCACCCCGGATCAGTTGGACCTGCCCTTCGAGGCGAGCCAGATCGGACCTGCGGGCTCGATGCTCGGCTCCGGCGCGGTGATGGTGATGGACGAGACGACCGACATTCCTGCCGCTGCATTGTCTCTCACGCACTTCTATGCACACGAAAGCTGCGGCAAGTGCACGCCATGTCGCGAGGGCGGCACGTGGCTCGAGCGCATCCTCACGCGCATCGTGAACGGCTCGGGTACGGACGCCGACCTGCAGCAGCTGCTCGAAGTCGGTGCGATGATCTGCCCCGGAGACTTCCCGCACGCGTCGTACGAGAAGTTGGGTCTGTCCGCCGTCCCGTTCCCGTACAAGATGACGACGATCTGCTTCGTCGGTCCGTCGGCGTTCGCCCCGGTCCACTCGGCGCTGACGTTGTTCCCCGAGGAGTTCGCTTCGCGCGTGACCAAGCGCAAGTCGATTCCCGTGACCGCGGGAGCCGCGTCGTGACGACCGTCGAGCCGACGAACGAGAGCGCAGCACCGGTCGATCCGAACGCCGTCACGATCACGATCAACGGCAAGAGCGTCGCCGCGCGCAAGGGCGAGCTGATCATCGCCGCCGCCGATCGCACCAACGACTACATCCCTCGCTTCTGTTACCACCCGCGAATGGAACCAGTCGGCATGTGCCGCCAGTGTTTGGTCGAAGTCGAAGGACCTCGTGGCCCGATGATGGTGGTCTCGTGCATGACCCCCGTCGCCGACGGACAGGTCGTGCGCACGGCGACCGACAACGTGAAGCAGGCCCAGGAGGGCGTGCTCGAGTTGCTGCTCGCGAACCACCCGCTCGACTGCCCGGTCTGCGACAAGGGCGGCGAATGTCCGCTGCAAGACCAGGCGTTCAGCCACG
>CAYXIY010000116.1:0-3272 GCA_964465475.1 uncultured Acidimicrobium sp. | reverse complement strand
GGGATGGTGAAGGCGACGTAGACGAGGGCGACGAGGAAGTTCGACCCGGTGTAGTCCTTGATCAGTCCGGCGAGTGCGATGTAGGTGAAGTAGTCACCCATGATCGAGATGTTGTCGCCGATGAAGAGCAGACGGATGTCGCGGTTCGTCCGCAAGACGTTGAACACGGCGTTACTTGGTGCGCAGCGAGGTCAGTCGCTCGAGGGTCTCGGTCGCCTCGCGCATCATCTCGGCAACGATCTGGCCGGCGGGGACGACCTCGGTGATCGCCCCGACGCCCTGGCCCGCGGGCAGGAACTCGCGCGACAGGTCGACCTTCGTGCCCGGGGGATAGCCGAGGTGGTTGACGCCGGCCTTCATCGACTCGATCGCCTGTTGCGGGAACGGCAACACGCGCTCGGGATGGGCCTCGAAGTCGTTCGTCCAGTCGTTGCGCACGACGCGACACGTCTTGCCGGTGTAGGCGCGACTGATGACGGTGCCGTCCTCGCCGGTGGCGACCAACACGTCCTTGTAGCCGTCCACGCCCCACGCCTCGGGCGTGGCGATGAAGCGCGTGCCGATCCACACGCCGTCCGCGCCGAGTGCGAGTGCGGCCGCGAGTCCGCGACCGTCGAAGAGTCCGCCCGCGGCGACGACGGCCACGTCGTTGCCGACTGCGTCCACGACCTGGGGCACGAGCGCCATCGTCGCCACCGTGCCGGTGTGGCCGCCGCCCTCGGTGCCCTGGGCGACGACGAAGTCGCACCCGCTCTTCACCGCGTTCACCGCGTGGCGCACCTTGCCGCACATCGATCCGACGAGGACGCCGTTGGCGTGCAACTTGTCGATGATGTCGCGCGGCACGCCGAGACCGGCGACGAAGATGCGCGCACCGGAGGCGATGATCAGGTCCACGTCGCGCTCGAGGGTGTGCGGTAGCGCGGTCAACAAGTCGACGCCGAAGGGCTTGGAGGTGAGCTTCTTCACGCCCTCGATCTCCTTGGCGAGCACGCCTTCGCCCATCGTCGATGCACCGAGCGTGCCGATGCCGCCGGCCTCCGAGACCGCCGCGACGAGTGCGTGATACGACACGCCACCCATGCCCGCGAGCATGATCGGATGTTCGATGTCGAACATCTCGGTGATCTTCGTCCTCACGACACCACCGTACCGTTCGCCGTCTGGCCGAGGCTGACCCCGGGGCGCTTCAGGAACCCACGGTGCCAACGCGACGGCGTGAAGATCGCGGCCCGCGGTTCGTCCTCGAACATCCAGCGCACGAAGTTGCGGCGGGTCCAGTCGTTGGCGTTCGCCAGTCGCAGGGCCCCGCGCGCGCCGAGCGGGCTGCGCAGGATCGCCCCGAGCACGACCGACATGCGGTGGTCGGCAAAGAACGTCGACTTCATCGTGCGTCGATAGGTGCGCGCCACGCGCGACGGGTTCGCGAACTCCGCGGCGATCGCCCGTCCCGCGAGCTGGCCGCTCGCGAGCGCCTGACCGATTCCCTCACCGGTCAGCGTGTCGGTCGCACACGCGGCGTCGCCGACGAAGAGCACGCGGTCATGCGTGAGGGTCGCAGAGGTGACGCGCGCGGGGATCGGCCATGCGGTGTGGCGGCCCTCGAGGGTGACGGAGTCGCCGAGCGCTGCGCGCACGTGCGGGCGCGACAAGATGTCGGGCCACAGGGTGTTCATGTCCTGCACGCTGTGGCGACCTCCGCGCAGGATGCCAAAGCCGATGTTCACGCGACCGTTCTGCAGCGGAAACGACCACGCGTATCCGGGGAGGAGGTCTTCGTCGAACCACACGATGAGGCGATCCTTGGCCGGGCCCGTCACGTTGCTCGCGTACTGGCGAAACGCGTGCCACTCACCGAGATAGCCGGGGGTCGACAACCCGAGCGACTTGCGCACGGGCGACCACATCCCGTCCGCTGCGACGACGTACTGCGCGTGCACCGTGCCGATGCCGTCGATCTCGACGGTGACGCCGGAGTCGTTCGACTCGACGATGCGGGTGAAGGTGACGCCCTGGGCGATGCGAACTCCGCGGTCGATCGCGGTGCGCACGAGCGCGTCGTCGAATTCGATGCGCGGCGCGATCGCGGCGAAGGTTCCGCGGCCCTCGGGCAACGGCATCGACATCTCGCGGCCCGACGGGGAGCGCAGCCAGACGTTGGTGGTCGGCGTCCAGCTCGCCACGCGCGAGGGATCGAAGTCGAGGGACTCGAGCACGCGCAGCGCACCGGTGGTGAGGCCGTCGCCGCAGCACTTGTCGCGAGGAAAGACGGCCTTGTCGACCACGAGCACGTCGCGACCGGCGCGGTGTGCCTCGAGTGCCGCCGCGATGCCCGCAGGACCCGCACCGACGACGAGCACGTCGCAGGTGACGGTCGCGGACTGAGAGTCGGGCACGGGTCAGAGACTAGAGTCCGTGCGCATGAAGCGCTTATGTGAGGGTCGTGTCGTAGTTGTCACTGGATCGGGTCGAGGCATCGGACGCGAACACGCGTTGAGCCTTGCCCGCCATGGAGCGCACGTGGTCGTGAACGACCTCGGCGCAGGCGTCGACGGCTCGGGCGGGGACCTCTCGCCGGCGCAACAGGTGGTGAACGAGATCGAGGCGATGGGCGGCAAGGCGATCGCCAACGGCGACGACATCTCCACCTGGGCCGGTGCCGAGCGGCTGATCCAGGCCGCGGTCGACACCTTCGGCGACTTGCACGGTGTCGTCAACAACGCAGGCATTTTGCGCGACCGGATGATGGCCAACATGAGCGAAGAGGAGTGGGACGCCGTGATCAAGGTGCACCTGAAGGGCACGTTCGCACCGTCGCACTTCGCCGCCGCCTACTGGCGCGATCGCCAGAAGGCCGGTCACCCCGTCGACGGCCGCATCATCAACACCTCGTCGGTGTCGGGCATCTACGGCAACATCGGCCAGACGAACTACGGCGCCGCCAAGGCCGGCATCGCCGCCTTCACCGTGATCAGCGCACTCGAACTCGCCCGCTACGGCGTGACGGTGAACGCCGTCGCCCCCGTCGCGCTCACCCGCATGACCGAGAACCTCGGTCCCGCACCCGAGACCGACGAAGAGCGCGAGCAGCGTTCGCCGAAGTGGATCGCACCGATCGTCACGTGGCTCGCCTCGGAAGAATCCAAGGACGTCACCGGCCGCGTGTTCGAAGCGAGCGGTCAGGTACTCGCCGTCGCCGAGGGTTGGCATCGTGGTCCCGTGCACGAACCCGTCAGCGATCCGACCGCACTCGGACCGATCGTCGAGGAACT
>CAYXIY010000115.1:0-3277 GCA_964465475.1 uncultured Acidimicrobium sp. | reverse complement strand
GTCTGGAAGAACGCCGGCATCGACACCTGCAGGTTCACCCCGTGCACGGTCTCGTGGATCACGGCGCGCTTGCCGACCTTCACGTCGTCGGGCAGGCCGGTGACCTTTGCGCCCTTCACGTCGCGACCCTTGTCGTCGTGCAGCCAGACCCCGCGCTCTCCGCTCGCCACCCCGCAGCGCATCGTCACTTCACTCGCCCCCTCGACGCGTGCGTCGCGGATCAGCTCGGCGAGCAGCGGATGGGCGACGAGACAGTCGTCGATCTGCACGATCTCGTGGCTCGATGAACGACGAAAGCCGAGTCGGCCGTCGGGTGCGACGGCCATGCGCAACGTGGTGCGCGAGTGGTTCGGCGGGAGCGAGCCGGCGAAGGCGACCGAGACGTCCTCGAGGCGCGCCGTGCGGCGCAGGGCCTCGGTGACGAGGTCGACCTTGGTGTCGCGGTGACGGTCGTGGTCGAGGTGCTGCCAGGAACACCCGCCGCATCCCCGCGCCACGTTCGGACACGGCGGCGAGACGCGATGCGGCGACGGGGTGACGACGTGCGTGAGCGTCGCGCGCGCGAAGTCCTTCTTCGACTGCGTGATCTCCACGTCGGCGACCTCGCCGGGCAACGCCCCGTCGACGAACACGACGCGGCCGTCGTCGAGATGAGCGAGTGCATCCCCGCCAGCGACCAGGCGCTCGATGGTCACTCGTTGTGTGGTCACGACCCGACCACCGTAGGCGAAAGCCGGCCGAGGCGCAGTCGATCGACAACTATGCTGAGCGCGTGCCGAGACCCATCCAGATCGCACCGTCGGTGTTGCCCGCAGACTTCTCCAAGCTGGGCGAGGCGATCACCGCTTTGGATGAAGCGGGCGTGGACCTCATCCAGTGGGACGTGATGGACGGACAATTCGTCCCCAACCTCACCTTCGGCCCCGACGTGATCGCCTCCACCCGACACCTGACGACGGTGCCCTTCGAGGCACACCTCATGGTGCTCACTCCGGATGCGATGGCGCGCAACTACGTCGAGGCGGGATGCCAGCGCCTCATCGTGCACGTCGAGGCCTGCCCGCACCTGCACCGCACCCTCGGCAACATCCGCGAACTCGGCGCGACCGCCGCGGTTGCGCTCAACCCCGCGACGCACCCCTCGACCATCGCCAACGTGTTGGACCTCGTCGACCTCGTGCTCGTGATGACCGTGAACCCCGGATTCGGCGGCCAGAGCTACATCGCCACGATGGAGCCCAAGATCGCCGAGGTGCGCAGGATGATCGACGCCGCAGGACTCTCCGACACCGTCGACCTCGAAGTCGACGGCGGGATCTCGGCCAAGACCGTCTCCGGTGCGGCGTCGGCTGGGGCGAACGTGTTGATCGCCGGCTCGGCGATGTTCAAGCACCCCGGTGGCCTCGGCGCCGCCGTCACCGAGTTGCGCGCACTCGCGACCGCGGCGCGCTAGTTACTTGCGCGCAAGCGCGCGGCGGGCACCGGCGAGCGAGCGTCGCCAGACGATCAGCCCGACGAGGAGCGCGAACATCCCGACGAGGGCGACCAAGATCACCGCGACGTACAACCAGAGGTGTTCGCGGATGCCGACGAGGACCCCCGCGGGGATCTCGGACCCATCGACGTTCAGCGTGCGGATCGGATCCTCGAACGTGGGACAGCTGGCCGACGACTCGTTCACCCCGAGCACCGCGTCCCCACCGAACAACTCGCGCTCCTCGCGCACCTTGGATGCGAGCACGCCGGTCTGCGCGTCGCTTTCCGCACCGACGAGATACTGCTCGCCGGTCGAGAGGAACTGTGCGTCGTTGCCGTATTCGACGCCGAGCTCACCACCCAGGTCCGCACCCGCGCGCACCTGGTCCACGCGATAGACGGCGACGGTTCCGGTGACGCGCAACACGGTGCCGACGAAGACGATCTGCGGCTCGACGGGAGCGGCACAACCCTCGGGCAGCGTGGTGACCGCGGACGGCACGGTGATCGGCGACGGCGCGATCACGCTCGGGGTCTCGGGCTGCTCGCTCGGCACCTCCTCGGGAGGCGGCGGCGGGACGGTGGCGCGTGCGACGCCGGGCGCGGCGAGCGTCGCGACGAGGAACAACGAGATCAGACGAGCGCGCACGGCTCAACGCTAGTTGCGATTCGCGCGACCGCGAGTCGTGTCGACTAGCGCCCCGTGAACTTGGGTTCGCGCTTCTCGGCGAACGCCGCCATCGCCTCGAGGGTGTCCTTGGTTGCGAAGTTCACGCTCTGTGCGGCGCCCTCGTCGTCGAGGGCCTCCTCCAACGTCACGTTCATCGCGTTGTTCAACATGCGCTTGGTCTGGGCGAGCGCGATCGGCGGACCGGCGGCGAGACGCCTCGCCCAGTCGTCGACGAATGCATCGAGTTTGTCGTCGGCGAGCACGCGGTTGACGAGACCGATGCGCTCGGCCTCGGCTGCGTCGATGATGTCGCCGAACAGTGCGAGCTCCTTGGCCTTGTGCAGGCCGATGCGCCGCGGCAACACCCACGAGCCACCGAAGTCGAGCGACAGCCCGCGTCGGGCGAAGATCTCCGAGAAGCGCGCGGTCTCAGAGGCGACCACGAGGTCGCACACGAGCGCCATGTTGCAGCCCGCACCGACCGCCACTCCCCGCACCTTGGCGATCGTCGGCTGGGGCATGCGCTGGAGCGTGAGGGCGATCTCGCTGATCGTGCGCATCGAGGCGAGCGCGTGCTTGCCGGCCGCCCGTGCCCCGCCGTCGGTCAGGTCGGCCCCGCTGCAGAACTCCCCGCCCGCTCCCGTGAGCACCATCACGCGGTCCGAGGACGAATCCGCGACCTCGCGGAAGGTGGCGAGGAGCTCCTGCCACATGGTGCCGTTGGCGGCGTTCTTGCGCTGGGGACGGTTCATCGTCACCGTGACGATGCCGTCGCGGCGCACAACCTCGAGAGTTTCCATGAAAGGAACGATACTGAGGGGATGGGATTCAACCCGCATCGCAGGCGCGTCAAGCGCCGCTCCGACGTCGTGATCGTGGCGAGCGCCATGGTCGCCATCGCCCTCCTCGTCGTCTGGGCGTTTGCCGGATGACGGGGATCTGGGACGGCCTCTTCGGCCCGGTCGAGGTGCGCAGGGTGCAGCCGTACGAAGCGGTCAAGGTCTACGTGTGCCCGGGGTGCAATCGCGACATCCCCGAAGGAATGGGCCACTACGTCTGCGTGCCGAGCGAGGCGGCAGACCTGCGTCGTCACTGGCACTATGCGTGCTGGGATCGACGCGTGCCGAACGC
>CAYXIY010000114.1:0-3280 GCA_964465475.1 uncultured Acidimicrobium sp. | reverse complement strand
CGAACGCCTCCGTGATTCCGTCGGCGATGAGGTTGATGCCGATGGCGAGCGTGGCGATCGCTCCTGCGGGGAAGATCGTCGACCACCAGATGCCGCTGAAGATGAGGTTGTAGTGGTCGGCGACCTGCGAGCCCCAGTTCGGGGAGCCGAGCTCGACGCCCACGCCGAGGAACGACAGCGTGGCGATGGCGAACACCGCATATCCGAGTCGCACGGTGAACTCGACGATGATCGGGGGCAACACGTTCGGCAGGATCTCCTTGAACAAGATGTGCGGCATTCGTTCGGTGCGCAACTTTGCCGCCGCCACGTAGTCGAGCTCGGCCTCCGACAGCACGGCTGCACGCACGGTACGGGCGATGATCGGGGTGAACACGAAACCGATGATGCAGATCGTCACGACCGACGACGAGCCACCCACGGCCGACAGCGCGAGGAGCGCGAGCACGAGCACCGGCATCGCCGAGATGGCATCCAGGATGCGCATGATGATCACGTCGAACCAGCCCTTCAGGTAGCCCGAGACGAGGCCGATCGAGGCGCCTGCGACGGTGCCGAGGATCGTGGCGAGCGTCGCCATCACGATGATCGGACGCGATCCGACGATGACGCGCGAGAAGACGTCGCGCCCGTTGCTGTCGGTTCCGAACCAGTTGGTCCCGTTCGGGGCGAGGTCGGTCTCGACCCCGTTCAAGAACCCGAGTTCGTCCGGATTGATGCGTACGAGGAACTTGCCGACCAGCGCGCACAACACCCAGAAGGTGAGGATCGCCGCACCGACGATGAACGCCTTGTTCTTGCGTAACTGGGCGAGACGTTCCTTGCGGATCTTCGCGCGTTCGGCCGCCGCGGACTGCTTGAGCGTTGCGTTGGTCATTGTTCGATCTTCTGTCTGATGCGTGGATTGAGGACGGCAAACAGGATGTCGGCGATGAGTTGGACCGTCACGATCACGGTGCCGATGATGAGGACGGCCGCCTGCAGGACCGGATAGTCACGGAAGTTCACCGAGTCGAGCAGGAGGCCGCCGAACCCGGGGTAGTTGAAGACGATCTCGACGGCCACCAGTCCACCGATCAGATAGGGAACCTGCGACGCGACGACGGCGATGGTGGGAAGCAAGGCGTTGCGCAGGATGTGACGTGTCACCGCCTTGCGCTGCGGGAGGCCCTTGAGCACCGCGGTGCGAACGTAGTCCGAGTCGTATGCATCGATGACGCCGGCACGTGCGATGCGTGAGATGTAGCCGAACAGCACGAGCATGAGGGCGATCGCCGGGAGGATCAGGTGGTAGATGATCGTGAAGAAGCTCGGGTTTGGTTCGTCGGGGAACGCATTCACGGGGAGGAGTTCGAACTGCACGCCGACGAGGAAGGCGAGGATCACGGCCCACACGAACTCCGGCACGACGGCGGCAGAAAGGCCGCCCACGGTGAGGATTCGATCGACGCGCTTGCCGCGCTTCACGCCGGCAACGACGCCACCAATGATGCTGAGCGGGACGACGAGAAGGAACGCCAGTGCGGCGAGACGCAACGAATAGCCGAGGGCGGGGAGGAGGATTTCGCTGACCGGTGCGCGGAACTGCACCGACTCACCGAGGTTGCCGGACGCAGTGCTCGACAGCCAGCGCCAATACTGGACGAGGACCGGCTTGTCGAGCCCGAGCTCCTTCTCGAGGGCGATCACGTTGGCACGCTCCGCCGTGTTGCCCAGGATGCGCTCGGCTGGATTGCCCGGCAGCACGTTGGTCATGAAGAAGATCGCCGCGGTGACGAGGAACACGGTGACGAACGCAAGCCCAATGCGCTTCAGAACGTATTTCCCCACGGCGACAGCATAGTGAGCGAGGTTTCACGAACTTCAAATGACGCGACAAACGACAAGAGCCGGTGTGCTTTCGCACACCGGCTCTTGTGACTTCCTGTACTGGATGGATTAGTAGCTGGCTGCTGCCGACTCGAACTGACCCATGCCGTTGGTGTAGAAGCCCTTGAGGCCCTTGCGCACCACGGAGGTGCGGGTCTCGAAGTACACCATGATGTACGGCGTCTCATCCAAGCAGATCTCCTGGACCTTCTTGGATGCTGCCTTGGCCTTGGCTGGCGTGGTTGCGGTGATGAACTCATCAGCCGCCGCATCGAACTTCGCGCTGGCGAAGTGTGCTGCGTTCCAGTCGCCGGTCGACTTGTAGGCGCGGGTGAGGATTTCGACGGGCGAGCCGCGGTGTCCCCAGTCCGTGATGCCGAAGTTCGACTCGAGCCAGTAGTTGTTCTCCACCTTCTTCGACTGACGGGCATCCCACGGAGCCGTGTAGTACGAGTCGGCGAGCTTGACCGTCACGTTGATGCCGATTTCGGCGAGCGACGCCTTGAGGAACGGAGCCAACGCTTCGATGTCGTCGCGGCTGTAGCTCGAGAGGTCCACGTTGAAGCCCTTCGAACCAGCAGCGGACATGAGCGACTTCGCCTTGGCGATGTCCTTCTTGCGCTGCGGCACCGAGGTGTCCTTCGTCGCGTACGCATCCATGATGGAGTCGTTTGCGGCGAGGGCCTGGCCCTTCAAGACGCTCTTGATGAACGCCTCGCGGTCGAGGGTGAGGGCTGCAGCCTGACGGATGCGCTTGTCGGTCGAGAACGGACCGAAGTCGCAACGCAGGTGGGTCGAGATGTGACCAGCCGACGGAACCTTGACGAGGTCAGCCTTCTTCTTGTTGACCTTGGCTGCGGTCGCCGGGGTGACGCCAGTGACGGCATCGAGCTTTCCGGTGACGAGCTGGGCAACGGCGGCTTCCTGGGACTCGAACACCGTGAGGACCAGCCTGTCGAACGACGGCTGACGCTTCTTGTCCCAGTAGTTCGCGTTCTTCGAGAACGTGGTCTGGGTGCCCTTGGTGTAGGTGTCGAGGATCCATGGTCCACAACCGTTCATCGTGTTCTGCCAACCTGCGGCGCCGCTCTCACCATTCTTGATGATGAGGAGGCCGTAGCTCGTCGAGCTGACGAGACCTGGGAAGGTGCCGACTGCCGACAAGAGGGTGAACTTGACGGTGAAGTTGTCCACCTTCTCAACGCCGTTCGAGTCGAGGATGCCCGTGAACTTGCCGAGCGACTGCGACTTGTTGGCTGCGTTCAGGTGGCTCTTCATCGTCCAGACGACGTCGTCTGCGGTCAACGCAGATCCGTCATGGAACGTGATGCCCTTGCGAATCTTGAAGGTCCAGACCTTGCCGCCTGCGGAACCCTTCCAGCTCTCTGCAACGCGGGGAGCGAGCTCGCCC
>CAYXIY010000113.1:0-3307 GCA_964465475.1 uncultured Acidimicrobium sp. | reverse complement strand
CGGGGCGCTCGAACTCGGCCGCCACCTCGCGAATGATGGTCACGGACTCGTCGACCAGGCCCCGCAACGACGACTTCACGCTTTCAAGACTACTCCGAGCGGGTTTGGGGCCTGCGTGTAACTAGCGTGACGAGCGTGCGTGGAGCCGTGCAATTCACCAACGTGGGCAAGACCTTCCCCGACGGCACCGTGGCCCTCGATGACGTCACGCTGACGGTAGAGCCGGGCGAGTTCGTCACCGTCGTCGGCCCGTCGGGCTGTGGCAAGTCGACGCTCCTGCGCATCGCCTCCGGGCTCGAGACACCGAGTGATGGCGAATGCCTCATCGACCGCGACTCGATCGGCTACGTCTTCCAGGACGCGACGTTGCTGCCCTGGCGAACGGTCGGACGCAACGTCGAGCTGCTCGCCGAACTGCATGGCGAGTCACGCGAAACGTGTCAGGCGCGCGCGGCCGAGGCAATCGAACTCGTCGGGCTCACCGGATTTGCCGACAAGTATCCACGGCAGTTGTCGGGCGGGATGCGCATGCGCGCGTCCCTTGCGCGTTCGCTCGTGATGAAGCCACGGGTCTTTCTTTTCGATGAACCGTTCGGAGCGCTGGACGAGATGACCCGCGAGCGGCTGAATGACGAAGTGCTGGCGATCTTCGGTCGCGAGGGGTTTGCGGGTCTCTTCATCACGCACTCGATCGCCGAGGCCGTGTATATGTCGACGAAGGTTCTCGTCATGTCGCCACGACCTGGTCGCATCGTCGCCTCGTTCGACGTCCCGTTTTCGTATCCGCGGTCGCACGACCTGCGCTACACGTCACCCTTTGCCGAGCTGTGCGGGCAGGTGTCGGCCGCATTGCGAGTGGGGACGTCGTGAGCGAGCGGAACGTTCGTCGCAGCGACCTCGTCGGGCCCGTCGTCGTGTTCTTCGTCTTCGTCGGGCTGTGGTATCTCCTGTCACTCGTCGTGTTGCCACCACAGAAACGCTTTCTACTCCCGACGCCCCATCGTGTGATCAACGAAGGCTTCCTTGTCTGGTCGGCGGGGGAGCAGCGTGGGCTGAAGCCGATCCTTCTCTCGCTGTGGGACTCGGCAAAGATCGCAATGTTCGGACTGCTGATCACGATCGTCGCCGGAATCTCGCTTGCCACCGTGATGGCGACGCGACGATGGTTGGAAAAGGCCACGTGGCCCTATCTCGTGGCCTTGCAGTCCGCGCCGATCCTCGCGATGACCCCGCTCATTCGGGCTCTCGTCGACTCGGTGCAGGTGCAGCGACTCCTCGTCGTGGTGCTGATCGCGTTCTTTCCGATCGTCAACAACACGTTGTTCGGCCTGCTCTCGGTCGACAAGAGCCAGCACGAGTTGTTCACCCTGCATGGGGCGAGCGCAGGCGCACGATTGCGCAAGTTGCAGTTTCCTGCCGCTCTTCCGAACATCTTCGTTGGCTTGCGGATCTCTGCGGGCCTGTCGGTGATCGGCGCGGTCGTCGGCGATTTCTACTTTCGACAGGGCGGCATCGTCGGCATCGGTGCGCAGATCGACATTTATCGCGGTCGACTGTGGGGTCCCGAGCTCATCGCGTCTATAGTTCTCGCGAGCCTCTTCGGGCTCACCGTGTTCACATCCTTCGGTCTCCTGCGTAAGGCGGTTGTCGGCAAGTGGCATGTCATCACAAGGGAGTAACCTATGAAATCAACCCTTAGGACGACCGCAGGACTGCTTGCGCTCGTGATGTTGGCCGGATGTGCCAATAGTTCAGAATCAACCGACACCACCGCCGCTGCCGCGACGGGAACGCTCACGGGCGTGTGTCCCGACACGGTGGTCATCCAGACGGACTGGAATCCCGAGGCCGAGCACGGCTTCGTCTACGAGCTGGTCGGTGACGGTTACGAAGTCGATGCAGCTGGGCTGCGCGTCACGGGGCCACTCGTGGCATCCGGCGTCGACACTGGAGTGAAGGTTCAGGTGCGTGCGGGTGGACCGGCCGTCGGATTCAACTCGCCGACCTCACTCATGTATTCGGATCCCGAGATCTTCCTCGCTTTCGCCGCCACCTACAGCCAGGTGCAGAACTCGAGTGAGCTCCCGACGGTTGGAGTCGTCGCTCCGTGGGCGATCAACCCGCAGATCGTGATGTGGGACCCCGCGACCTATCCGGACGTCAAGACGATCGCCGACCTGAAGGCGGCCGGCGCAAAGGTTCGCTACTTCGGTGGACTCGCGTGGATGGACTACTTCATCGCCACTGGCGTCCTGGATGAGGCTCAGGCCGATGCGAGTTACGACGGTACGCCGGCCAACTTCGTCGCCGACGGCGGAAAGTCCGCCCAGCAGGGTTTTGCCACCTCCGAGCCGTACTACTACGAAAACGTGCTCACCGACTGGGGCAAGCCCGTCGCGTATCAGTTGATCCACGATGCGGGCTGGACGTCCTATGCGCAGACGCTGGCGACGACGCCCGAGAACGTGGAGAAGTACCGCGACTGCCTGAAGCTCCTCGTACCGATGATCCAGCAGGCCCAGGTCGACTTCGTCGCCGACCCGACCTCGACGAACGCGCTGATCCTGGACCTCGTCGCCCAGTACAACAACGGCTGGCTCTATGACGAAGGTCAGGCCGCCGCGTCGGTGCAGCTCGCCCTCGGGAACGGACTCATCGCAAACTCGCCGGACGGCACCTTGGGTAGCTTCGACATCCCGCGCGTGGACGACTTCCTGTCCATCGCCGTGCCGATCCTCGAGGGGCTCGGCGAGAAGGTGAAGCCGGGTCTCAGCTCGGCCGACCTCGTCACCAACGAGTTCATCGATCCGGCGATCGCGCTCCCATAACTGCACCGCCTCCGCGGCTTTACTTTGTGTTCAGCCGTCGGAGGCGGTTCTACGGGCGTGTTATTCTCGGGGCGCGCCACATGGCGCAATCACCAAACGGGCATCTGCGGTGACGCAGAAGGGGAGAGATAGATGAGAATCAGGAACATCAAGGGCATCGCCCTTGCTGCCGTTGCGGCGCTCACGCTCGCAGCGTGCGGCGGCAGCGATGACGCGGCAACGGACACGACGGCGGCCGCCGAGGCGGGCGCGGACTACAGCAACCTGAAGGTTGCAGTCGTCTACATCGGCGTCCCGGATGACAAGGGCTGGACCTACCAGCACGAGCAGGGCATCCTGCAGCTCGAGAGCGAGCTTGGCATCGAAGTCAAGCGCGTCGAGAACGTGCCGGAAGGTGACGAGGCAGAGGCCGCAATGGAGGCACTCGCCGCAGAGGGTTACAACCTGATCTTCGCAACGTCGTTCGGTTACGGAACTCC
>CAYXIY010000112.1:0-3336 GCA_964465475.1 uncultured Acidimicrobium sp. | reverse complement strand
AGGGTCAGTACGCCCGCAACACGGTCGCACGAGGCTTCGAAGGTGGTCAGATGCCGCTCAAGCAGCGCGTGCCGAAGTTGAAGGGGTTCAACAACCCGTTCCGCGTCGAGTACTACGCCGTCAACTTGGATTCGATCGAGTCGCTCGGTCTGTCCGAAGTGACGCCCGAGGTCCTCGTGAAGAAGGGCGTCGCCCACAAGGGCACCCTCATCAAGGTGCTCGGCCGCGGCAAGATCAACTCGGCCGTCAAGGTCTCGGCTCACGCCGTGTCCAAGTCGGCGCAAGAGGCGATCACCAAGGCCGGCGGAAGCGTCACCATCCTCGCCTTGCCGCACAAGGGCGTCCGCCCGGCAGCCAAGGGCAGCCAGTTCACCAACCGCTAGTACTGTCGATCCTCGTGGCGCATCGAGCGCCGCGAGGGTGACTGCAACACTCGGGAGAACACACGATGTTCAGCAATGTGAAGAACATGTTCAAGGTGGAGGACCTTCGCAACAAGATCCTCTTCACGCTGTGCATGGTCGCCGTCTACCGCTTCGGCTCCGCGATTCGCGTGCCAGGAGTGGACGGCCAGGCCATCAAGCAGCTGCGTGAGGCCTCGAACTCGCAGGGTGCGCTCGGATTCCTCAACCTGTTCTCGGGTGGAGCCTTCGGCAGCTTCTCGATCTTCGCACTCGGCATCATGCCGTACATCACCTCGAGCATCATCATGCAGGTGCTCGGTGTCGTCATCCCGAAGCTCGAGCAGTGGCAGCAGGAAGGTGCGGTCGGCCAACGCAAGATCACCCAGTGGACGCGTTACGTCGCCATCGGCATCGCGCTTCTGCAGGGTGCTGGTCTCACGTTCATCTTCGGCCAGGGTCGTGGTTCGGCGTTCTTCGGCGCCGCGGGCAACGCGCCAGACGTGGTGCTGCTGGATCCGTTCATGCCGCGGGCCCTCATCGTGATCCCGTCGCTCGTCGCCGGAACCGCGTTGCTCATGTGGGTCGGTGAGTTGGTCAGCCAGCGCGGCATCGGCAACGGCATGTCGATGCTCATCTTCGCCTCGGTGGTGAGCGGTCTGCCGTACAGCTACTACTCGCTGCTGCAGAGCAAGAAGGTCATCGTGTTCATCGTCCTCGTCGCGGTGTCGCTCGCGATCCTCTTTGCCGTCGTGCGCGTCGAGCTCGGCCAGCGTCGCATCCCGGTGCAGTTCGCCAAGCGCGTCGTCGGTCGCAAGATGTTCGGCGGCAACAGCACCTACATCCCGCTCAAGGTGAACCAGGCGGGCGTCGTGCCGATCATCTTTGCGAGCTCGGTGTTGCTCCTGCCCGTGCTGTTGTCCAACATGCTCGGTAGCGGCGAAGGCTGGCGCGGTTCCATCGCCCGGTTCGTCAACGACTACATGGTCAACAGCCAGAACATGTTGTACATCTCGCTGTTCTTCCTGATGATCATCGCGTTCGCCTACTTCTACAACTCGATCGCCTTCGACCCGATCCGTCAGGCCGACCAGCTGCGCAAGCAGGGTGGATTCGTGCCGGGCATCCGCCCTGGCCCGCAGACCGAGTCGTTCCTCGCCAAGGCCGTGAACCGCATCACGTTGCCCGGCGCGCTCTTCGTCGCGTTCATCGCCATCCTTCCGTACATCATCTTGTGGCTGGGCGACGTGCAGTCGTTCCCGTTCGCAGGCACCACCGTGCTCATCGCGGTCGGTGTGGCATTGGAACTCATGCGCCAGATCGACAGCCAGTTGATGCAGCGCAACTACGAGGGCTTCTTGAAGTGATTCCTTCCTGAGCGAAGGAATCATTGAGCCGACCACCCAGGACGAACCAGTCATGTCGAATGGAATTCGTGTCATCATGCTCGGGCGCCAAGGCGCAGGCAAGGGCACGCAATGCAAGCGACTCGCCACGCACTTCACCGTTCCCCACATTTCGACGGGGGAGATGTTGCGCGCTGCGATCCGCCAGGAGACCGTCGTCGGTCGCGCGGTGAAGGACGTGCTCGACCGCGGCGAGTTGGTCAACGACGACTTGATGGTGAGCCTGGTGCAGGGGCGAATCGGCGAGCCCGACTCGCGCACCGCGGGCTACATCTTGGACGGCTTCCCGCGCACCGCGGGCCAGGCGAGGGCCTTCGACCACATCACCGAGGTTCGTCCCGTCAACGTGGTCATCGACCTCGAGGTGAAGCGTGAGCTCGTGCTCGAGCGCCTCTCGGCGCGCCGCACGTGCCAGTCCTGCGAGGCCAACTACGTCTCGAACGGCAACGACCCGGCGCAGTGGAACTGCGAGAAGTGTGGGGGAACGGTGACCCAGCGGGCCGATGACACGCCCGAGGCGATCAACCACCGCCTGGACCTCTACGACGAACTGACCGCGCCGCTCATCTCCTACTACCAGGAGAGGGGTTCCCTGCAGGTCGTGGACGGCCTCGGGACCCCGGACGAGGTCTTTGCCCGCCTGGTGGCCTGCGTCGAGTCGAGCCGTTGAGGCCGTCAAAAGCGGGGTTTTCAGGCGCCAAGGGCCGCCGATAGAGTCATCCTTCGCCTTTTGGGGGGTTCATCCACCCGAGTGGCATCCGTGAACGTTGTGTTGAGGAGAGAGTTCTGCCAAAAAACAAGGAAGACGCGATCGTGCTGGAAGGCACGATTACCGAATCGTTGCCGAACGCAATGTTTCGGGTCGAACTCGACAACGGACACACAGTGTTGGCTCATATCTCCGGGAAGATGCGAATGAACTACATCCGCATCCTGCCGGGGGACAAGGTCCAGGTAGAGCTGACGCCATATGACCTCACCAGGGGTCGCATCACCTACCGACACAAGTAATCGATTCTCTAGACACCAACGACATCGCGAGGCAGAAGTGAAAGTAAAACCAAGCGTCAAGAAGATTTGCGAGAAGTGCAAGGTCATCCGCCGGCACGGTCGCGTCATGGTGATCTGCGAGAACCCACGACACAAGCAGCGCCAGGGCTGATAAGGACACACGACGATGGCACGTATTTCAGGAGTTGACATCCCGCGCGAGAAGCGCCTCGAGATCGCACTGACCTATATCTATGGGATCGGTCGCACCACCGCGCAGAAGATGTGCAAGGAGCTCGACCTGAGCCCCGACACCCGCGTGCGCAACCTGACCGACTCTGAGGTCAACAAGATTCGTATGTACATCGAGAACAACCTCAACGTCGAGGGTGACCTGCGACGCGATGTGCAGACCGACATCAAGCGCAAGATCGAGATCGGCTCCTACCAGGGCACGCGCCACCGCAAGGGACTCCCTGTCCGTGGCCAGCGCACCCACACCAACGCTCGCACCCGCAAGGGCCCGAAGAAGACCGTGG
>CAYXIY010000111.1:0-3388 GCA_964465475.1 uncultured Acidimicrobium sp. | reverse complement strand
CTACTTGGAGTGCCAGCGCCAGGCGCTCGCGACGATCTCGCGCAAGTCGTGCGTTGCACGCCATCCGAGGATCGCGCGCACGAGCGTCGGATCGGCGAACACCGTGGTCGGGTCTCCCGCACGGCGCGGCGCAACGACGTGAGGCACGCTGCGCCCGCTCACTTCCTCGGCCATGCGCAACACGTCGAGCACCGAGCTCGCCTGACCCGTGCCGACGTTGCAGGCCATCGACGCTCCGCCGGTGGCGAGGTAGTCGAGTGCGTTGATGTGGGCCTGGGCGAGGTCTTCGACGTGGATGTAGTCGCGCAGGCAGGTGCCGTCCGGGGTCGGGTAGTCGTTGCCGAAAACCCGCAGCGGACCGGATGCGCCGAGGATCGCCTTCATCACGAGCGGGATGAGGTTCTGTGAGTAGTCCCAGTTCTCACCGATCGATGCGTCCGCGCTCGCACCTGCGGCGTTGAAGTAGCGCAGCGAGACCGAGCGCAAGCCGATCGCGTTGCACGAGGAGAGGAAGCGCTCCACGTGCACCTTGGTCTCGGCATAGACGCTCTCGGGCTTGAGCGGGGCGTCCTCGTTCACCGGGACGTGGTCGGGGTTTCCGTAGACGGCGGCAGAGGAGGAGAACACGATGCGCTCGACGCCGTTGGCGAGCAGCGCATGCACGAGGGCGATGGAGCCGGCGACGTTGTTGTTGTAGTAGCGCAGCGGTTGCTCCATCGATTCGCCGACTGCCTTGTAGGCGGCGAAGTGGATGACGTCGTCGACTGAGTACTTGCGGCAGGCCTTCTCGATCGCGCGCTCGTCGGCGATGTCGGCCTCGACGAACGGCACGCCGGGGATGCGGGAGCGATCACCGAGTTCGAGTGAGTCGAGCACCACGACGTCGCGTCCCTGGCTCTCGAGCAGTCGCACGGTGTGCGAGCCGATGTAGCCGGCGCCGCCGGTGACGAGCGTGGTCATCTCCGCACCCTAACGAAGCGGCCGATCTTTTTTGTCCAGGTCGTTCGCCTTCTGCATCTTCTTGTAGCCGCGCACCTTGAGCAGGGTGGCGGGCGAGTGGATGTCGGCGACGCTGCGCGGCTGGTTGTCGGAGAACTCGCCGGCCTCCTTCTTCCATCCCTTCGGACGCACGCCGAAGCGCTTGCCGAGCAGTGCGATGAAGATCTCGGTCTTCTCCGCGCCGAAGCCGGGCAACGTGCGAAGTCGCTTCGTGAGCTCGGCTGCATCCGTGACGTCTTTCCACACGTTGGCGCCCTTGCCCTTGTAGTCGGCGGCGATGATCGCACACATCGCGTGGATGCGCTTGCCCATCGATGCGGGGAAGCGGTGGATGGCGGGGAAGATTCGACACACGGCGACGAAGTCGTCCACGTCCATCGCGGCGATCTTGGTCGCATTCACGTGACCGAGTCGCTTGCGAATGGTGTACGGGGCGGTGAAGGCCCACTCCATCGGCACCTGCTGGTCGAGCAACATCCCGATCAACAGCGCAGTGCCGTCCTTGCGCAAGAGTGCATCCGCGGACGCGATGCCGGTGATGTAGAGGGGCTTGGGTGTCGTCGTCGCGGCGGGCATGGGTTCAGGCATACAGCGGAGAGAAGGTCTCCGGATCGACACCGTAGTGGGCGAGTGCCTCGGTGACGGTCGCGCGCGGGATCGCACCCGACTTGGCCAGTTCGTAGAGCACGGCGGTCACGACGTGCGGCAGGTCGATCTCGAAGTGTGAGCGCAATGCCTCGCGGGTGTCGCTTCGACCCATGCCGTCGGTGCCGAGCGGGAGGAACGAGCGTCCCGGCAGGAAGCGGGCGACCTGTTCGGGCACGATGCGCATGAAGTCGCTGACGGCCACGATCGGACCCATCGAGCGACCGAGGGCCTCGGCGACGTACGGCACGCGCGGGGACTTCGACGGGTGCAGGCGATTCCAACGTTCGGTCTCGATGGCCTGTTCGCGCAACGCCTTGTAGCTCGTCGCCGACCACAGCTCGACGCCGACGTCGAAGCGCTCCAGCAACTCGGTCGCCGCCGCGCGCGCGACGGAGTGCGCGGAACCGGAGAACAGGATCGTGGCGCGCTGCGATCCGCCGCGCACGGTGTCGAAGCGATACAGGCCGCGAACGATCGCCTCGTCGATGCCCTTGCGCTCGGGCTTGGGCGGCATCGGATAGTTCTCGTTGTACAACGTGAGGTAGTAGTAGACGTCCTCGGGGTTGTCGCCGTACATGCGATGGATGCCGTGTTTGACGATGGCGGCGACTTCGTAGGCGAACGCCGGGTCGTAGGCCGCACAGAACGGAATCGTGCTCGCCAGCAACAGCGAGTGACCGTCCTGGTGCTGGAGTCCTTCGCCCATGAGCGTCGTGCGACCGGCGGTGGCGCCGAGGAGGAATCCGCGCGTGCGGGCGTCGGCGGCCTGCCACGCGAGGTCACCGATGCGCTGGAAGCCGAACATCGAATAGAAGGTGTAGAACGGCACCATCGGCACGCCGCGCGTGGCATAACTCGTGCCGGCGGCGATGAAGCTCGCCATGCTGCCGGCCTCGGTGATGCCCTCTTCGAGGATCTGACCCGAGTTCGACTCGGCATACGACAACAACAGTGCATGGTCGACCGGCTCGTACTTCTGGCCCTGCGAGGCGTAGATCTTCAACTCCGGGAACAGTGCGTCCATGCCGAAGGTGCGCGCCTCGTCGGGAATGATCGGCACGACGCGCGGGCCGAACTCCTTGTCGCGCGCGAGGTTGCGCAGCAGTCGCGTGAATCCCATCGTCGTCGACACCGACTGGCCGCCGCTGCCCGCGTCGAACTCGACGAAGGCGGCATCGGCGGGGAGCACGAGCGGCTTCTTGACCGCGGTCGAACGCTTCGGCACCGGGCCGCCGAGCGCGCGGCGGCGCTCCATCATGTATTGGTATTCGACGCTGTCGACCGGTGGTCGGTAGTACGGCGGGTCGTCGCCCGAGAGCGCCTCGTCGGGGATCTCGTCTTCCAGGTGCAGCGTGTCGCGCAGCGTGCGCAGCTGGTCGTCGGTCATCTTCTTGATCTGGTGCGTCGCGTTGCGTCCCTCGATCTCGTGCCCGAGCGTCCAGCCCTTCACCGTCTTGCACAGGATCGCCGTCGGTCGACCGGAGCCGAGGTTCTCGCTCGCCGCGCGGAACGCCGCATACAGCTTGCGGTAGTCGTGACCGCCGCGGGGCAGCGTGCGCAGTTCGTCGTCGCTCAAGTGCGAGACCATCTCGCGCAGGCGCGGATCCGGACCGAAGAAGTTCTCGCGGATGTAGTTGCCGTCCTCGACGGTGTACCGCTGGAACTCGCCGTCCACGGTGGTGTTCATCTTGTTCAACAGCACGCCGCTCGTGTCGCGGGCGAGCAACTCGTCCCACTTCGA
>CAYXIY010000110.1:0-3396 GCA_964465475.1 uncultured Acidimicrobium sp. | reverse complement strand
CAGGTGCGCTGGTTCGAGGGCAACTTCACCGACTACGAGGCGTGGAAGAAAAAGGAGCTGGGCGGCTCGGCCGACCAACCGACGCGCATCAAGTACAAGAAGTTCTCGCGATGACGAACGTCGCGTTGCGTCGCATCCGCATCCTCTGCGGGATCATCTTCGTGTCCTGCATCGCCGGGATGATCGTCACCTCGATCCGCGGCAACAACGTCGGCGTGGTGACCACGATCGGTCTCACCTCTGCCGTCGCCGCCATCGTCGTCATCGCCACCTCGGCCGTGACCGCCACCCGACGCATCGACGCCTTCGACGACGTGCGCGCGGAAGCCATCGAGCGCGAGATCGCTCGTCTCGTGGCGAGCGGTGCGGACGAAGGGACGGTGCGCTCGCTCGTGCGCGAGGCGATCGAACTGGGCCGCAGCGCCACGTGACCTTCACCGACGCACACCTTGCACATTTCCTCGCCGAGGAGGCGGGCAAGCGACTGCTCGTGGCCCGCGACAAGCTGCGCACCCTGGACGCCGACACCTGGCTCGCCAAGGACGTCGGCGACACCGTCGCGCAACAGTTCCTGAACGACGCGCTGTCGGAACACCGACCGAACGACGCGATCCTCTCGGAGGAGGCACTCGACGACGACCGCAGACTGTCGGCCGACCGCGTGTGGATCATCGACCCACTCGACGGCACGCAGGAGTTCAGCGAGTTCGAGCGCAGCGACTGGGCCGTGCACGTGGCGCTCTGGGAGCGCATCGACGAACACGGCAACCCGAGCGACGAAGGTCGCCTCACCGCCGGTGCGGTCGCGCTCCCCGGGTTCGGCGTCACGTTGTCCACGCACGCCCCGCCGACTGCGCCGCAACGAGCGGATCGCAACCCCGTCATCGTCGTGTCGCGCAATCGCGTGACGCGCGAGGTGATCGCGGTCGCCGAGCGCCTCGGTTGTGACGTCGCCCGACTGGGCTCGGCGGGGGCCAAGGCGATGGCCGTCGTGCTCGGCGAGGCGGACCTCTACGTGCACTCGGGCGGGATGCACCAGTGGGATTCGGCCGCGCCGATCGCCGTCGCCCAGGCCGCCGGTCTGCACACGAGCCGCCTGGACGGCTCGCCACTCATCTATAACCGTGCCGACACCTGGCTGCCGGACCTCATCGTGTGCCAACAACATCTGGCACGACCTGTCATTGAGGCGGTTCGTGAGGGCAGACTGAACGGGTGACCTCCCCCGTTCACACACCTTCTTCTCCGCTGCCCGACGGCGCGCCCGCCGACTTGGCGTGGGGCGCGTTCCACGAGACCGCACCCTGGACGCTCGATCCCGCGACGATCACCTGGAAGGACGTCGCCGGTGAGTTGCGCACGAGCGCCCAGCGCGAGATCCCGGTGCTCACGACGCCGACGAAGATTCCGCCGTTCGCCCGACTGATCACCGTGGTGTGGGTGCTCGGCTCGGCACTCGTGCCGTGGTTCTGGAAGAAGAAGCGCAATCGGTTCGCCACGCCCGAGGAGTCGCGCGCCTACATCTCGCTGCGCATGCGCAAGGCCGTCGAGCGACTCGGCTCCACCTACATCAAGCTCGGCCAGATCATCTCCTCCGGCGAGGGACTCTTCCCCGCCGAACTCGTCGCCGAGTTCAAGTTGTGTCGCGACCAGGTGCCGGCGATCCCCTTCGACGAGGTGCGTCGCGTGGTCGAAGAGGACCTCGGCGCGCGACTCGAGGACACCTTCGCCAGTTTCGATCGCACCCCGCTCGCGGCCGCCTCGATCGCCCAGGTGCACGTCGCGACGCTGAAGACCGGCGAGGAGGTCGTCGTCAAGGTGCAGCGACCGGTCGTCGGCAGCCTCGTGCGCAAGGACCTGCGCGTCATGGCGTGGCTCGCACCGCACCTCGTCGGGCGCATCAAGGTGAGCGCGCTCGCCAACCCGCCGGCGCTCGTCGAGTTGTTCGCCGAGACGATCGTCGAGGAACTGGACTTTCGCATCGAGGCCGACAACATGTTGGAAGTCGCCAAGATGCTGCGCGAGCTGAACCAGACGAGCTACATCGTCCCCCGCCCGCACCCGAGCCTCGTCACGCGACGCGTGCTCGTCATGCAGCGCGTGAGTGGCTTCAAGTTCGACGACGTCGCCGGCATCTCCGGCGCGGGCATCGACACCCACGAGGTCATCCGCACCGGCATGGTCGCCTTCATGGAGGGCGCGATGATCTACGGCGTGTTCCACGGCGACCTGCACGGCGGGAACCTGTTCGTGATGAACGACGGCCGCACGGCACTGCTCGACTTCGGCATCGTCGGTCGCCTCACCGGCGCGCGCCGCATGGCGTTCCTGCGCCTCATGTTGAACGCAACGACGAACAACGTCACCGGCCAGATCGAGGCGCTGCGCGACCTTGGCGCGCTCCCGATGGACACCGACATCCAGGCCGTGATCAAGGACTTGAACCTCGGCGCGCCGGTCATCGACCCGACCACGCTGTCGGGCGAGGAACTCGTCGCCGAGGTGCAGCGCGTGGTCAAGGCGATGCTCGGCTACGGCGCGCGGATGCCCAAGGAACTGATGCTGTACGTGAAGAACATGGTGTTCTTGGACGGCGCGATCGCCAAACTCGCCCCGGACCTCGACCTGCTCGCCGAGATCGCCTCGATCTCGATGCTGTTCGCCCAGCGCCACGGCGAGCGCCTCGGTCGCGAACTCGGCATCGACCACACCAAGGTGGAGATCAACCTGGACAGCGTGAAGGCAGGCTTCGGCGTCGACACCTCGACGAACTCGATGACCTATCGCGACCTGCAGAAGCGTCGCGAACTGATCCAAAAGCGCATGCGGGAGCACGTCGGGCGCTGAGGTAGTTTCACTCGCCATGAGACTCCTCGTGGCGCGCTGCAGTGTGGTCTACGAGGGCCGACTGGACGCCTCGCTTCCCGAGGCCACGCGACTCGTGATGGTCAAGGCCGACGGCTGCGTCGCGATCCACGCCGACGGCGGCGCCTACAAGCCACTCAACTGGATGAACGCACCGAACGCACTCGTCGAACACGACGACCGCTGGGTGATCACGAACCCCAAGGGCGAGACCCTCACCATCCACCTGCACGAGGTGTTCGCCGACACCGAGCACGAGCTCGGCGAAGACCCGGGTCTCGTCAAGGACGGCGTCGAGGCGCACCTGCAGGAGTTGCTCGCCGAGTTGCCCGAGACGATCGAGGCCGGGCTCACCCTCGTGCGTCGCGAATATCCGACGGCGCTCGGCCCCGTCGACCTGTTGTGTCGGGACTCGAGCGGCCAGACGGTGGCGGTCGAGGTGAAACGCAAGGGCGAAATCGACGGCGTCGAACAGCTCACCCGCTACATCACGGCACTCTCGGCCGACTCCAGCCTCGGGGCGATCCGCGG
>CAYXIY010000109.1:0-3417 GCA_964465475.1 uncultured Acidimicrobium sp. | reverse complement strand
GGATTCTTGGTGGCGTTCAGGGTGAACGTGTCGTGAGCCTTGATGTCGACCAGCAACCACGTGCCGTCGTCGGTGATCGCCTCGCGAATCGCTCCCATCATCTGTGCCGGGTGGGTCATGTCGTGGATGCAGTCGAAGGTGGTGATGAAATCGACGGAGTGGTCCGTCGGTAGGGGCGTGTCCCGCGGGTCAGCAAAGCACGCGTTGGCGAGCCCCGAACCGTGCAAGCGCTCGTTGGCTCGTGCGAGCGCGTAGGTGCTGATGTCGTAGCCGACGAAGGTGCTCGAGGGGAACTGTTTTGCCATGAGAAGGACTGCGCCACCCGCTCCGCACCCGACGTCGGCAACCCGAGCAGAGCGGTTCAGTTTGTCGACGACTCCGTCGAGAAGGGGAAGGACGTTGCCAATGAGATTGTGGTTCGTCCACGGCTCGAAACTGCGCTCGATGCCGACGGCGCCTTCGGGTCCATGGCTGTCGTAGTTGCGGCCGATGCCGGTGCGAAACGACTCGGGCATGTGCGTGAGCGACGCCATCGTCTGTGGAAGTCGATGGAACATCCCCATGCCGAAGGCGGGGTGGTGTTCGTCGGCAAGAACCGCACGCTGTTCGGGCGAAAGGAAGAACGTGTCGTCGTCGATCGAGGGCGGAGTCGACGACCGTGACGCCGTGCTGATCAACTTTGCCGACGCCTGGTTGTAGCACCACTCACGGATCCATCGCTCGTGACATCCCGTTGCGGTGGCGAGTTCGGTGGTCGTGAGTGGGTGCGGAGCGTCTCCAAGTGCGCGATAGATGCCGAGGTGGTCGCCGAGGTGCACCATTCCCGATGTGACCGCACCCTCGAGTTTCGTGAACAAAAGGAACGAGAAGAACTTGAGTGCATCTGGGTTGATCTCGGTCATAGGGTGCAATTCAACCTAGTCAAGAAGGTGACGGGTGCTGGTGGGCATGATCGGGCAGACTTGGGTCATGAAACTTCTCTCGAAGTCGTGGATGTTCGGATTCGTTGCCACGGGCAGTGTGCTGCTCGCCGGATGCAGCATCGGTGGTGGCGACACCTACAACGGCGTCGCGGTGCCCAACGATGGGATCACGGTGCAGGGAACTGGCAGTGTGAAGGTCGTTCCCGACGGAGTCGCCTTCAACTTCTCGGTGTCGGTGATTGCGGAGTCGACAGAGCTCGCAGTGTCTCAGACCGCATCGGCCGCGGAGAAGGCACGCGCGGCATTGAAGGATGCAGGCGTCGACGATGCGGACATCGCGACACAGAGCGTCAGCGTCTACCCCGAGTACGCCTATTCGAGTGACGGGTCACAGTCCCTGAAGGGATATCGAGGAACGCAGAGTTTCGCCGTCACGATTCGTGACACGAAGTCCGCAGGGGAGATCGTCGACGCAGTCGTGGCCGCTGCTGGTGACGACATGCAGATCAGTTCCGTGACGCCCGTGTTGATCGACACTGAGGATGCCGCAAACGATGCTCGCGAGAAGGCAATCGACGCGGCCAAGGTGAAGGCGAAGGACTACGCGGACCTGTTGGATGTCGACCTAGGTGACGTCCTCGTGATCTCTGAAGTGTCGGCGCCCTCTGGGGTGACGCCGGTGATGGCTCGGGACTCGATGGCAGTCGAGACCGGCGCAAAGACCCAGATTGACCTCGGTGTCCAAGAGGTGTCGGTCACGGTCGAAGTGCGCTGGGCGATCTCGAACTAAAGCGTCTTCTCCATCACCGTGTGGGGCAGCCCGTTGAGGGTCGTTTCACGCACAACGCTCCAGCCCTTGGAGCGATACCAGTCGACGGAGTGCTCGGTATAGAGGTACAGCCTCTGGTGTCCGAGTCGCGCCGCACGCATCGTGACGTGCTCGACAAGACGAGAGCCAATGCCCGACCTGCGTGCGTCCGGGTGCACGAACACCGCCGCCAGCCACGGACCGGGTTCGATTGCTCCCGGCAGGTCGTCGTCATCCACGAGGGTGGCGAGGCCGCGCAGTGAGCCACTGCGATCGACCGCCGCGTACACCTCGATGAGGCGACCGTGTGGATGGGTCATCCGCGCGTATTGGTCGAGATAGGTCTGCGGGGTGTCGTCGGGGAACTCGTGACGCCATGCCTCAACACTCCAGAGCGCGGCTTCGTCCCAGAGATCCCGGCGGTCGGAGATGGGCACGACGCTCACATCATCGGGTGCGAGCGTCTCGACGAGGATTGCAACCGAGACGATCCCGATGCCGATCCATGCGGACGTGGCGGGCCGTTCGCTCAGGACGACCGCGCCGAGCAGGGTGGCAACCGCTGGCTCGAAGAGCGTCAGCATGGTGGCTTCTCGTGGCTTGAGGTGTTTGAGACCCTGGGCGTAGGCCCAGTAGGCGAGCGCAACCGTGACGACACCGAGCCACGCCGCGAGCGCAACGCCCGAGCCCGTCCACGCCCATGACATGTCAACGACGAAGAGTGCGGGAGAGAGGAACAGTGCGGCGAGCCCGAATACCCGCACCATCACCGCGTTCGAGGCCATCCCCGTCGAGACGAGCGACTTGCTGGCAAGCGCGAAGACGGCATACCCGAGTCCCGCGGCGAGGGCAAAGGCCACACCGGTCGTGGACACCTCACTCGTTGCATCGCTCGAGACGATGAGCGCGATTCCGAAGATCGCAAGTGAAGTGGCGAAGAACCAACGACGCGAGGGTCGCGACCGCGACATGGCAAATGACATCGCTCCGGTGATGAGCGGAGCACTCCCGAGCGCGACGACCGTCCCGACTGCAACTCCTGCAGATCGCACGGCGGCAAAGAAGGTGGCGCCGTAGAGAGCCTGCCCGGCTCCAGCCGCAACCCATATACGAAGGGGAACCCGTCGCGACGGTGTCGTTTTGGGTGCGAAGAGGGCCGTCAGGCCCCAGAGCGCTACCGCACCGACGACGAAGCGTATGGCTGCGACGCCGAGTGACGTCGCAGAGTCAGGTCCGAGTTCGCGTGACGTGCCGGTCGTGGCAAAGCACAGTGCCGCGAAGAGCACGAAGAGCCGCGAACGCACGTCCCAACGCTAGTTGTCGCGTTCGATCGAGGACCGACTACTGGGAGGCGAGCAGGGTGAACAGCGCGATGAATGAGGCACCCATGAACGTTCCCATCGTCCACAGAGCGGCGGTGATGCCCTTCAGTCGACGGTCAATGTCGTCGAATCGATCCTCGTGTCGGGCAAAGCGCTCGTCGATTCGCGCGAACCGCTCCTCGAGTTGTGCAGACAAGAGTGCAAACTGCGAGGCAACACCTGCCTGGAAGAGGTCGAACCGCTGGTCCATTCGCTGGTCCATTCGTGTCTGGAAGTCGGTGAACTTCTCGTTCATTCGGGCGTCGAAGTGCTCGAATCGCTGGTCCATTCGTGTCTGGAAGTCGGTGAACTTCTCGTTCATTCG
>CAYXIY010000108.1:0-3429 GCA_964465475.1 uncultured Acidimicrobium sp. | reverse complement strand
CGCATCATCGTGTTGAAGGTGATCCCGAGTCCCTTCACCAAACCTGGAACCTTCGGCATCAGAACACCACCTTCAGCACTGCTGTCGCCATGATGTTGGCGAGCGAAATCGGAATGAGCACCTTCCACGCGAAACGCTGCAATTGGTCCTCACGGAAGCGCGGATAGGAAAAGCGCACCCACATGATGATGAAGGTGACGAGCAACATCTTCGTCACCAGGATGATTGGACCAGCCACGTTCATCCAGTTGTCAATCGAGTCGATCGTGTCCCATCCGAACCAGGCGAACGGAACTCCCCAGCCGCCGAGGAAGAGCACGGAGGCGATCATCGCGAACACGCCGGCGGTGGCGAACTCGCCGATGAAGAAAATGAGGAAGCGGAAGCCCGAGTACTCGGTCATGTAGCCGCTCACGAGTTCCGACTCGGCGATCGGCATGTCGAACGGAGCCTGGGTCAACTCGGCCTGGATCGCGATCATGAACACGACGAACCCGACGAACTGCGTCAGGACGTACGGGTTGCCGAGGCCGTCGAAACCGAAGATCGATCCTGCGTTCTGGGCGACGACGATCTGCTGCAGGTTCATCGTGCCGGCCTGGATCACGACTCCGATGACGGCGAGCACCATCGGCAGTTCATAGGCGATCAGCTGTCCCGCTGCACGAAGACCTCCGAGCAAGGAGTACTTGTTCGCACTCGACCAACCGGCCATGAGGATGCCGAGGACCGAGATCGACGACACGGCGAGCGCATAGAACACGCCGGTCTCGAAGTTCGTGAACCATGCATCCGGGCCAAACGGCACGACGGCGACGAGGAGGAACGTGCTCATCAAGACGACGACTGGCGCCATCTTGAAGATCGGCTTGTCGGCGTTGTCGGGCTGGATGTCTTCCTTCTGCAACCACTTGCCCACCTCGGCCACGAGCTGCAACGAACCGTACGGACCTGCCTCCATTGGCCCGAGGCGGCTCTGCATGAACGACATCATCTTGAAGAGGAACAGATACACGATCGTTCCAGCCGGCAGGAGCACCGCGACGAGGCCGCCGAGGACGCGCAGGAGCGACTGACCCCAGTACGGGATCTCGACTGCAAGTAACGCAGAGATCATCGGTCGATGTCTCCGAGGATGAAGTACAGCGACGCGAGGATCGTGATGATGTCCGGTACGTACACGCCGCGCAACAACCACGGCGTGATCGAGATGTTGGAGAAGCTGGCCGAGCGGATCTTCACGCGGAACGGACCGAGGTCGCCACGCGACACCACGTAATACCCCATCTCGCCCAGCGGGTTCTCGGTCGAAACCCACGCCTCACCCTCGGGAACTTTGATGATCTTGGGAACCTTCGCCATCACCGGACCGGCGGGAATGTTGTCCAGCAGTCGGTCGACGATAAGCGTCGCCTCACGAGTCTCCTGCAAGCGAACCCAACACCTGGCGAAGCTGTCGCCGTCCGGGTGGGTCCACACCTTCCAGTCGACCTTGTTCCACGCAAGTGGGCTCTCCTGATCGCGACGCAAGTCCCAGTCAACACCGCTTGCACGCAAGTTCGCGCCCGAGAGTCCGTAGGACAAAGCGACGTCCTTGGGGATGATGCCGATGCCTCGGGTGCGTGACTGGAAGATCTCATTGCCGAACAGCAACGATTCGATTTCGTCACAGAAATTGCGCAGCTTCTTCATCACGACCTTGGTCTCGTCGACCCAGCCGGCGGGCAAGTCATCCTTCAGGCCACCAATGCGGTCGAAGTTCGGGTGGAATCGCCCACCAGTGGCGGACTCGATCAGGTTCAGGACGTACTCACGGTCGCGGAACGCGAGGAAGACTGGCGTGATTGCGCCGAGCTGCACCCCGAGGTCACCGAGGAAGAGCGACACGTTGGCGATACGCGACAACTCAAAGAGGATCGTGCGAATCCACTGCGCGCGAGGCGGTGCCTCGACACCCATCAGCTTCTCGGCCGCCAGAATGAACGGCACCTCGTTGGCGAAACTGCCGAGCCAGTCGATTCGGTTGATGAGCGTCGTGACCTGCGGATACGTGCGCACCTCGGTCAACTTCTCGTAACCGCGGTGCATGTATCCAGCGGACGGCTCGGCCCACACGACTTGCTCACCGTCGAGTCGGGCGATGATGCGAAGCGTTCCGTGCGTTGCTGGGTGCTGCGGCCCAATGTTGAGGGTCATCCCCTCGGTCTCAAGTTCGACATTGAGTCGGGCGTCAGCAGCCTGTGCGGCGATGTAACTCAGTTGTTGGCGGTCGCCGAGCTTTGCCTGCACTGGATCGTTGGTCAGCGTCACGACTCGTCCCCACCTTCGTCGCCACCAGGAAGTGGTTCGACGTCCACGATCCCCGGCCACGGCTTCACCATGCGCGCGAGCAACGGGAAGTCCTTGCGCAGCGGGTGGCCCTCGAAGTCGACCGGCAAATACATGTTGCGAAGGTCAGGATGACCGTCAAAACCAATGCCAAACATCTCGTGTGCCTCGCGCTCGTGCCAATTTGCGCCCGCATACACCGACACGATCGAGTCGATCCGTGAATCAGTGTCTGCGACATCGGCCTTCACGTTCACGCCCATGTGCGTCCGCGAATTCACCAGCCGAACGAGTACTTGCATCCGTGTGGACCCGCCGGCATAACCCGGACGAATCGTGGTGTCGCGCTCAGGGGCTGGCTCGGTCGGGTCGTCTTCGCCACGACCATACGGGGACGGCATCCAGTCAATTGCGGACAAGAAGCAGAAATAGTCGAATCCGAGTGCGTCACGAAGCGTCACCATCGACGACTTCCATGCACTCGTCTTGACCCGTACCCAGACGTCGTCGCCGGGCTTCACCAG
The DNA here is from genome assembly GCA_964465475.1 of uncultured Acidimicrobium sp. Lineage (GTDB taxonomy): Bacteria > Actinomycetota > Acidimicrobiia > Acidimicrobiales > Ilumatobacteraceae > UBA3006. The sequence continues at coordinate 577 of CAYXIY010000108.1, read as the reverse complement.
GGAATCCTCGACGGCATCACCAAGCGCAGCTCGAATCTCGGCATGCAGCGCGTCACGAACGGCGTCGGTGACGACGTGGGTGGTCTCAGTTGCGGACGACAACGGGCTCACCTCGCCTCTCCGCCTCGGCTGACGCGTCGATCGACTTGGTGCCCTCGCCGCGCCAGCGAGCACCCATGTCTTCGTTCTTGATCCGCTGCTGGAGCAACACGACGCCCTCCAGCAAAGCCTCGGGTCGTGGTGGGCATCCGGGGACGTACACGTCGACGGGGATGATCTGGTCGACACCCTTCGTCACGGAATAGCTGTCCCAATACGGACCACCACAGTTCGCACAACTACCCATGCTGATCACGTACTTCGGATCCGGCATCTGTTCGTACAGGCGCTTGATCGCCGGCGCCATCTTGTCGGTCACCGTTCCCGAGATCACGACGAGGTCTGCCTGTCGCGGACTTGCCGGTAGCGGGATGACGCCGAGGCGCATCACGTCATAGCGAGGCGAACCGAAAGCCGCACCCATTTCGATTGCACAACAAGCCAGGCCCCACTGATACACCCAGAGGCTGTACGAGCG
>CAYXIY010000107.1:0-3452 GCA_964465475.1 uncultured Acidimicrobium sp. | reverse complement strand
GAACAACCAAGGAAGTGGTTCCCATGAAGTTCCGAGTTGAGCGAGAAGTCTTGGCGGAGGCCCTCGGCGCATGTGCCCGTGTCGCATCGACGCGCAACAACGCGATGCCCGCGTTGTCCGGTGTACGCCTGTCGCTCACGGGCGACGAACTCACCATCACCTGCACCGACAACGACTTGTCCGTGCAGTTCGTCCTCACCGTCGGTGGCCAAGGCGACGGTGTCGTCGTGGCGAGCGCCAAGTTGTTGAGCGACATCGTGCGATCCACACCGGAGGGCAAGGTGACGATCGAGACCCAAAACGAAGAGGCGGTCGTCACTTCTGGCCGTTTCCAAACCACGGTGTCGACCTTCGCCGCCACCGACTTCCCGAACGTCACCCTCGCGTCAGCGCCACCGGTGACCATTTCGGCTCCACTCCTCGCCGATGCCTTGCGCCAGGTGGTCCGTGCCGCGAGCACGGACATGCAACGCCTCGCCCTCACGGGCGTGTTGATGGCCGCAGAACCAGAAGGCCTCCGCTTGGTCGCGACCGACTCCTACCGCCTCGCCGTGCGCGACTTGGCTGTGACCAACGTGCTCGGCCACGGCCAACGAGTGGTGCTCCCAAGCCGCGCACTCGGTGAGTTGCAGCGGCTCCTGTCGAACGCCGATGAGGCAACGATCTTTTTTGGTTCCGACAAGGCGACCTTCACGATCGGCAACGTCACGCTCACGACGAACCTGTTGCAGATCGAATTCCCCAACTACCGCCAACTCATCCAGGCGAGCTACCCGAACAAGTTGACGACGTCGCGCGAGCAATTGATGGAGGCGATTCGTCGCTGTCGCATCCTCGCCCGCGAGACGACGCCGGTGCGACTCGAGATGGGGCAGCAGTCGCTGCGTCTCGTCGTGATGACCCAGGACCTCGGCAACACAGTCGAAGAGATCGACGCGACGCTGTCGGGTTCGGAGATGACCGTCGGGTTCAACCCGGAGTATCTCGCCGCGGGCGTCGAAGCCGTCGTCGGCGACGAAATCACGATCGAGACGAGTGATCCGATCAAGCCAGCGGTTCTTCGTGGCGTCGGCGCAGAGGACTACCTCTACCTCGTCATGCCGCAGCGACTCAACAACTGACGACGAGTCGTGTTCGTCAGCCGACTCGAGCTCACCGACTTTCGCAACTACGCGCGACTGGAGCTGGATCTCGCCGAGGGCGTGACGGCGATCATCGGCGCCAACGGGCAAGGCAAGACCAGCCTCACCGAGGCGCTGTCGTATCTCGCGACACTGAAGAGTTTCCGTGGCGTACCGACCGAAGCGATGATCCGCACCGGTGCGGACGCGTCCGTCGTGCGCGCCACCATCATTCATCCCGATGGCCGCGAGATCCTCGTCGAAGCGGAGTTGTCCCGGGTCGGGCGAAACAAGGCCCAGGTCAACAGGCAGCGGCTGACCAAGTCCCGCGACCTGCTCGGGGTGGTGCGCACGACGGTGTTTTCACCGGAAGACCTCGGCCTCGTGAAGGAGTCACCGGAGGTGCGCAGGACGTTCCTCGACGATGCGCTCGTGGCAGTGTCGCCGAAACTCGATCAACTCTGTGGCGAAGTCGACCGCGTGTTGCGCCAACGCAATGCTCTACTCAAGCAGGCCGGTGGTCGCTTGACCTCGGACATCGAGACGACGCTCGACGTGTGGGACGAACGCTTCGTCGAGTGCGGCACCGCACTCGGTAACGAACGCGCGCAGATGGTGGCAACGATCCAACCACTCGTGCAACGCGCATACGAAGACCTCGCCGAACGCAACACGCCACTCGAGTTGTCGTACGACCCGCAGTGGCGTCGGGATGGACTGGCCGCATCACTCGCCGCGCATCGACACGACGACGTTCGTCGCGGCACGAGCACCGTCGGGCCACATCGTGACGACGTCGAGATGACGCTCAACGGTCTGCCCGCCCGCACACACGCGTCACAGGGTGAGCAGCGCACGCTCGCGTTGGCACTTCGTCTCGCCGTGCATCGTCTCGTCACCGAGGTGACGGCGGGTCCGCCCGTGTTGATCCTCGACGACGTGTTGTCCGAGCTCGACCCGCAGCGCGCGGCGGCACTTCTCGGCCACTTTCCCGAGGGCCAGGTGTTGATCACGACGGCGGGCGTGCTGCCCACCGCGGCCCACCCGGACCGTATCGTGCACATCCATGGGGGAGCGGTGGTCGATGGTGACGGGCGATGAGTGACTTCTTCGACGATGCCGGCCCGGACACGTCCCGTCGACTGACGGATTCGCTCAACTCGCTCCTCGCCCGACTCGGCAGCGAGCCGGTCGAGGCGACCTCGAGCGTGTTCGCATCCTGGGACGCACTCGTCGGCCCCCAGGTGAGTGCACACGTCACACCTCTTCGTCTCGAGGGCGGCACCCTGCACGTGGACGTCGACGACCCGTCATGGGCGACGCAAATTCGGTTCCTCGAAGCACACATCGTGAAGATGATCAACGAGACCACTCCGACCACCGTGTCGGGCATCGAAGTACACGTAAAACGCCCGTCCAAGAAGCGCTGATTGGTAGACTTTGACGTGTTGTTTATGACGTTTTCTGAGACCCTCGCCGCCCCTTCGGCGAGGTCGGGATCAGGTGTGTGATGGCGGCAGCAAAAACCTCCAAAGCAGCGACCGCGGGCTCCGCGACCTACGGCGCAAAGGACATCCAGGTCCTCGAAGGCCTCGACCCGGTGCGCAAGCGCCCGGGCATGTACATCGGCTCCACCGGCCTCGCCGGCCTGCATCACCTGATCTGGGAAGTGGTCGACAACTCGGTCGACGAGGCGATGGCGGGCTACTGCACGAAGATCGTGATCACCCTGCACGACGACGGAGCGTGTTCGGTCAGCGACAACGGTCGCGGCATCCCCGTCGATCCCTATCCAAGTGGCCCACACAAGGGCAAGAGCGCGCTCGAAGTGGTGCTCACCGTCCTGCACGCCGGCGGAAAGTTCGGTGGCGACGGTTACAAGGTGTCGGGCGGTCTGCACGGCGTGGGCGTGAGCGTCGTGAACGCGCTCTCCAAGCGCGTGATCGCCGAAGTCGATCGCGGCGGCGTTCGCTATCGCCAGGAGTTCGTCGATGGCGGCAAGCCGAAGGGCAAGCTCGCCAAGGTCGGTGCATCACCGAACAAGTCGGTGACCGGCACCACGATCACCTTCTGGCCAGATCCGACGATCTTCGCCGCAGAAGGCGTCGAGTTCGTCGCGCGCACGGTCACCGAGCGTCTGCAGACGATGGCGTTCTTGAACAAGGACCTCGAGGTCGTGTTCGTCGACGAGCGCGGTGACAAGAAGCAAAAGATCACCTATCAGTACAAGGGCGGCATCGTCGACTTCGTGAAGCACCTGAACGCCTCCCGCGAGGCACTCTTCACCAAGGTCGCCCACTACGAGGCCTCCGAGAGCGACCAGACCCTGGA
>CAYXIY010000106.1:0-3455 GCA_964465475.1 uncultured Acidimicrobium sp. | reverse complement strand
GCCACCACCCAGGCGCCAGCCGACCCGTCGACGACCGCTGCTGCGCCGCTTGCGCCGCTCGTGCCGGTGCTGTCGACGTCGACCAGCACGACAACGACGACGATTGCCTTCGACACGATTCCCGCCCGCGTTGCACCAGCCGAGAGTGCCTCGGTCGTCGATGGCGAGCAGACGCGTGTCGAGATCTTCCAGGTGACCAGCGAACAGATCCGTGCCGAGGTCGGGGACGCGAGCCTGAGCGTGGTCACGATGAGCGCGAGCGGTGATCGCCAGCCGCTCCTGCCGAACGGCTCGCTCATGTACGTGCCGGGCACGACCACGCGTGTGGACGGCGAGGGCATGCTCGCCGGTTCGAAGGTCGAGGTGTGGATGCACTCGACGCCGACGTTGCTCGGCGTGGCGACGGCAAATGCAGACGGAACCTTCGCCCAGGTCTTCCAAGTGCCGGCGATGCTCGACCACGGTTCACACAAGCTGCAGATCGTCGGAGTGGCGCCGAACGGCTCGGAGATGGTCGTGGCGATCGGCGTCACGGTCACCGACGAACACACCGTGGACGAGGTTCGTGCAGGTCAGGTGACGGCCCAGGAGGCCGACATGCTCGGCGTCGCCGGAGTCACCGGCGCGACGCGCATGGACGAGCAGACGGCGAGCAAGGTGCTGCTCCTCATCCTCGTCGTCATGCTGCTCTTGGCCGCCACGTCGACGCGACGCTTCACGATGACGCCACGCGCGATGTCGATGGGCGATCGGGCGCTCGACTGGACTCCATGGCTCGCCCAGCACGGCGTCTCGCGATTCGGGGTGCATGCGCTCGGAGCGTTGGTCGGTCTCGGCTCGCTCGTCAACACCGACTTCCATGCGAGCGCCCCGAGCGTGATGTGGGTGGCAATCCTGGTGACCATCGGCATCCTCGACGTCGCTGGCGGCATCCTCGCCTCGCTCGTCTGGATCGCGGGTCTCGCCGCGACCGGCAACCTCGGGTCGATGCTCGAGGTGCGCATCGCGGTGCTCGTCGCCGCCCTCGGCGTCCTGCCGATCGTGACGGCGGAACTTGCTCGACCCGGCGCCGGTCGCTCGCGCTCGAGCGTGACTGCGAGCCAGTCCTTCGTCGTCGCGGCGATGACCGCGACGATGTCGGCAGGTCTTCTCGCCCTGCTGAACGCGTCCACCGGACTCTCGTTCACCGCGTCGTCGGCGATGAGCGAAGTTGCGGTCGTGTCGATCCTTGCTTCCATCGGTCGACTCGTCCTCATCTCGCGCCTCTCGCCGGAAGCACTACGGCTCCCACGTCGTTGCGCGCCACATTTCTTCGTGATGGTCGGCGCCGTCATCGCGGTGTCGCTCACGCCGACCACCGCATCGGCCTCGACCATCGTCGGCGTGGCGGTGTTCGCCGCAGTCGTCGCGGCGATGACGGTGCAGACGCGCCTCGGGTTCGCACCACGACTCGTGTCGAGTGCGTCGATGGCGATGGTCGCCGTATTGGTCGTTGCCGGTGGAGTGGTGAGCTTCGGGTCCTCCGACGTCCGAGAGATCCCGCTCGAGGTCGACGCCGTGGAGGTCGACCAGATGACCATCATCGGCCAGACGAGTGCCTTCGTCGACGGCATTCCGCACGTGTTCGTGGCTGGTTCCGTGAAGGAAGGCGAGGTCGTCTATGCCAACGGCGCACTCGGGATGACGCTGACGATCACCTCGCGCATGGCCGACGGCACGCCGATTCCTCTGACGAAGGACAACCAGATCACCCTCGTGCGCAACCACAAGGTCGAGATCAGCGGAATCGGCTTTGCGCCCGATCAGGACGTCAATGCCTGGTTGTTCTCCGATCCCGTCCTCGTCGGCAACACGACGACGAACTCTCGTGGCGCGGTGCTCGAGTCCTTCGACGTGCCGGTCAAGATCGCCGACGGCTCGCACACCCTGCAGATCAAGCTGACGTCGGCCGACGGCAAGATCGTCAACTTCGGCATTCCGGTGCTCGTGGTGAGTGACCTGGCGAAGTCCTCGACCTGAGCCTGACGACCGGCGAGGGGACGCGCGTAGTCTTGGAATCGTGAGTTTCTTGCGCCGACGTCGCCCCACTGATGACGCAGCGCCGAGGATTCCTGAGCCCGGGGCGCTGTCGCTCGACCAGATGCGCCTTGCGATGAATGCGCTGCCGATGGGGGTGGTGATCGTCTCCACGGACGGCTCGACCCGCTGGGCGAACTCGGCGTTCGGCGACCTCCTCGCCCAAGGATCGGTGGACTACGAGCGTTTCAACAGGCACGTGGACGAGTTGTTGTCGAGTGCGCTGTCGGGTGAGACGCGCGAGGAACACGTCGAGTTCGGCGAGCCGGCGGTGCGGATGTTCGACATGGCGAGCATTCCGCTGCCCGACGGCGGCGGTGCGGTGCTCGTCTACGACGAGACCAAGCAGGTGATGGCGGACCGCGTGCGCACCGACTTCGTGGCCAACATCAGCCACGAGCTGCGCACGCCGATCGGTGCGGTGTCGCTGATGGCGGAGAACCTGATGAGCGCGACGGAGGGAACCGACGTCGAGCGCATGGCATCGGTGATCCTGTCGGAGGTGACGCGATTGAACGACACCGTCGGTGACCTGCTCGAGCTCGCCCGCATCGAATTCGATGGACTGGCAAACACCCATGAAGTCGACGTCGTGAAGGTGGTGGAGGAGGCAACTGGGCGATTGCGCTCGGCCGCACTCGCCAAGTCGGTGATGATCTCGATCGAGAACTATCCCGAGGTGTTGATCGTCGCCGACCGCGCCCAGCTCGTCTCCGCGGTCGGCAACCTGCTCGACAACGCGATCAAGTTCAGCCCCAATGGCTCGATCGTCAAGATCTCGATCGACGTGGCGGACGACGTCGTCAAGATCGTCGTCGCCGACAACGGGCCGGGCATCAGCGAGGAGCACCTGAGCCGCGTGTTCGAGCGGTTCTATCGCGTGGACGACGCGCGCAGCCGCGCGACGGGCGGCACGGGACTCGGACTCGCCATTGTGCGACACATCGCCCGACTGCATGGCGGGGACGTGGGCGTGGAGTCCACGCTCGGCGAGGGATCGCGCTTCACGCTGTCGTTGCCGCGACGACACGTCGACGTGGTGGAAGACTCGGGTTCGTGATGCGCGTGCCGGACGGACTGAGGTATTCCCGGGACCACCTGTGGGTGCTCGTGGACGGCGAGCAGGCCCGCATCGGGATCACGGACCACCATCAGGACGCACTCGGCGAGATCGTGTTCGCCAAGTTGCCCGAGGTCGGCCAGAGCGTGGCCGCGGGGGAGGCGGCCGCCGAGGTGGAGAGCTCCAAGAGCGTGAGCGACGTCTATGCGCCAATTTCTGGATCGGTGGTCGGGATCAACGAGCGCCTGGCTGCGAACCCGGGGCTGTTGAATTCAGACCCCTACGGGTCTGGCTGGCTGTATGACGTGATGATGTCGTA
>CAYXIY010000105.1:0-3543 GCA_964465475.1 uncultured Acidimicrobium sp. | reverse complement strand
GGCGAATGTCCGCTGCAAGACCAGGCGTTCAGCCACGGTCCGGGGGAGAGCCGCTACGTCGAGGAGAAGCGTCACTACGAAAAGCCGATCCCGATCAGCGAGAACGTCTACCTCGACCGTGAGCGCTGCATCCTGTGCGACCGCTGCACCCGCTTCGCCGACGAGGTCGCGGGCGACGCGCTCATCAGCTTCACCCAGCGCGGCAACAACACCCAGGTGATGACGTTCCCCGACGAGCCGTTCTCGTCGTATTTCTCCGGCAACACCGTGCAGATCTGCCCGGTCGGAGCGCTCACCGCCAAGCCCTACCGATTCAAGGCTCGCCCGTGGGACCTCGATCAGCTCGAGAGCACCTGCACGACGTGCTCGGTCGGCTGTCGCACGGTCGTCCAGAGCAGCCGTGACGAACTCGTGCGATACCAGGGCGTCGACATCAACCCCGTCAACTGGGGCTGGTTGTGCGACCGTGGTCGTTTCAACTTCGAGTCGGTCAACTCCGCGGATCGCCTGACCACCCCGCTCGTCAAGAATTCGAGCGGCGTGCTCGAACCGACGTCGTGGGCCCACGCGATGGACGTCGCTGGTCGCATCTTGCGCACGGCGATCGCGTCGTCGCCCGATCGAGTCGCGATCCTCGGCGGCGCTCGCGGAACGAACGAAGATGCCTTCGCTTGGGCGACGCTCGCCGATGCCTTCGGCATCGTCAACCGCGACGCTCAGCTCGGTGACGGATTGCCGTCAGAGGTGTTCGGCCTGCCGCAGGCCACGATCGACGAGGCCTCGAGCGCACGAACGATCCTGATGATCGCACCGGACGTCAAAGAAGAATTGCCCGTGCTGTATCTGCGCCTGCGCGACGCAGCCGCCAAGAAGCGCTCGCGCATCGTCGAAGTCACGAGCCGTCCGACCGGGCTCACCCCGTACGCATGGAAGACGATCTTCGCTGAGCCAGGCAAGGAAGCCCAGGCGTTGCGAGATGCTGGCGCAGAACTCTCCGCACAGTTGTCCTCCGGGTCGGTCGTGGTCGTCGTTGGTCGCGCGAATCTCGCGCAGAGCGCCGACACCGTCGTTGCTGCACTCGACCAGGCGTTGACGATGGCGCCGGGGGCGAGCGTGTTGCCGGTGTTGCGTCGCGGGAACGTCCGTGGTGCGCTTGCCGCCGGACTCGCACCACGAGGCGGAAAGGACGCGATCGGCATCCTCGAGGCGGCCGCATCGCAGGCCGTCGAGTGTCTCGTCCTCGTCGGGAGCGACCCGATGGCCGACGTGGTGGATGCGGACCTCGCACGCAGGGCTCTCGCTGGCGCGCGCAACGTCATCGCCGTCGACACCTTCCTCACGTCGTCGAGTTCACAGGCCGACGTCGTCTTCCCCGCGGCCGCATACGGCGAAAAGAGCGGCACGACGACCAACCTCGAAGGTCGCATGTCGAACGTCGCACAGAAGATCACGCCCGCGGGCACGTCGCGACCGGACTGGATGGTCGCCGTCGAACTCGCCGCGGCAGCGGGCAAGGACCTCGGCTTCGGGTCGCTCGCCGACGTCCAGCAGGCACTCGTCACGTCGGTTCCCGCATTCGCGCCGGCCGCAGACGCCCGAGCACTTCGTCACGACGGGGTGGTCATGGCCCACGCTGCCACTGGATCACTCACCGCGTCGTCTTCGAGTGCACCCGATCGCAACTCGTACGACTTCCGCGCCGTCGTGTTCCGCAAGCTGTATGACAACGCGATCTCGACGGCCAAGAGCCCGTCGCTTGCCACCCTTGCCCCTGGTGCATCGATCACGATCCACCCACTCGATCGCGCACGCATCGGTGCCGAGGTCGGGTCCAAGGTCAAGGTCACGTCGCCGAAGGCGAGCGTCCTCGTCACGCTGCACGAATCCGAGGACGTCGTGCGCGGAACGGCCTGGTTGCCCGTGAACCAGACCGGCGCGGACGTGCGTGAACTGATCGATGCTCGCGGAGCGGTCACCGACGTGAAGATCGAGAAGGTGTGATGAGCACGCTGTTCGCGATCGATCCAGCCCTCACGGGAGACGTCGTCTGGCAGACGCTCGCCATCGTCGGCATCAAGGTGTTGATCGTCTTCGTTGCGGGCCTCGTCGCCACCATGCTCATGGTGTGGTTCGAGCGCAAGGTGGTCGCCGGCATGCAGAACCGCATCGGACCGAACAAGACCGGTCCGTTCGGTCTGTTGCAGACCCTTGCCGACGGGATCAAGTTGTTCTTCAAGGAAGACCTGATTCCGGATCGTGCAGACCCGTTCGTCTTCAAACTCGCGCCGTTCCTTGCCTTCGTTCCGGCGTTCCTGTCGTTTGCGATCATCCCACTCGGCGGTGACTTCCGCGGCGACAACGCCGGCATCGTCACCTGGTTCGGCCAAGAGACGCGCGTGCAGCTCGCAGATCCGTCGGTCGGCGTGTTGTTCGCGCTCGCGATCTCCTCGATTGCGGTCTACGGCATCATGCTCGCCGGCTGGTCGAGCGGCTCGAAGTATCCATTGCTCGGATCCGTGCGTGCGTCCGCCCAGATGGTGAGCTACGAGGCGGCGCTCGGTCTCTCGATCGCCAGCGTGCTCCTCATCAGTGGCACCCTGTCAACGAGCGGCATCGTCGACACCCAATCGACGATTCGTGACTGGAACGTGATCACGACCGGGGTGGTGCCGTTCATCATCTTCATCATCGCCGCCACCGCAGAGCTGAACCGTCCACCGTTCGACTTGGTCGAGGCCGAGCAGGAACTCGTCGGTGGATTCAACACCGAGTATTCCTCCATCCGCTTCGCGTTGTTCTATCTGGCCGAGTTCATGAACACCGTCACCATGTCGGCGCTCATCGTCACGCTCTTCTTCGGTGGCCCGCAGCCGATTGCGATCGGTGGCACCGTGCTCGACATTCCATTCGTTCCGAACGGCATCGAGGGAACCATCTGGTTGCTCGGCAAGGTCCTCGTCTTCCTCTACGTCTACGTGTGGTTCCGTGCGACGCTCCCGCGCCTGCGCTACGACCAGCTCATGGATCTGGGTTGGAAGGTCTTGATTCCGGCCTCGCTCGGGTGGTTCATGCTGCTTGCCGCACAGCGCCTGGGTCGCAACGAGGGCTGGGACACGATCGTCGTCACGGTCGCATCGGCACTCGTGTTGATCGTGTGTTACTCGTTGCTCCAGTTGGCGTTGCGCGTCAGTCAGCGCGACCGTGAGACGGAAGGATCGATGTTCTGATGGGTTACCTCGGAGGATTCCTCGTCACCATTCGCCAGCACGGCAAGCGCAACCGCGTCACCACCCAGTACTCGGGCGGTCGCGTGCGCCGTCGCGCGTTGAAGAAGTCGAAGAAGGGTGACGTCTCGGCAAAGGCCGAGGAGATGGACGCCAAGATCCCCAAGCCGGAGCGCCTGCACGGACGCCACGTGCTGAACCGCTACGAGGACGGGATGGAAAAGTGCATCGGTTGCGAGCTGTGTGCGGCCGTGTGTCCTGCCAAGTGCATCCACGTGCGCGGCGCAGACAACGACCCGGAGAATCCGACGTCACCGGG
>CAYXIY010000104.1:0-3590 GCA_964465475.1 uncultured Acidimicrobium sp. | reverse complement strand
GTCGACGAGTCCGTGACCATCATTCGCGAGGTGGCGGCCGAGTTCGAGCGCCCCGTGCTGTTGTTCTCTGGCGGCAAGGACTCCGTCGTCATGCTGCACCTTGCCGTGCGCGCCTTCGCCCCCGCCCGGATCCCCTTCCCCGTCATGCACATCGACACCGGGCACAACTTCTCCGAAGTGATCGAGTTCCGCGACCGCTGCGTGGCCGAGATGGGCGTCCAGCTCATCGTCGGCTCGGTCCAGGCCTCGATCGACGCAGGCCGGGTGGCCGACGCGGTCGGTCCGCGGGCCAGCCGCAATCCCCTGCAGACCGTGACGCTGCTCGACTCGATCGCCGAGCATCGCTTCGACGCCGTCTTCGGCGGCGCCCGTCGCGACGAGGAGCGCGCCCGAGCAAAGGAACGCGTCTATTCGCACCGCGACTCCTTCGGCCAGTGGGACCCGAAGAACCAGCGCCCGGAGCTGTGGGGCATCTACAACTCGCGCCACCGACAGGGTGAACACTTCCGCGTCTTTCCGCTGTCGAACTGGACCGAGCTCGACATCTGGACCTTCATCGCCGAGCACTCGATCGACCTTCCGAGCATCTACTACGCGCATCGTCGACCGGTGTTCCGCCGCGACAACATGTGGATGGCCGTCACGGAGTTCCTCCAACCCGAACCCGGCGAAGAAGTCGTCGAACAAACCGTGCGCTTTCGCACCGTCGGTGACGCCACGTGTACGGCAGCGATCGAGTCGTCGGCGTCCAGCGTGGCCGACATCATCGCCGAGACCGCGGTCGCGCGCGTGACGGAACGCGGCGCCACGCGCGCAGACGACCGCATGTCGGAAGCCGGCATGGAAGACCGCAAGCGCACGGGGTACTTCTGATGGACCGGCTGCGCTTCGCCACCGTTGGCTCCGTCGACGACGGCAAGTCGACCCTCATCGGTCGCTTGCTGTACGACTCGAAGAGCATCTTCGAGGACCAGCTCGAGCACATCGAGGCGGTCAGCAAGCGCCGCGGCGACGACTACGTGGACCTGTCGCTGCTCACCGACGGACTTCGCGCCGAGCGCGAGCAAGGCATCACGATCGACGTCGCCTACCGCTACTTCGCCACCCCGAAGCGCTCGTTCATCATCGCGGACTGCCCGGGCCACATCCAGTACACGCGCAACATGATCACCGGCGCATCCAACGTCGACCTTGCCATCGTGCTCGTGGACGCACGCACCGGCGTCGTCGAACAGACGCGCCGCCACAGCCTGCTCGTGTCGCTCCTCGGCGTGCCGCACCTCGTGATCTGCGTGAACAAGATGGACCTCGTCGACTACGACCAGGACGTGTTCAACTCGATCCGTGCCGAGTTCGAGGCCTTCGCCTCCCGCCTCGACCTGCAGGACGTCACGTTCCTTCCGATCAGTGCACTCGCCGGCGACAACGTCGTGTCGCGCTCGCCGAACATGGGCTGGTTCGAGGGTCCGACCCTGCTGCACCACCTCGAGAACGTCTACACCGCAAGCGACGACAACCGCATCGACGTGCGCTTTCCAGTGCAGTTCGTGATCCGTCCGCAACGCGCGGAGTTCCCCGACTACCGCGGATACGCGGGTCGGGTCGCCGGCGGAGTCCTGCGCGTCGGGGACGAAGTGATGGTGCTCCCGTCGGGCCTCACGACGACGATCACCGGGATCGACTCACCGCTCGGACCACTCGACGAGGCGACTCCAGGAATGGCGGTCACGCTGCTCCTCGCCGACGACCTGTCGATCACCCGTGGCGACATGATCTGTCGACCCAACAACCGGCCGCGCGTGTCCCAGGAACTCGAGGCGATGCTGTGCTGGATGGACGACGCAGCCCCGCTGCAGCCGGGCAAGATCTATGCCCTGAAGCACACCACGCGCAACGTGCGCGCGCGGATCAACGAGGTGCTCTACCGACTCGACATCTCCACGCTCCATCGCGAGCAGGGAGTAGCCGAGCTGAAGATGAACGAGATCGGTCGCGTCACGCTGAACACGACCGCACCGCTGCTCTTCGACGACTACCACCAGAACCGCACGACGGGCTGCTTCATCGTGATCGACGAGGCGACCGGCCAGACGGCCGGCGCGGGAATGCTGCTGTCGCCGCGCACATGAACAAGCCCGTCTGGCACGACGCAAGCGTGACGCGAGCCGATCGTCGCGCCGCCCACGGAATGGTCGGCATGACGCTGTGGCTCACGGGACTGTCGGGCTCGGGCAAGTCCACGATCGCCCATGCGCTGGCCGCACGCCTCACGACCGACGGGGTCTTCGCCTACGTGCTGGACGCCGACAACCTTCGCCACGGTCTGAACGGCGACCTCGGGTTCTCCGACGACGATCGCCGCGAGAACATCCGTCGCATCGGCGAGGTGGCGAGGCTGTTCGCGGACGCCGGTGCGGTGACGATCGTGCCGATCATCAGCCCGTTTTCTGCCTCCCGCGACGCCGTGCGCGCCGCACATGCCAACGACGGCATTCCGTTCGTCGAGGTGTTCGTCGACACGCCCCTCGAGGTGTGCGCGACACGCGACCCGAAGGGCCTGTACGCAAAGCAGCGCGCGGGCGAGATGACGGGCCTCTCCGGCGTCGATGCACCCTACGAGGCGCCACGCAATGCCGACATCACCATCGGCGCACGCGGCGAAAGCGTCGAGGATGCAGTTGCCACCCTGCTCATGCGGGTCGAAGCAATCCGCGGTGCGTCGCAATGATCACCAGGGTCACCCCGCAGGACACGCTGCCGGAGTTGCTGAACTACGCCCTCGTCGCCCCACGCATCAAGGTGCTCTACGTGCCGACGACCAAGGTTGCCTGTAGCAGCCTGAAGCTCCTCGTCTCACAGGTCGAGGGCAGCTACGACGCACACGCCGCCGAGGAGATCATCACCCCGAACATCTCCCAAGAACAGACGATCCACAACTACCGCGTGCACGGCCTCACGCGTTTCTTCGAGATTCCGCGCAAGGAACAGTGGAACATCCTCACGTCGCCCGACTGGCTGCGCATCGCAGCGTTGCGCGATCCCCTGCGCAGGGCGTACTCGAGCTTCGAAAATCGCGTGTTGTTGCGCGCGCCAGGCACGCCAGACGTCATCTTCGACCGCTGTCCCGACGTGCTCGTCGACGGTCGCATCGACGTGGCCGCCACCTTCGCCAACTTCGCGCGCGAACTGCACGCCGACCTCGCCTCGTTCATGGCAGACGACCACTTCCGACCGCAGTTCAACTCGTTGTATTGCGATCAGTACGAACTCCACCACCTCGTTCGCGTCGAGCAGCCCGGAGCACTCCAGGCCCTCGCCGACGTGCTGAACGCCCGGGGTGGAACGAACGTCGCCCTCGCCCGACTCAACAGCGGTCTCGGCATCACGCCCGCGCAGGTCTACACGAAAGAGGTCGCTGACCTGGTCGCGGCCACCTATGCCGAGGACTACCGCTGGTTCGACTTCGCCCCGCACACCTTCACTGCCGAGCACACCTCGCTCGTGCTCGACCCGCTGCAACAGGCGCTGATCACGAACCTGCGCGACACTACGGAACGACTCAAGGTCGTGAGCCGCTCGGCGTTCCATCG
>CAYXIY010000103.1:0-3714 GCA_964465475.1 uncultured Acidimicrobium sp. | reverse complement strand
GCCCTCGATTCCGCCACGTCAATTCCTCCAGCCCCGGAAAAATTGGACAAATTGTCCTACTTAATTTCCTAACTATAGCCCGTAGGAAAATAGGTCCAAAACGGCCCTCGTAGACTGTCCCCGTGGCAGCCAAGAAGCGCGCAAAGTCGGCAAATCCGCGCAAAAGGGCACCCCGCCATATCCCTGACTTCGACAAGGTCCTGGACGTCACCGCATCGATGCTCGACCGGGTTGGAGAGAGTGGTTTTCGCATCGAGGAATTGATCGCCGCGACCAAGGTTTCCAAGAGCTCGCTCTATGCGAACTTCACCGACCGTGACGGGCTGATCGCCGCCGCACGTGCTGCCCAGTTCGAGCAGATCGTGAAGGAAAGCATCGACGGGATCCAGCAGTTGTCGACGAGCGTGACGACGACAGATGAGCTTCGAAGCGCACTGCACGCCGCGACGGTGTTCACCCAATCGATCGCGCGCAACGTCGAGCGAATGAGGCGAGTAGCCATCGTCGCGGGAACAGTCGGTCGACCCTCATACGAGCGGAAGTTGGCGCAGGCTCAAACACGCCTCACCGACGCGCTCGAGTCGATCATCAGTGCCGCGAGACAGCGAGGAATCATCACGGCGTCTCATCCCGACCGCACGATCGCCACCTTCATCCAGGCCTACACCTTCGGTCGCGTGCTCTCGAGTTTCGACACGAAGCGCTCGAAGAACGACGACGCCGAATGGGTGAAGCTCATCGACGACGTCGTCGACCACATACTGTTCGACCGCTAGGACCTAGGCGGGGATCTCCCCCGTTGCGAGCAGTCGGTCGAAGTTCGCTCCGGTCACGACGGGGATGCCGAGTTCGGTCGCCTTCGTGATCTTGGATGCTCCCGGTGCGTCGCCGACGACGACGCAGAACGTCTTTGCGCTCACCGACCCCGGCGACTTTCCACCGCGGTCCTTGATCGCCGCCTCGGCGTCTTCGCGCGAGTAACCCTCGACGGTGCCGGTGACGACGACGGCCTTGCCGAGCAGCGTCTGGGGCAGGGTGCTGACGACGACGTTGTCGAAGCGCACGCCGCCCTTGCGCAGCTTTTCGATCAGCTTCTTGTTCTGCTTCTGGGCGAACCACGACGTGATCGACGTCGCGATCACCTCCCCGACTCCGTCGATGGCGGCGAGTTCGTCGCTCGTGGCCTCCATGATCCGATCGAGTGAGCCGAAGGTGCGGGCGAGTGACTCAGACGCGGCGGGACCGAGGTGCTTCACGCCGAGGGCGGTCAGGAGCTTCGGCAGCGCGACGTCCTTGGACTTCTCGATTCCCGCCAGCAGGTTGGTGGCGCTCAGTTCACCGAAGCCCTCGATGCGCAGGAGGTCTTCGATGCCCAACGAATAGAGGTCGCCCGCATCGGCGACGAGCTCGAGGTCCGAGAGTGCGAACACGGTCTTTTCGCCGAGTCCCTCGATGTCCATGCATCCGCGGGAGGCGAAGTAGATGATGCGCTGGTCGCGCTGGAACGGACACGACGGCTCCACGCAACGCGTGTCGGACTCCCCTTCGGCCTGCACGAGGGTCGATGCGATGTCGCACGGACACGTCGAGGGGAACACCCAGGGCTTGCAGTTCTTGGGGCGCTTCTCGAGCACCGGTCCGACGACCTCGGGGATCACGTCGCCCGCCTTGCGCACGATCACCGTGTCGCCCGGTCGCACGTCCTTCAGCGCCACCTGTTCACGGTTGTGGAGGGTGGCCATGGAGACCGTCGAGCCGCTCACGACGACGGGCTCGAGCACGGCGAACGGCGTCGCACGACCGGTGCGTCCGATCGAGACCTGGATGTCCTTCAGGATCGTGTTGCGCTCCTCGGGGGCGAACTTGTAGGCGATCGCCCAGCGCGGTGCGCGGGAGGTGAAGCCGAGTTCCTCGCGCAGGTCCAACTCGTCCAGCTTGACCACCGCGCCGTCGATCTCGTAGTCGAGGTCGTGGCGGTGCGCCTCCCAGTGGTCGCAGAATCGCTGCACCTCGGCGAGCGTGGCGAGGCGCTTCACCTCGGGATTGATCGGAAAGCCGAGTTCACGGAGATAGTCGAGGGTGTCGTGGTGGCTCGTGAAGCTCGGCGTACCGACGGTCTCGCCGAGTTGGTATGCCCAGAACGCGAGCTTGCGCGAGGCGGTCACGCTCGGGTCCTTCTGACGCAGGCTGCCCGCTCCCGCATTGCGCGGGTTCGCCGGCACCGACTCCGGCTTCTTGCCGTCGGCGATGCGTCGTTCGTTCTCGCGTTCCTTTTCTGCACGTAGTTCCTGGAACGCCGCGATCGGCATGTACACCTCGCCGCGCACCTCCAACACCTCGGGCATGGTCTTGCCCTTGGGAGCAGTCAAGGTCTTGGGCACGACCGAGATCGTCTTCACGTTCTCGGTCACGTCCTCGCCGACCTTCCCGTCGCCACGGGTGGCGGCCTGCACGAGCATCCCGCGCTCGTAGCGCAGGCTCATGGCGAGCCCGTCGATCTTCAACTCACATATATAGGTATGGGTGCGGCCCGCGAGGCCCTTTTCCACGCGCTCCCCCCAGGCGGTGAGTTCCTCGCCCCCCATCGCGTTGTCCAGGCTCGTCATCGGCACCCGATGGGTGACGGGGGCAAAGGTGGTGAGGGTTGCCGCACCGACCCGGGTGGATGGCGAATCGAGGGTCACGAGTTCCGGGAAGCGCGCCTCGAGTGCGTCCAGTTCGCGGCGCATCTCGTCGTATTCGGCGTCGCTGACCTGCGGTGAGTCCTTCGTGAAGTAGAGCTCGTTGTGACGAGTGATGGCGTCCCGCAGGTGGGCCGCGCGGTCGCGGTCCTTCTTCGTCGCCTTGCCCTTCGTCGTGCGATTCGCCACGTCGTCAACGCTACTTGGGGGTCGTGTCACGGGTCGTAGGCTGACCCACGTGATCGAGGTCGTTCGCCGCAACGTGTCGTGGATCGTGCGGGTCGCCTGGGTCGCAATGGCGCTCTTGCCGAACGCACTCACGAACGACCGCCTCGCGGTCTCGATCGCCGGGTGGTGCGCATGGTCGCTCGTGGCGATCGCCACGTGGCTCGAGCACCCGATCTCCCTCACGGTCGTGCGTGCGGTGTCCCCCGTCGTCGTCGCCCACCTCGCCCTCGGGCTTCCCGACGGGAACTGGGAACCCGCCCGCATCGCGGGCGTCACCTGCGGAGTCGTGGCACTGATGGTCGTCGCCGGCGGCGACTACGGATCCCGCCAGGTGCAGGCCGGCGCCTACGGGGACGAAGTCCGACACCTGTTGCGCGTGCCCGCACCGATCGTCGCACCGGCGATCCTCGGATGGGGGCTGTGCGTCGCGCTCGGGCTCGTCGCGCTCTCCATCGACCATGTCATCGTGTCGATCGTCTCCGGTCTCGCCTGCGTGGTGGCGGTCGTGCAGGTCGGACCGAAACTGCACCGTCTCTCGCGACGCTGGCTGGTCAAGGTTCCCGCGGGATGGGTGGTGCACGACGACGTGATCCTCTCGGAGAACCTGCTCCTGCGCACCCACCAGGTCACCTCGATGACGCCTGCGCCGTCCACGACGCAGGCCTTCGACCTCACCGGTTACACGCGTGGCGTTCCACTCGAGATCACGCTGCGCGAGTCGACCGACGTGAGGTTGAGCGAGCTCGGTGCTCGACTCGCCAAGACGACCGACGTCGTGCACGCGAGCGCGGTGCTCGTGGCACCG
>CAYXIY010000102.1:0-3752 GCA_964465475.1 uncultured Acidimicrobium sp. | reverse complement strand
GCGATTCGTTTGTCCAGGTCGTTCACCAGGAATAAGGTACACCCATGCAACGACGTGACTTCCTTCGCACCATGTTCGCGACCACGGGAGGCCTCGTCATCGCGCCAAGTCTTCTCGCAGCCTGCGGGTCCTCATCGAACTCGTCAGGCGCACTCGTCATCGGCACCCCACAGAATCCGGTCACGCTGCCATCCACCGGTGAGGCGATCGCCGACGGCCTCGCCAACGAGGGCGGAACGATGGAGATCCTCAATTGGGCGGACTACACGAACCCGGAGGTGATCGCCGACTTCGAAAAGGCTTTCGGCGTGACCGTCAAGCAGACCATCTACGACAACGAAGATGCCGCGATCGCCAAATTGCGCAATGGCACGTTGAAGCCCGACTTGATCATCGGCATGACCGACACCGCACTCGCCCGCCTCATCGCTGGCGAACTCATCCAGCCGCTCAACCAGACGTACATCCCCAATCGCAGCAACATCTTGTCGGGCCTACAGAGCCCGTACTACGACCAAGGCTCGCAGTACACGATGGCCCAGTTCATCTACGGCAATGGCATCGGCTTCCGCTCCGACCGCGTGGACGCAGCCCAGGTGGCAGCAGAGGGCTACGACTCGATGTGGAACCCGACGTATTCGGGCAAGCTCGCGGTGATCGACTCCTATCGCGACACGATCGCCCTCGCCCTCTTCCAAGCCGGCGTCACCGACGTGAACACCGCCGATGCCGACGTGCTGGCCGCGGCACAAGACAACCTCATTCGTCTACGCGAGGCGACGAGTCCGAAGGTCGACATCACGAGCTATACCGAGATCCCCGCAGGCAACCGCGACATCGCCTACATGTGGGGCGGCGACGCACTTGCCATGCCGTTCTTCCTCCCCGAGGGCACGCCGAGCGAGGCACTCGGCTTCTGGTACCCCAAGGACACGATCACGGCGAACGACTTCTTCTGCATTCCGAAGGCATCTGCGACGCCTGTCGCGGCACACCAGTTCATCAACTACCTGCTCGACGTGGAGGTCGCAATCAAGAACCAGACCTACGTCGGCTATCAGCCTGCGCTCACCGATGTGACCGTTGATGCGATGCTCTCCTCCGGCGGAATCGTCGAGAGCGTCGCAGACGCCGTCGTGACCGCAGAGCGCTATGAGTCAGGTGCCCGACTCGTGAGCCTGGAGCCGGAAGTCGACGCGCTGTGGAACGACGTGTGGACCACGTTCACCGCCGGCTGATCCGATGAAGCGACGCAACCGACTCTGGGTTGCACTCACCACGCCCGGCGTCGCCTGGCTGCTCGCATTCTTCGCCTTGCCGTTCTATGCGGTTGCCTGCGTCGCATTCGGAACCATCGACCCGATCTTTCGCGACGCGGTTCCGCAGTGGAATCCCCTCGCCTGGGACTTTGCCCAGGCGTCGAGCGTGCTCGAGAGCATCGCGACAGGCCCCCTGCGAGGTGTCGTCGTGCGTACGATCGCCTACGTCCTCGTTGCCATGGTGCTGTCCTTTGGCATCGGGTTTCCAATCGCCTACTACCTTGCCCGCCACGCGGGCAGACGTCGTCTGATGCTGCTCACCCTCATCGTGTTGCCGTTTTGGGTCAACTATCTGATGCGCATGCTCGCCTGGGTCAACCTGTTGAGCCCGAGTGGCTTGGTCCAGCGGGTGTTTGCGAACTTCGGTGTCGAGCACAATTGGCTGGACGGTTCGGCGACGACGGTCATCCTCGGGCTCGTCTACGGCTACGTGCCGTTCCTCATCCTGCCCCTATATGCGGCGCTCGAGCGCATCGACTGGCGTCTCGTCGACGCAGCACGCGACCTCGGAGCGACCTCGCGACAGGCCTTCCGTCTTGTGACGGTCCCGTTGTCCAAGGCCGGCGTCGTGGCCGCGGGAATCCTGATCGCCCTGCCGATGTTCGGCGACTACTACACGAATGACCTCCTCTCCCGCTCTCCAAGCACCGAGATGCTCGGCAACCAGATCGATTTCTACATCAACAACTCGAGCGAACCCCAGAACGGAGCGGTGCTCGTGATGTTCATGTCGGCGGTGCTGCTCCTCGGGTTGTCCTGGTACCTGCGCTCGACCGCGCGGGTCGGCAGGGAGCGCGTGCGATGAAGCGCAGGATGCTCGTGCTCCCCACGCTCGTGTGGGGATACGTCGCCTGGAGCCTGCTGCCCGTCGTCATCGCGGTCGCATTTTCCTTCAACGACGGCCGGAGCCGCTCGGTGTGGCAGGGCTTTTCGTTCCGCTGGTGGTTCGCCGACCCCTACGGCTCGGTGTTCCGCGATCCGGCAATGCGCCAGACGATCGTCAACTCCCTCGTGCTCAGCGTCTCCACGATGGTCATCGTCGTCCCACTCGGGATCACGCTCGCCATCGGCGCGCAGCGACTTCGTGGCAAGAGCGCAACTGCCGTGCAAGGTCTCACCTCGGTACCGCTCGTGACCCCAGAGATCGTCGTCGGTGCCGCACTCCTCATCACCTTCACCCGGCTCTTGAGCGGCATCCCGCTCGGCTATCCGGCCCAGGTCCTCGGCAACGTCACGTTTTCGGTGGCCAGCGTGGTGGTCATCGTGCGCGCCCGCTTGGTCACGATCGGGTCGAGTTTCGAAGACGCCGCCCGCGACCTGGGTGCGACGCGACTGCAGGCGATCCGCCACGTGCTCCTACCCTTGCTGTGGCCGTCGATCATGGCGAGCCTCGTCGTCGTGTTCGCCACCGTGATCGACGACTTCGTGATCACGAGCTTTTTGTCTGCAGGTGTCGAGTCGCAGACGGTTCCGCTGAGGATCTACTCGTCGGTTCGCGGCGGGGCCACTCCTGCTTTGAACGCCCTCGCCACGCTGCTCATCCTCACCACGCTCGGAGCGCTCACCTTGGGGCTGTTCACCATGTCGATGTGGCGCAAGCGTCACGGCGAGCCGGGCGGCATGCGCAACGCACTGGCCGACATCACCCGCATGGGTGAGTAGTCAGTTCGCGCCGAGCACCCGAACCGCGTCCGCCAGCACCTCGATCGTGGTCGCCTGACCGTCGACCAGACCGCGTGAGCGTTCGTCGTTGGGCACCTCCGCCACGAGCGACGCCGTGCCGACGCGCAGCGCGACGCGCAGGATCGAGCCCGCAAAGGTGATCCGCTCGATCGTCGCTGGGGTCTCCCCCGTGCCAACGTGGATCCGCTCGGGCCTGATCATCACCGTGACGACACCCGCATGGCGTGCGTCGTGCGCCGCGAACCGAACCCCGCCGACATCGATCGAACCCGGTGCGACGACGGTGGCGTCGATCACGTTGGCCGCACCGACGAATCGTGCGACGTCTACCGTCGCCGGGGTTTCGTAGATCTCCCGTGGAGTGCCGACCTGGACGAGTTTGCCCTCGCGCATCACCCCGATGCGATCGCTCATCGTGAACGCCTCGTGCTGGTCGTGGGTCACGTAGACGAAGGTGATGCCGATCTGGCGTTGCAGGTTCGCGAGTTCCACCTGCAACCGCGCCCGCAACTGCGCGTCGAGCGCTCCGAGGGGTTCGTCGAGGAGCAGCACGCTCGGCTCCAACACGAGTGCGCGGGCGAGGGCGACGCGCTGTTGCTCACCGCCCGACAGCGCCGGAACCTTGCGCTCGGCGAAGGATCCGAGGGCCACGAGGTCAAGTGCCCGCATCACCCTCTCGCGCACCGTCTCCGTCGCCGGCTTGGGGTCTTCGAAGCGCAGACCGAACGCGACGTTGTCGAAGACGTTGAG
>CAYXIY010000101.1:0-3776 GCA_964465475.1 uncultured Acidimicrobium sp. | reverse complement strand
CAACAACTCGATCTCGTCGCGCAGCACCTTGTGCTTCTTCAACGTCGGGTCGGCGTCGATGATCTCGAATGCCGCACTGCGGGCCATGTCGATCAAGTCGCGGTCGCGACGCAACGAGGCGAGCTTCAAGTCGCTGCGACCCTTCTGCGCGGTGTTCATGAGCGTGCCCTCGCCGCGCAGCTCGAGGTCGATCTCGGCCAACTCGAAGCCGTCGGTGGTGCCGACGAGTGCATCGACACGCGGTGAGTGCTCGGTGTCGTCCTTGGTCTGCAGCCAACAGGTGGAGGCGATCGAGCCTCGACCGACTCGACCACGCAACTGATGCAGCTGGGCGATGCCGAAGCGATCGGCGTCCAGCACCACCATCACGGTCGCATTCGGCACGTCCACGCCGACTTCGATCACGGTGGTGGCAACCAGGACGTCGAGTTTTTTCGACCTGAACGCCCCCATCACCTCGTCTTTTTCCTGCGACGACATCCGTCCGTGCAGGAGACCGACGTGGAGTCCCTTCAACACGTCGCCCGAGAGCTCGGCATGGATCTTTTCCGCCGAGGCGGCCTCGACCTTGTCGCTCTCCTCGATCAGGGGACACACGACGTAGGCCTGCTGGCCCGCGGCCACCACCTCGCGCACGTGCCCCCACATCTCTGCTTCGATGAGCGGCCCCGCCGCCCACTTCGTGACGATCGGCGTGCGACCGGGTGGCAGTTCGTCCAGCACGCTCACGTCCAAGTCTCCGTAGACGGTCATCGCCGCGGTGCGCGGGATGGGGGTCGCCGTCATCACCAACACGTCCGGGGTCGACGAGTCGTCCCCCTTGGCCGAGAGCGCCGCGCGCTGCTCGACGCCGAAGCGGTGCTGCTCGTCGATCACGACGACTCCGAGGCTCGCAAAGTTCACGCCCTCCTGGATGAGCGCGTGCGTGCCGATCACGACGTCCACGCCACCCGAGGCGAGATCTGCGAGCACCTCGCGGCGCTTGTCGCCCGTCACCCGGCTCGTCAGCAACTCGACGCGCAACTGGCGATCCCCGAACAAGTTGTCGGGGTCGGGAACCTTCAGCCCCTCGACCATCTTCGAGATCCCCGCGAAGTGCTGTTCGGCGAGCACTTCGGTCGGGGCCATCAGCGCACCTTGGTGCTTGCCCTGGACGGCGACCAACATCGCCGCCACCGCCACGACCGTCTTTCCGCTGCCGACGTCTCCCTGCAGCAGCCGATGCATCGGGTGTGGGCCGGCCAAGTCGGCAGAGATCTCCTCGATCACCCGGCGCTGGGCCCCCGTGAGCGGGAACGGCAGTGCCGAGACGAACCGCGACAGCAACTCGCCGTCGACGACGTGGCGGATCGAGCGCGAGTTGCGCTCGAAGGCCCGCTTGCGACCGACGAGCACGGTCTGCACGCGCAGCAACTCGTCGAAGGCGAGCCGACGACGTGCCTCTTCCTTGGCCAGGATCGACTCGGGCAGATGGATGCCGCGCAGTGCGGTGGTGCGATCGGTGAGCTCGTGTCGCGCACGGATCGCCTCGGGCAACGGATCGGCGAGCCCGCGCGCCTTGCAGCGCTCGAGTGCGCTCTCGACCCATCCGGCGATCTCCCAGGTCGACAGGTTGGCCTTCTCGCTCTGGGGATAGATGGCAACCACGCGACCGGTGCGGTTGCCGATCAAGTCCACGATCGGGTTCGTCATCTGCAGCGTTCCGCGGAAGGTCTCCACCTTGCCGAACATCGCCACCTGCATCCCCGACGACAACTGCTTGGCCCGCCACGGCTGGTTGAAGAACACGACGTTCAATCGTCCGGTGTCGTCCGCGGTCGACACCGTGACCATGGTCTTGCCACCGCGCAACGGTCGCTTGTTCACGCTGCGGATCTCCACCAGCACGAGCGCCTCGCGGCCCTCGACCAAGTCGGCGACGCGGGCCTCGTTCGTGCGGTCCACCCACCGACGCGGATAGGTGGTGAGGAGATCGAGCACGGTCTCCACGCCGTAGTCCGACAGCGACGACTTGCGCTTGTCACCGATCCCCTTCAGCACCGCCACGTCGATGCCCTGCAGGTCGCGCAGGGTGAGCGGCTCGGTCACGACGGCCTCAGTGACGACTCACTCCACGCCGAAGAGATAGGGGTAGAGGGGCTGGCCACCGGCATGCACCTCTATTTCAACATCGGGGTATCGCTCGGCAAGGAATGCCTCGATCTCCTCGGTCGCCCGCGCGCTCGCCAGGTCCCCGGTGATCACCGTCAACAACTCCCGCCCCGGGGTGATCAGGTGCTCGAGCAACTGGGTCGAGGCCGCCACCATCGAGTCCCCGATCGCCACCACGCCGTCCCCGCGCACGAGACCGATCCAGTCGCCGGCCTTCACCGCGCCCGCATCGGTCTTGGTGTCGCGCACCGCCTGGGTCACCTCCCCCGTCGCCACGGCGTGTGCCGCATCGGTCATCGCCGCGGCGTTCGCCTCGGCGGTGCCCTCCGGGTCGTAGAACACGAGCGCGGCCAACGCCTCGGGCATCGAACACGTCGGCACGACCCGCACGGTCTTGTTCGTCAGCTCGTCGATCTGGTTCGCCACCGGGATGATGTTCTTGTTGTTCGGCAGGATGATCACCTGGTCCGAGTTCATGTGCTCGACGGCGTCCAACAACTCCTGGGTCGAGGGGTTCATCGTCTGGCCACCCGTGATCACCCCGTGCACGCCCATCTGGCTGAACAACTCATCCAGCCCCGAGCCACTCGAGACCGCCACGACCGCACAGTCCACCTCGGGCAGCGACGGCACGTGCGCGTGCTTCTTCGGGGACGCCACCCCGAGTTCGGCCTCACGCTTGGCGTGTTCCTCGTCGACTTCCTCGAACAGATCCGTCACCCGAATGTTGAAGGGCTTGCCCTCCAACTTGAGCGGCGCCTCGATTGCCGCCCCGATGTCGTTGGTGTGCACGTGGCAGTTGTAGAGACCGTCCCCGCCGACGACGACGATCGAGTCCCCGATCTCGCCCCAGGCCTCCATGAATGCCGTCTTGTTCGCATCGGCAAGGTTCAGAAGGAACATCACCTCATAGCGCAGCTCGCTCACATCCACCGTGCCGTCGTGGCTCTCGCGGTGGGCGACGGCGGCGAACTGGTCCCCGCTCGGTGCGCTCACTTCCTGCGGCTCAGGCAACGGTTCACCATCCACGACGTGCAGCGCAGAATCCATCAACAACAAGAACCCCGCACCGCCCGCATCCACGACGCCTGCGTCCTTCAACACCGGCAACTGCTCCGGGGTGTTGGCGAGTGCAGTTCGGCCGGCTGCGCGCGCGACGCGCAACATCGCCGCCAGCGTCGCACCGTCGTGCGCGGCGCGCTGCGCGGCATCGGCCGTCTCGCGCACCACCGTCAGAATCGTTCCCTCGATCGGCTTCAACACCGCCGAGTAGGCGGCCGTGCTCGCCGCCTTCAGTGCGTCGGCGACCGTCGCCGCGGTCGCCGGTGAGGCGCCCTTCAGCGACGAGGCGAGACCACGCAGGATCTGAGACAGGATCACTCCCGAGTTTCCTCGGGCACCCATCAGCGAGCCGTGGCTGATCGCGTCACAGGTCGGGGCGATCTCCGGGGCGGCCGCCTCGAGCTCCTTGACGACCGCGTCCAGGGTTCGCGACATGTTCGTCCCGGTGTCCCCGTCGGGGACCGGGTAGACGTTCAGGCGGTTGATGCCCTCGGCATGGCGCTTCATGGTGTCGCGGAAGGTGATCACCGTCTCACGCAGGGCCTCTGCCCCGAACTGCTCCA
>CAYXIY010000100.1:0-3857 GCA_964465475.1 uncultured Acidimicrobium sp. | reverse complement strand
TCCTCGAGCAGCCCGGCGAGGGTGTCGAGTGCGTCCGGGGTGATGATCTCGGTGTCGTCGTTCAGCAGCAACACGTAGTCGCCGCGACTCGCGAGCACGCCGCGGTTGACCTTGTCGGCGAAGTTGAACTCTCCGGCGAACTCGATCGCGGTGATCCGACCGTGACCTGCGGCCATGATCGCCTCGCGCGCGGCCTGCGGCGTGTCGGTGTCGAACACGACGACGACGTCGAAGTCCTGGTGGGTGCTGCGGGAGACGAGCGTCGAGATTGCGTTCGCCGCGAGCACGGTGTCGCGGCCACGGATCGACTCCGTCGTGCCGCGCGTCGGCACGATCACGCTGATCGAGCGCCTCGTCGCGGAGATCCTGCGCACGCGAACCGCCTCGACACGAGAGTCCGAGGTGACGTCTGCGGAGATGTGCACACGGGCGCAGTGCTCGCGCACCGCATCGACCGACGCCGACGGCATGAGGTGTGCCTGGTCGCTGCGGTAGAGGACGTGGGGGAGACGGCGGTGGTGGTGTGCGACCTCGGCGAGTCGCAATGCGCGATCGTGTTCGTGCAGCCGGGCGAGTGCGACCGCTCCGCCGCAGGACGCGGCGACCGAGGCGCTGACGCACAGCAGGCTGCCGACGTAGCAGTGCGAGCGCAGTCGCTCGGGCGACCAACCCGGGCGCATCACCTCGGAGGGCTCGTCGAAGCGCGAGGCCTTGCCGTGGTCGGAGTCGCCGTAGAGGAAGTCGCAGTCCGGGTTTGCATCCAAGAACGCATCGATCGCCCCGAGTGCGTCAGGGGCGAGCTCGTCGCCGCAGCGCAGGAAGACGACGTGTGCGTCTCCTGCGGTCGGCAACTCGTCGCGCGACACGACGATCGTCGAGCGACGCATCTCGCGCATCTGGGTGACGCGGTCGTGTTCGGGGCCGGAGTCGACGACGATCCAGTTGCGCGGGGCGTCGGTCGCCTGGGTCAACGAGCGCGCCGTGCGGCGCAGGTCGGCGACCGGCCCGGCCTGGGTGACGACGACGAAGCGGCGCACTAGTTGGCGACCTTCTTCAACACGTAGCGCAGGGGCTTGGGGAGGTGGCGGTAGGCGAAGCGGATCGGCCGCAGCCACGGTTGGTGCACCCAGTCGATGCGGCCGGTGGCCTGGGCCTCGCGGCGATACGACTGGGCGAAGTCGTATCCGCTCATCGCGTCCCCGCCACTCGCGCCGTACTTTGCGCGCACGCGGGCCTCGGCGCGGGCTCCGAGTTCGGCGTCTCGTGCGATCAGGCTCGCCAGTTGCGCGTCGAGCTCAGCGTTGCCTCCCGACATGGGTTTCAGCCTAACGAGTGGCGACTCGGCGCCTAGATCATCATGTTCATCTGCGTGACCACGCGCGAACCGAGTTCGTGGTCGCCGCTCACGTGCACCTTGCTCGTCCACGCGCTCGGTGCTCCGCGACCCGTGGCGAGAGCGAGGAACGTGGACGAGTCCATTTCGATCGTCGTACGCGACGAACTCGGAGCCTGCTCCACGATCGCGGCGCGTCCGTTGACCACGGTGATCGGAATGGTGCGCACGACGGGTCCGTTCAACTCGAAGGTGACGGTGTCGCCCTCGGGCGTCGCGGCCCGCTTGCCGACGACGATCGGCAGCGTGCGAATGAGGCGGTCGATCGTGTGTTCCGCGACGGGTCCACCCTCGTGGCCCGGTCGGCCGAGTGCGCGACGAACGTCCTGCTCGTGCACCCACAGGTCGAGCACGCGGATCGCGAGGAACTCTCCGAGCGTTCCCTGACCGGTCGGCATCATCCACGGAGTGTCGAAGTAGGACTCGTCCGCGGTCGCCAACTGATGCTTGCGGTCGCGGGCGACCTCGACCCACTCGGCGTAGACGGTGGCGCCGGCGAGCGGGCGGCGAACGTCGATCTCGTTTTCGTTCATCTCGCCGATCGGATTCTTCACGTACTCGAACTTGGGCGCCTGGTGGGCCGACGAGCCACGACCGAGGAGGAACAACTCCGTGCTCACGATGTGCGAGAGGTTGTCCTTCACGTCCCAACCGGGGCAGTCCGTCGGAGTCGACCACTGCTCGTCGGTGAGACCGTCGAAGGCGACGGTGACGGCGTCGATCGACAGGTTCATCAGTTCGATCAGGCGGGTGGGGATCATGGTCGTTTCCTCCTAGAGCGCGGGCTTTTGGATCGTCTCCCACTCGCGAGCGGTGAGATAGGGGTTGAACACGCGTGCGATGTGGGCGAGGTCGTCG
The DNA here is from genome assembly GCA_964465475.1 of uncultured Acidimicrobium sp. Lineage (GTDB taxonomy): Bacteria > Actinomycetota > Acidimicrobiia > Acidimicrobiales > Ilumatobacteraceae > UBA3006. The sequence continues at coordinate 1,606 of CAYXIY010000100.1, read as the reverse complement.
GTCGTCTTGGGTCGCTTCATCTCATACAGCCCGGGGAAGCGCGCGCTGCGCACGGTCACGTCCCACAATTCGAGCGCGTCGTCTCCCATCGGTGGCGGCAAGACGACCGGGCCAAAGATGGCGCGTGCACCGGGCACGACCAGGATCGGAACGCCGAAGCCGGCGAGGGACGTCACTGCAAAGTCGTGGTCGCGCTTCACGTCGTCGTGCGTGGTCGCATCCGTGAGCGCCTCGTCCCACACGCTGGCCGACTCGCCGATCTCGGCGAGCAACTCGATGCCGGTGTCGCGCTCGTAGGGTCGGCGACCCTCGAGGTGCAGCGCACGTCCGATCGCCCCGTACCACGCGTCGCAGGCGTCCATGTCGCGACGTCGCAGGAATGCCGCCACGCGCATCGGCGTCCAGCCATAGGCGACCGGGCGCTCCCACGGGTGCTTCTTGCCCTCGGGACGGTTGATCTCTTCGAGGCTGAAGAACTTCCAGTTGATGTCGATGCCGTTTTGGCGTCGCACGTCGCGGATCCACAGCGAGGTCTGGTACGCATACGGGCACATCGGGTCGAAGTAGAAGTCGACGCTCGTCGGCGACTGCGATGTGGCAGAAGGGCTCACCAGTGCCCGACTGTATCGGACTAGCCTTGAACCTCATGCAGCGACCGAGCCGATTCGAACACTTCCGCTACCTGGGCGACAAGCGCACGCAACTCGTCTACGACCTCGACGAATGGTCGGACGAAGCCGTGATCAACGACATCGTCGAGGCGGGCGTCGGTCTCGCCTTCGGACCGGACACGCTGGCCGAGGCACGCAACCGTGGCTATCGCCTCGCCACGCCGGGCGCCTCGCGCCGCCATCGCAAGCCCCGCGCATAGCGACACCCGGAGACCACGCTGAACGGCTCGTTCGTCTCCGGAGGCCTCACCCTCGCTCGCTATCTCGCCGAGCCCGTCGGCAAGACGGGCGCACTGCCCGCGATGGTGCTGTGCCACGGCTATCCGAGCGGCGGCATCGACGCGCGCCAGTCGGCGGGATCGTTCCCCGAGTTGTGCGATCGCGTCGCCAGCGAACTCGGGTGGAGCGCGATGACGTTCACGTTCCGAGGATGCGCCTCGAGCGAGGGCGACTTCTCGATGCAGGGGTGGGTGGACGACCTGCGAGCGGCGATCTCGCACATCGTGAGCGAGACCCAACCGAGTGGCATCTGGCTCGTCGGCAACAACACCGGTGGATCGCTCGCACTGTGCGTCGCAGCCGACGACCCGCGCGTGAACGGATGTGCACTGCTCGGTGCGCGCGCAGACTTCGACGACTGGGCCGCACAACCGCGACGCTTCCTCGAGCACTCGCGCGAGATCGGCACGATTCGACGATCCGGATTTCCGCCGTCGTTCGACGAGTGGTCACGCGAGCTGCGCCGGTTCCGTCCGGCCGACGCCGCCAAGCGATATGCGCCACGACCGCTGCTGTTGATGCACGGCGCCGACGACGACGTCGTGCCGACCGCCGATTCCCGTGTGCTCGCCAAGGCCTACGGCGAAGGGGCGGAGCTGCAGATCATCCAAGGAGCCGGGCACCGACTGCGCCACGATCCGCGGGCGATGGCGATG
>CAYXIY010000099.1:0-3899 GCA_964465475.1 uncultured Acidimicrobium sp. | reverse complement strand
TGATGCTCGTGTTGGGGGAGAACCTCCTCGTCACCTTCCTCGGCTGGGAGGGCGTCGGTGCGTGCTCCTACTTCCTGATCTCTTTCTGGCACACCCGCAATTCGGCCGCCGTTGCCGGCAAGAAGGCGTTCGTCACCAACCGCATCGGCGACTTCGGTGTGATGACGGCGATGTTCCTCGCGTTCTCGACCGTCGGCTCGGTCTCCTACGGCGCGATCAACGACGCCGCCCACCATGGTGAGCTTGCTCCCGTCACCGCGACGGCGATCGCACTCCTGCTCTTCGTCGGCGCCTGCGGCAAGAGCGCCCAGTTGCCGTTGTATCTGTGGCTTCCGGACGCGATGGAAGGCCCGACACCGGTGTCTGCACTCATCCACGCCGCGACGATGGTCACCGCCGGGGTGTTCCTCATGACTCGCATGGCACCAGTTCTCCACGAGTCCTACTCATGGGCACCGACGATCGTCGCGTCCGTCGGTGCCGCGACGGCGCTGTATGCGGCAACTGTCGCCGTTGCCCAGAACGACATCAAGAAGGTGTTGGCGTATTCGACGGTGTCACAGCTCGGCTACATGTTCCTCGCAGTCGGTTCCGGCGCCTACGTCGCAGCGATCTTCCACATGGTCACGCACGCATTCTTCAAGGCGCTGTTGTTCCTTGGCTCGGGGTCGGTCATCCACGGCATGCACCACGAGCAGGACATGAGAAAGATGGGTGCGCTGCGCAAGGCCATGCCGATCACCGGGTTCACCTTCATCATCGGTTGGTTGGCGATCGCCGGTGTGCCACCGTTCGCCGGCTTCTGGTCGAAAGACGAGATCTTGCTGTACGTCTATGCGAACAATCGCTTCCTCTACGTGGTCGGTCTCCTCACGGCGTTGCTCACGGCCTACTACATGACGCGCCAGGTGATCATGGTGTTCTTCGGCAAGGCTCGTTGGAGCGACCACAGCGCGGACCATGGTGCGCACGGCGAGTTCACCCCGCACGAGAGTCCGAAGATCATGCTGATGCCACTCGTCGTCCTCGCCGTGCTCTCGGTCGTCGGCGGGTTCATGCAACTACCGTTTTCCAAGGACCTGCACTTCCTCGAGCACTGGCTCGCGCCGGTCGTGGAGGAGTCCGAGGCCCACATCGGCGAGACGTGGGCCTATCAGAACAAGTACCTCTTGCTTGGAGTCGCTGTGCTCATTGCGATAGTCGGCATCGCCGCTGCGATCGCGGTGTATGCGAAGGGCAAGGTGAAGCCCGTCGAGCCGAAGGTCCTCGAGCAGGCCTGGTTCTACGACGCTGGTGCCGCGAAGCTGGTCGCAGGTCCAGGAGCCGCAGCGTTCTCCGCGGTGGCCTGGGCTGACGCAAAGATCGTCGACGGTGCGGTCAACGGGACGGGGGCTGTCGTCCGGCGTGTCGCCTCGACGCTACGCAAGGCCCAGTCCGGATTCGTCCGCGGTTACGCGGCAATCGTCGCCCTCGGGGTCGTGCTGCTCCTTGCCTGGTTCGTGTATCGAGGTCTCGCGTGATCGCCGCCGCAGCGTCCGCATCCGTGGGGTTCCCGATCCTGACGATGCTCGTCCTCGTTCCGCTCCTCGGCTCGATCGTGGTCGCGTTGCTGTCCAGTCGCCGACCGGAATGGATCAAGTTGAGCGCCCTCGTGTCGAGCATCGCGACCGGAGCGATGAGCATCTGGATGCTGGTCAAGTTCCCCACGGGGGAGGCGGGTTTCGAGTTCGTCTCCAAGCACACGTGGATCACAGAGTGGGGTATCTCCTGGCACCTCGGTGTCGACGGCATCTCGCTCTTCCTCGTCGTGCTCACGGGCATCTTGTTCCCGCTCGTGATCGTCGGAATCGATCCACACCACGACGAAAAGCCCTATCTCGCATGGTTGTTGCTCCTGGAGGCCGGAGTGATGGGCAGCTTCTTGAGCCTGGACTTGTTCCTGTTCTTCGTCTTCTTCGAGATCGTCCTCGTCCCGATGTACTTCCTCATCGGCAACTGGGGATATGACCAGCGCGTCTATGCCGCAACGAAGTTCTTCCTCTACACGATGGCCGGATCGGCATTCATGTTGGTCGGGATCGTGGCCACCGCGTTCATCGCGCGCCGCGACATCGGGTTCCTGACCTTCGATCTCGTGGAGATCGCCGAGAAGGCGAACTTCGGCATCGCAACCGGGCGATGGCTCTTCGTCGCGTTCATCATTGCCTTTGCCGTGAAAGTCCCGCTCTTCCCGCTGCACACGTGGTTGCCCGATGCGCACACGCAGGCCCCGACGGGCGGCTCCGTCATCCTCGCGGGCGTGCTCTTGAAGATGGGCACCTACGGCATGCTGCGCTTTGGCATCTACCTGTTCCCTGAGGCGTCCGTCTGGGCGCGACCCGTGATGTACACCTTGGCCGTGATCGGCATTATCTACGGCGCGATCGCCGCCACGATGCAAAAGGACTTGAAGCGCCTCGTCGCGTATTCGTCCGTCGCCCACCTCGGATTCATCGTGCTCGGAACGTTCGCACTGACGTCACAGGCCGTCACCGGCGGAGTGATGCAGAACATCAACCACGGCATCTCGACCGGGGCGCTCTTCCTCATGGTCGGCATGATCTACGAGCGTCGCCACACCCGCGCCATCGCAGAGCTGAAGGGAATCCAAGCCGTCGCTCCGGTGTTTGCCGGGTTCTTCACGGTCATCATGCTGTCCTCGATCGGCCTGCCCGGGCTCAACGGCTTCGTCGGTGAGTTCCTCGTTCTGATTGGTGCATTCCCGACGGCCCGCTGGTGGGTCGTCGTCGCAACGGTCGGCGTCATCCTCGCCGCGCTCTACCTGCTGTGGGCCTATCAGCGCGTGTTCCACGGCGAGCCCGACGAGGCGAACTCGTCGTTCAAGGAACTCACCGGACGCGAAGGCCTGCTCCTCGCGGCGTTCGTCGCGATCATTGTCTTCACTGGCGTCTATCCGAAGCCGATGCTCGAACGAATCGAGCCGAGCGTCAAGTCGCTCATCGAACACGTCGAGTCGCGCACGGACTATCGCCAACCTGAAGCGGCCCACGGAGGTGAAGAGTGATGCTGGCAGCGCAGTCATTCGTTGGTCCAGCAATCGACTGGTATCGACTGAGCAACGTCCTCGTGATCCTTGGTGGTGCACTCGTGTTGCTTCTCGTCGGTTCGCTGACGCCGACGTGGCGCAAGGGAATGTACGCCCTCGGCAGCGCAGTGACCTGTGGTGCGTCAGCAGTGATGACGGTCCTGTTGTGGCGCGACCTTGGCGACAAGGACTCGGTTCCCCTCGTTGGCAACACCCTGACACTCGATCGATTCGGGTTACTCGCGATGCTCGCGATGACGGTGTCGGTATTGCTCGTGTCGCTCGTCGTCAATGACCACCTCGAACGAGAAGGCGAAGACGGTCCCGAGGTCTACGGGCTGATGCTGACCGCGCTCATCGGCGGATATGTGATGGTCGCAGCAAACGACCTGCTGGTGCTGTTCCTCGGGCTCGAGACCCTGAGCCTGGCGTTCTATCTCCTCGTCGCAAGCTCGCGGAAGCGCACGACGAGTGGTGAGGCCGGGTTGAAGTACTTCATCCTGGGTGGTTTCGCCTCGGCATTCTTCCTCTATGGAATCGCACTCATCTTCGGTGTCGCTGGAACCACGAACGTCGCGAAGATTGCACAAGGTTTTGCAGGAGTCAATGTGCAGGCGAGCGATGCGATGGTGCTTGCTGGTATCGCGCTACTGCTCGTCGGATTCGGTTTCAAGGTGGCCCTCGTTCCTTTCCACGTCTGGACTCCCGACGTCTATCAAGGTGCCCCGACCCCGATCACGGCGCTCATGGCATCGGTCGGCAAGACGGCGGCGTTCGTGGCGCTCGCTCGCGTGTTCTTGGTCGCCTTGCCGGG
>CAYXIY010000098.1:0-3958 GCA_964465475.1 uncultured Acidimicrobium sp. | reverse complement strand
ACCAGTGTGGAGGCGACCCAGCCGCCGAGTGCGCCGAAGTGTTCGTCGAGGACCGCACTCGAGCCGTCCTGCAGGGTCTCTTCATTCAGCTCGTACTGTCCGCCATAGGTCATCTCGATCGCATAGTCGGTGGTTGCGCCGGCGGAGTGGCAGATCTCGACGGTCACGTTGTCGCGTTCCAACTTGCCGTCGCCGATCGCGGGGCTCTCGGCCACGGCGATCGAGTCCACGACGCTCGGCTGGGGCTGTTCGGCGAGTCGCTGGACGCGGAAGGTGACCTCGATGTCGATCGCCGGTCGCTCGAGCATGACGCCTTCGACGTACCAGCTGCGATAGAGCGCCTGGCTCCAGCTCGGCCAGGAGAAGGTGATGTGGGCGACGACGCGAGGAGGGGTCCCTTCACCGGGGAGCCCATAGCTCGTCTCCCAGACGAGGTCTCCGAGCAGCACGTCGGACTGGAGGTGTTCCTCGAAGGCCTGGCGCTCGAGGAACGCGTTGCCGAACGCGTCGCGCAGTGCGCCGATGGCGTCGGTGAACACGTGATCGAGCATCGATTCGCAAGGGTAGTGCGCCAACGGCACGCCCGACGAGGCGCCCTCGGTAGTCTGTCGGCATGGCTCTCGTGCGCTGCGACGTTCGCGACGGAGTCGCCACCCTCACGCTCGACAACCCGGCGGAGCGCAACACCTTGACCCACGAGATGGTCGCCGAGATCGTCGCGACGATGGATTCACTCGAGGCGAACCAGTCGATCGGTGCGGTCGTCGTGACCGGTGCGCCACCGGCGTTTTGCGCGGGTGCGAACCTTGGCAACCTCGCGGAGGCCGACGGCGAGTCCCTTGGCGTGATCTACGAGGGCTTCCTGCGCATCGCGCGCAGCCCGCTGCCGACGATCGCTGCCGTCAACGGCGCGGCGGTCGGTGCGGGCATGAACCTCGCGCTCGGCTGCGACGTGCGCATCGCCTCGGAGAAGGCAAAGTTCGACACCCGCTTCCTGCAGATCGGCATCCATCCCGGTGGTGGTCACACGTGGATGCTGAGACGCATCGTCGGACCGCAGGCGGCGATGGCCACGGTGATCTTTGGCGAGGTGCTCTCGGGTCGCGAGGCCGAGCGCATCGGGCTCGTGTGGAAGTGCGTCGCCGAGGACGAGTTGCTCACCACTGCGCAGACACTTGCGGCACGAGCCGCGAGCGCCCCGCGCGAACTCGCGATCGAGACGAAGAAGACCATCGCGGCGATGGCCGGCATTGCCAGCCATCCGGAGGCAGTCGCCCGAGAACTCGACCCTCAGCTCTGGAGCACCCGCCAGCCGTGGTTCGCCGAGCGCCTGGCCGCGCTGCAGGCCAAGATCACCAAGAAATAGACATCCGTCCCGACGCGCCACGCGTCCCCGTCGCCAGGTGTATGGTGACGCCAAGGGGAGCGAGCACAGAAGAATTCGTCGTCACCATACGGTGAGAAAGGCGGGGTCCATGAGCAAGCGTCATCGAGATCGGGAGGCTGTATTGCCACCGACAGTGGAACTGCGAGCGCACGCCCACAACGAGCGTCATCGCGTGAACAGCGAGCTGCACGAGGTGGTCAACCTCGTGTCGCACGGCGTCGAACCGGACGACGTGATCGAGCCCGGTCCGAACTGGAAGCCGGTGCACCACCACGACGCCAAGGTCGCCAAGGAGATGTCGCGCCGCGTGCGGTTGCGTCACTGGAAGACCAAGGACTGGAAGCGTCGCAGCGCCCAACGCAAGCAACGCGCAGTCGAGATCGACAACCTGCGTCGCAGCGCCTAGCGCTACAACCAGGCTGCGGCGAGTTCGTCGCGACGGCTCGACCACTCCTCGGTGGTGAGTGCGAAGCGGTAGTGGTCCTCCCACACGCCGTTGATCTCGAGGAAGCGCTCCGCGAGACCTTCGTTGCGCAGGCCGAGTTTTTCGACCACGCGCAGGCTGTTCGAGTTGCGAGGGATGATGCAGATCTCGACGCGGTGCAGGCGCAGGTCCTCGAAGGCGAACTTGGCGAGGACGGCGACCGACTCCGACATGTAGGAGTTGCCGGCGCGCGAGCGGTCGATCCAGTAGCCGATGGTGGCGGACTGCATCGCACCTCGCACCACGTTGTTCAAGTTGATCTCTCCGGCGAAGGAGTTGCCGACGAAGATCCCGAGGGCATACGCGTTCCCGGCGTGGCGCTCGCGATCACGCGCAGCACAGCGGTTGGCGAACGCCTCGCGATTGCGGGCGGGATCGGGGCCGCTCGGATGGGAGTACGGCTCCCACTTGGTGAGCCAGTCCCCGTTGCGCAGCCGCACGTCGCTCCACGCTTCGAAGTCGCTCGGCACGAGTGGGCGCAGCACGACGCGACGCCCGTAGAGGCGGATCGGCGCATTGGTGACGACGCTTGCGGGGTGTCCACCGAACCTCGTCACGGTCGCTCCGAGGACACGGCGTCGGCCACGAGGCCGTCGAGGAGGTTGTGCGTCGACACGATGAGTTCGTCCAGTTTCAGTCGCCGCATGATGCCCACCAACACGCAGCACCCTCCGACGATAATGTCGGCACGCTCGCGAGGCAGACCCGGATTGGCGATTCGGTCGGAGAGCCGTTCGGTGGCCAGCGTGCGGAACACGTCCTCGGCGGCCTCCTTGGTCAGCACGAATCCGTGCAGGGCTCCCTCGTCGAAGGCCTGTAGTCCGATCTCCACGGCAGCGACCGTGACGATCGTGCCGGCGACGCCGACGACCCGCGACACGCCCGCGATCGGCGGATGGTCGCGCAGTGCATCATCGACGTGGTCCATCGCCTCGCCGATTGCATTCGTCAGGTCTTCGGGTCGTGGCGGGTCCGTCACGAGATGTGCCTCGGTGAGGGTGACGGCACCGATCGGATAGCTCCGAGCGAAACCGATGCCGTTGGCATTGCCCACGATGAGTTCCGTGCTTCCGCCACCGATGTCGATCACCAAGGTGTCGCCATCGAGAGCACCGAGGCTCGAGGTCGCGCCGAGGAAACTGAGCCGCGCTTCGCGCTCGCCACTCAAGACTTCCGGTGCCACGCCGAGGATCGTTCGTGCCTGGTCGATGAACGCGTCTGCATTGCGGGCTCGCCGACACGCCTCCGTCGCCGTGACCACCGTTCGCGCCCCATGCCGGGAGATGACGGTTGCGTAGTCGTTGAGCGTGCGCAGGGTGTCGGCGATCGCCTCGTCGGCAAGCGTGCCGCTCGCAGCGACCCCGCGACCAAGCCGCGTCACCGTCACGCGTCGTTCAATCGTCGTGCCCTGTGCATCGGCGAGAAGGAGGTTGGTCGAATTGGTGCCGATGTCGATGGCCGCGACGGGGCGTGTGTCGCGGACGGCTCCGCAGAGCACGTAGTTCGCGCGGTCGAGTTCGAGTCGGCCCGCCGCCCACTCGCCGACGGGATCGTCTCCTCCCGCGAGCCACCATCCGAGATGGGCGTGGATGCACTTCACGCCGATCCGCGTGCCACCGACTCCACCCGAGGGGCGTGGACCGACGTGGTCGGCAGGAATCTGTGCGTCGCGTTCTCGCGCGTAGCGCTCATGGGCCTCCGCAATGACGGCGGGGTCGAGGGCGGCCTCGATCGCGTTCACGGCGCCCTCTGCTTCGAGGCGACCGGCGAGCACGGTCTCGCGTTCACCGCACAGCCAATAGCGCGTCGGCATCGGCGTGCCGTCGTCGAGCAGCGGGGCATTGCGCAGCACGACGGGATCTCCGTCGAGCGTGCGCACGGCCACCTCGAAGCGCCCTTGCGGGTTGCGACCGAGGAGTTCGGCGATGCGAGCGCGGTCGGACGCGCTCGGCGAACTAGAAAACGATGACACCGATGACGACGATGGCGACGGCCACGAGGATCACGGGGATCGCCCGCTTGAGGATCGGCGCACCGGCGGTGCCCAACAGGTCGAGCGGAGCGACGTCTGCGCTCTCGATGAGGCG
>CAYXIY010000097.1:0-4028 GCA_964465475.1 uncultured Acidimicrobium sp. | reverse complement strand
GTCAGTGGTGGGGTTGTCGATGGCCTGGGCTGAAGACACGCCCCAAGTGAAATGGAGTGACCGTTGCGCGCCTCGCGAGATCGGTACTTGATGTGTGGGGCATCCGTACCAACGATGCTCGTGCGGAGTGGAGCGACGTGCGTCGTCGCAGGGGTGTCAGTCGAGGTGCGAGTCGGAAAGTCTCTGGGCGAGCCAGGCGAGGGGAAGCGAGACGACGAGGACGATCGTGGCGACGACCGTGACGTATGGCAGCACGTTCGGTCGCGAGAAGTTGTTGAGAATCCATTGGGGCAAGGTCTGGATCCCGGCACCTGCGGTGAAGGTGGTGACGACCACTTCGTCGAAGCTGAGGGCGAAGGCGAGGATCCCACCGGCTACGACTGCGGAGCGGATGAGCGGCCAGGTGACGTAGCGCAGCGTCTGCCATTCCGAGGCTCCGAGGTCGGCCGAGGCCTCCCGCAGGTTCGGCGCAATCCGACGAAGCCGTGCGATCACGTTGTTGTGCGCGACGACGATGCAGAAGGTGGCGTGGCCGACGACGACGGAAAGCAACCCGAGGTCGAGTCCGAAGCGCACGAAGGTGTTGCGCAACGCGACACCGGTGACGATGCCGGGGAGTGCAATTGGAAGGACTGCGAGGAAACTGACGACGTTCTTGCCGAAGAACGAGAACGAGTGCAAGGCGAACGACAGGAGCGTGCCGAGCACTACCGCGATCACCATGGCGATGAGTGCGATGCGGGTGGAAGAGACGAGCGCCTCTCGTGCGCTTTCGACGTCGAGGAAGCCCGACCACCATTGCGTCGAGAAACCTGCAGGTGGCCAGGCGAGGGACCGTTCGGTGTTGAACGACAAGATGAACACGAGCACAAGTGGCGTGTACAGCACACCGAGCACGAGATAAGTGGTGGCACGGAGTGCGACGCGGGACGTCTTGGATAGCTGCATCACAGGTTCCTGAACGCGCCGAGGCGTCCCATGACGGCGAGGTAGACGACCATGATGCCGATCGGCCACAGGGTGAAGGCGGCGGCAAGTGGTTGGTTCGGTGCGAGGAGGGCTCGCTCGATGATGTTGCCGATCATCTGTGCGGTCCCACCGACGATCTTCACCGTGATGTAGTCCCCGAGGGAGAGCGAGAAGGTGAAGATGCTGCCAGCGGCGATGGAGGGCACGAGCTGCGGAGCGATCACCGAGACGAACGTGCGGAACGATCCGGCTCCGAGGTCACTCGAGGCGTCAATGAGGGAGTCGGGAAGTCGCTCGAAACCGGCGTGGATCGGCAGGAGCATGTACGGGAACCAGAGATAGGCGAGCGTGAGGATGACGGCGAAGTAGCCAAAACCAGGGGACCAGCCGATGAGCCCCTTCAGCAGACCTCCCTCGCCGTATTCGGAACCCGGCTCGAACACCGCACGAAGAGCAAACGCCTTGACCAAGTAGCCGGTCCACAGTGGCAAGAGCATCGCCACGACAAGCCCACGCTTGGTTCGCTTCGAGGCAAGTCGGGAGATGTAGAACGCGGTCGGCAGGGCGAGCGCCAGGCACAGCATCGTCGCGCATGCGGCAACGCCGATGCTGCGAATAACGAGGGAGACGTATTCACCTTGGGTGAACGCCTCGACGACGTTGTCCGTCGTGAGATTCGTCGTCGGCTTGCCCGTGAATTCGTCCAGGCTGAAGAAGGCGCTCACGACGAGGATCGAGAGCGAACCCACGTAGACGAAGAGGAGCCACGTGAGCGGCGCCGACAACACGGCCGCCAACGCCAGAGCGGACCGGGATTTCTCCCGGCCCGCTCGCGTGGTGCGTGGATGCGCTATGCGCGCAGTTTGTTCCAGGCGTTCACCCATTCGCTGTACGGGACGCACTCGACGTCGGTGCGACCATCGAGACACTTCGAGGTCGGCGTCGTCCAGTACCAGACGTTGGCGAAGTACGCCTCGTCATCGGCGTGGTAGGTCGCGCAATGGTTCGGATCGGACGTCAGCGCACAGGACTTTGCGTTCGACGGTGCCTCACCAAACCACTCGGCAACGGCGGCGTTCGCCTGGGGCGAGATGATGTGGTTCAGCCACATATATGCGCAGTTCGGGTGCTTGGCCTTGCTCGAGATCATCCACGTGTCCGACCAACCCGTCGCACCTTCCTTGTGCAAGGTCGAGTCGATCTTCGCGCCGTTGGCCTTCGCCAGGTTGACGATCACCTGCCACGTCGTGCCGAGCGTGACGCTTCCCGCCTCGAGTGCAGCCTGCTGGTCGGTGTACAGCGCCCAGTATTGGCTGACGATCGACTTCTGCGTCTCGAGTGCAGCAATTGCCGCATCGAACTGCGTCTGGTCGAGCGCGTAGGGGTTGGTGATCCCGAGCTCTGGCTGGGTCGCCATCAGGTAGATGGCAGCGTCGGCGATGTAGATCGGGCTGTCGTAGACGCTGATCTTGCCGGCATACGGGCTGTCGGGCGAGAACATGTCGACGATCGACGTCGGAGCGGGACCAGCCTCGGTGTTGTACACGAGGAGGTTCGCACCGCGACCGTGCGGAACGCCGTACGAGACGCCGTCCACGGAGTTCCACGGCTTGTTCTTCAGACCTTCGAAGACGTCCGCATAGTTCGGGATGAGGTCCGTGTTGACGGGAGCGACGTCGCCACCGGCGATGAGTCGCAGGGTTGCATCACCCGATGCCGACACCGCGTCGTACTCGCCACTTTGCATCAATTCGACCATCTCGTCGGAGGAGTTGCCGATCTTGACGTTCACCTGGCAACCGGTCGCTGCCTCGAAGTCGCTGACCCAGTCGACCGCGGGGTCGGTGGAGCCGTCCTCGACGTACCCGGCCCAGGCGACGAGGTTGACCTCGCCTTCGCCCTCGCCGAGCGTCGCGGCCGTCGTGTCCTCGGTGCTTGCCGAGTCGCTCGAGCCACCGCAGGCTCCGAGCACCGCAACGGCGAACGCCGACGCGATGATCGCTCTTGTGATTCTCTTCATCATTTCCCCCTTGTGTTGAGATGGTCCGCGCGCACCGATCAGGTGATCTCCACGGCCGCACCGGCGGGCCATGCGAGCTTCACTCGCTGGCCAATCGTTGCGGTCACGGAACTGGTGCTTGCAGAACTTGCAATGACCTTACCCCCGCCGTCGAGGTCACAAAAGACTTGCGATACCGCTCCGAGGTAGTGCACGCCGGTGACGATGCCACCGTGGCCCCGGGACTCGCTGGCTGGCAGGATCTCGACGTGCTCGGGTCGTACGGTGAAGGTGCCAGGACGCCCGACGAGCCGGGCAGCAACGTCACCGGAGAACAAGTTGGTGACACCGACGAATCCCGCGACGAACGTCGACGTCGGACGCTCGTAGACCTCGCGTGGCGTCCCGAGCTGCTCGATCCGTCCTGCATTGAAGACCGCGATGCGATCGCTCATCGACAGGGCCTCTCCCTGGTCGTGGGTGACATATATGAACGTCAGTCCCGACTCTTTCTGGATTGACTTCAATTCGACCTGCATCTCCTCGCGCAGCTTCAAGTCGAGAGCCCCGAGCGGTTCGTCGAGGAGGAGGACCTTCGGCCGGTTGACCAGTGCACGGGCGAGTGCGACGCGCTGACGTTGTCCTCCCGACAGCTGCGATGGAAGTCGCGCTCCGAGGGAGCCGAGACGGACGGACTCGAGAGCCTCACTCGCACGACGGCGCCGCTCGTCCGTTGGCACCCGCTTCACCTTGAGGCCATATTCGACGTTGTCGATCACGCTCATGTGGGGGAAGAGGGCATAATCCTGGAAGACCGTGTTCACGTTCCGTCGTGACGCGGGCACACCGGTGACATCCTCGCCATCGAGTTCGACGGTCCCTGAAGTCGGGCGCTCAAAGCCCGCAATCATCCTCAGCACCGTCGTCTTGCCAGAGCCCGACGGGCCAAGCAGGGTGAGGAACTCGCCTTCGTATATCTCGAGTGAGACGTCGTCGACGGCGGTCACGTCCCCGAATCGTTTGCCAACGTTGTGCAAGGCCACGGCCACGTTGCGAGGAG
>CAYXIY010000096.1:0-4037 GCA_964465475.1 uncultured Acidimicrobium sp. | reverse complement strand
ACGTACCTTAGGTGAATTCGTACGGTCGTCCGCCTAGCGGGCGACCACGCAGGTGGCGCCGGTGCCACGGATGCCGCAATAGCCGTCGGGGTTCTTGGACAGGTACTGCTGGTGGTAGTCCTCGGCGAAGGTGAACTCACCGAGCGGTGAAATCTCGGTGGTGATCTTGCCGTAGCCGAGTGCGCTCAACTCGACGTGGAAGGCGTCCCTCGTCGCGCACGCACGCTCGGTCTGCGCTGGCGTCGCACAGTAGATCGCACTGCGATATTGGGTCCCTACATCGTTTCCCTGTCGATTGCCTTGGGTGGGATCGTGGTTCTCCCAGAACACCTTGAGAATGGCGTCATAGGAGATGACGAGAGGATCGAACACGACGAGCACGACCTCGGCGTGATTCGTCGCCCCACCGCACACCTCGCGATAGGTGGGCTGGGCCGTGTGGCCGCCCGAATACCCGACGGCCGTCGTGTACACCCCGGGCAACGACCAAAACAATCGTTCTGCGCCCCAGAAGCAGCCCATGCCGACGACGGCAACGTCGTGGCCGTCGGGAAACGGTGGGACGTAGCTGGTGCCGAGCACGTGGTGGAGTGGTGCCTGCGACATCACGTCGAAGTGTACGTGGGCTTTCGCGGTGATGTCTGATTGACGTCGCACCTAGCGCGGAAGGGTCAGTGAGTACGTCACGGTCCCGTGGAGAGGGACGAACCCGAGACTGCTGTACAGCCTGCTTGCGCCCGTCGGGTTGTCGCTGTCGACCCCGAGCGCGGCATGTGTCAGGCCCTCCTTGCGGTAGGCAATGAGTGCATGGGCGATAAGTGAGCTTGCGATGCCCCTGCCACGGAACTCGCGCAACGTCGCCAACTTGTCGATCCAGCCGTATCGACCACCGACCACGTCGTCGTCAGCGGGGAAACGATGGGTGAGGAGCAGTCCGACGGGGGTGTCGTCGATCGTGGCGACGAAGGAGAGGTCGCGACGTGCTCCGTACCCCTTCGTCATTTGCGTCCAATTCTCCATCGACGTTGGCGTCGAGCCCCAGTGGTCGGCGAACGCCGAGTTCTTCACGTCGCGCAGCACTTCGGTGTCGAAGTCGTCCCACGGCGCAATGGTCACGCCGTTCGGTTTGGTGATGTCGAGAGGAACCTCGAGCGGGCGCGCCAAGTCACTGAACCATCTCACCGGAGTCAGTCCTGCTCGTTCATAGAGGGTACGCGCGGCCGTGTTTTCGACGGCGCAGTCGGTGCGGACGAATCGTTCGCCTCTGCCGTGCGACGAGGACAGGATCTGTCGTGCCCGTTCGATCGTCGCGGAGAGTATCGATGTTCCGATGCCGCGTCCGCGGGCCGATGGTTCGACGTGTCCAAAGACGTAACACCGCTCGTCACCGTCGGGATTGTGCAGCATGTAGGTGAATCCGTATCCGACGATCGTGTCGCCGTCGACTGCCACGATGACGTCGTCTGCTGGCTCGACGTTGGGTGGAACGAATTCCTCGAGGATTTCGGTCGGCGTCACGACAACCGGTCGTCCGTCGGCAATGTTGGATGCCGTGGCGATTTCGGCGAGTCGCGCGGCGTCGGATTCGGCAAACGCCCGGAGTGCGACGGTCACGACGGTCTGACGGTGACGAAAATCGAGCCGTCTGATTCCGATGCGTCATAGCGCAGCAGTGGGCGGGATGCGGGACCGGTGATGACGGCGCCCGTAGCAGGGTCGAATTGTGATCCGTGCAACTCACATTCGAGGACGTCCTTGACGCGAGAAACGGGGAAACCTTGGTGGGTGCAATTGACACGAAGCGCGGTGAGGCCCGAGGCGCTGCGCGTCACGACGACGCCTGTCGACGCACCATTGCCGAGCGCAACCTGGACGATGCTCGAAGCGCCAACGACGAGCGCGGCAGAATCGAGAACGCGTGCCGTCACGACCTGGTCGACCGTCGCAAACTTCTTGCGCCGCCATTTGAGGCTTCCGTTTGCCTTGGCGCACACGAACGTCACGCCATCCACCGTGCGCTCACGTCCGGCGACTTTGCACGGGGCGCCCGCGCTGATTGACGGGCGTTGCGCTGACGCGACGGCAGGCGAGAGGAGCCACGCGACTGCTGCTCCGGAGGCGACGAGGAAGGATCGTCGGTTCGCGTCCTTGTACATGGCTGAAGCGTAATTCCTCGTTCGGGCATTGGTCATGTCGCCGTTGACGACGATGTCGCCGACGGCATAGGTTGCGAGGTGCATGACGCACAAGGAAACGACGGGTGGACGTGACGACCGCTGACACGATCTCGCGAGTCGGCTTCATCGGCCTCGGGAACATGGGGCTTCCGATGTGCACGCGGCTCGTGGCGAGCGGCTACGACGTCGTCGCCTACGACCTGAATCAGGCCGCAGTCGACGCTGCAGTTCGGGCAGGTGCTCGCCCTGGAGCGTCTGCTCGCGACTGTGCGACCGGTGTCGACCTCCTCCTCACCTCGTTACCCAAGCCCGAGCACGTGGAGTCCGTGATGGCGGGCGACGGCGGAGCGCTTGCCGCACTGCAGCCGGGCGCGGTGTGGGTGGACCTGACCACCAACCGTCGTGAGCTGGTGGTTGCCCTCGCCGCGAGCGCACCAGCAGGTGTGTCGGTCATCGACTCGCCCGTCACCGGGGCAGTGGACGGCGCACGACATGGTCGCCTCACGCTGTTTGCCGGGGGAGACGAGGCGGCGGTTCGTCGCGTCACGCCGGTGCTGTCGAACCTCGGTCTCGTCGTACCCTGCGGGCCCCTCGGCACGGGCAACGTCGTCAAGCTCGTCACCAACCAATTGTGGTTCGTCGCTGCCGCCGCCATCGGCGAGGGATTCGCCGTCGGTCTCGCCAACGGTGTCGAACTGGGAACTCTGTGGCACGCGATACGCGAGAGCGTGGGCGACAGCTTCGTGGCACGCCACGACGCGCCGTCGATTTTTGCGGGGCACTACGACCCATCGTTTTCCCTCGGGTTATGCATGAAGGATCTCGGACTCATCGCCGAGCTGTCTGCGGCCGTCGGGGCCGAACTACCGCTGACCGACGCGGCAACGAGGGCGTTTTCCGTGGCCCTTGAGCGTTACGGGGCCGAGGCAGCGGAGTTGCACGTGGCCAAACGGATCGAAGACGACGCGGGTCTGTCGATGCGCCTCGCGGGCGAGTGGACACCGCCCTGGGAGCAATAGGGGATACTGGAAGCATGACGCGGGAATTGCGCATCGACGACTTGCTCGATTACGGGCGCTATCCACTTGACGACACGACCGATCCCCGATATCGGGACACCGTCGCTGACGCTCGCGCCCAACTCGCCGCGGACGGGTGCGCGGTCATCCAAAACCTGCTGCGACCAACCGCCGTGTCGCTCATCAGTGCCGAGATCGTCTCACGCAAGCACACCACGCACTTCTCGACCTCGAGCATGAACCCCTACTTCCACACGACGCCGAATCCCGACTACCCCGAACACCATCCGGTGAACACCTTCATCGAGCGTTCGAGCGGATTCATCCCTGGCGACTCGTGGGATTCGTCGATGGCGATCGACGTGATCTTTCGCAGCGACGACCTGACCAACTTCCTGCGGGACTGCCTGGAGACCGAGTCCGTCCATTGTTACGCCGATCCATTGGCCGGTCTCACCGCCAACATCCTCGATCCGGGTCAGCAGTTCGCCTGGCACTTCGACACCAACGAGTTTGCCGTCACCGCCCTCATCGACGAGGCCGACGAGGGCGGGTTGTTCGAGTATGCACCGATGACTCGCACGCCCGACGACGAGTCCTTCGAGCAGATCCAATCCATCCTCGACGGCGATACAACGCAGGTCAAGACCCTTGATCTGCGAGCAGGAGACCTCCAAATCTTTCGGGGTCGCCACTCTTTGCATCGCGTGACCAGAGTGTCGGCGAGTTCCAAGCCTCGACACGCCGCGATCTTTGCCTACACCGCCGAACCGGGCGTCATAGGTCGGCTCGAGCGCACACGCCAACTTTTCGGCAGAGTGTTGCCCGCGCACGAGGAGGC
>CAYXIY010000095.1:0-4082 GCA_964465475.1 uncultured Acidimicrobium sp. | reverse complement strand
CATCGGTGTGGTTCGTGAGCGACGAACACACCACGTTTTCGATGACCTCGGGAGAACTTCCCCGAGTCGGCGACAGAGTGAAGGTGACCCCGGCCCACGTCGATCCGACGATGGCGATGCACGAGGTCGCCTGGGCGGTGAGCGGCGACACGATCGTCGACCGCTGGAGCATCGACCTGCGCGGTTGGTGAACTAGGGACGAAACCCCGACGTCGCGGTGACGAGTGCATTAACGAGCGACGCTTCGTCGTCGGTGCGCACTGCGACGTAACCGTCGGGACGTAGGAGGTAGTAGCCGTCGACGCCGTCGACGACGAGCGACTCGACTGGCAGGGCACACGAGTCGAGTGCGGTCGTGAGCGGCCGCGGCGAGACAACGAGGAGCGTCGCCGACACCGCACATCGCGGATCGATCTCGCCAATGCGGTGCCACATCGACCCGCATGCAGGATCGACACCCGACAACGGGCCTTCGCCGAGTCGTGGCTGCGGTCGGCTTCCGCCATAACCGGCGGAGTCGTCGATGCCGTGGCTCACGCGACCCGCGATCTGGTCGATGAGTCGACCGGTGTCGACGGAGTGGTGCACCGTGCTGTGCGCATGTGGCATGCGCTCCGTTTCGTACGTATCGAGGAGCGCATCGGATGCTTTCGACGAGCACACGAGTGCGATCTTCCACGCAAGGTTGAAGGCATCGCGCATCCCCGAGTTGAGGCCCTGCCCCATGAACGGTGGCATCTGGTGTGCTGCATCGCCCGCGAGGAACACGCGCCCGACCCGCCACCGTCGCGCCACCACACCGTGGAACCGATATGCGGCGTGTCGAATTAGTCGTGCGTCGTCGGTCGAAATCCACGGAGCCATCAACCTCCACGCCGCCTCGGGCGAGTTCATCGCCTTCGGATCCTCCGCCGGCTGCAACTGAAACTCGAAGCGGTAATAGTGGCGATGTCCGCGCACGAGCGTCACTGGACGCGCGGGATCGCAGACCTGCCGGGTTGCGTTCGGCAACTTCGCGATGCCCGACGGCGTCAATTCGAGGTCGACGACCAACCAGTCCTGGTCGAAGGCGAGATCCTCGAGGTCGATGCCAAGGCGCTTGCGCGTCGGGCTCGACGCTCCATCACAGGCGACGACGTACTCCGCCTCGATCTGCGAGCCGTCACCGAGCGAGACGACGACGTGGCTTGTCTCGTCGCGCACGTCGAGTACGTCGCACCCGAAGCGGACATCGGCGCCGCCGACACGGGCAAGTGTCAGCAAGTGGGCGTCCAGCTCAGGCTGGTAGTGGCAGCTCACCGCAGGCAATCCATAGAGCTCGATCGACGACACGTCGATGCCCATCACTTCATTGCCTGCGGCATCCACGAAGTCTGCACGCGTCATCGGCGTAAGAATCTCGTCGAGACCTCCGTCGACACCGAGCATCGCAAAGGTCCGACGAATCTCTGCATCCATCACGATTGCGCGCGGCAACTGATAGACGTCGTGCTGTCGCTCGACGACCACGTTGTGCACTCCACGCCGCGAGAGGGCGATGCTCATCGTCAACCCGACGGGCCCTCCGCCGACGATGACGACAGGAACACGTCTGGTCACTGCGCCGCCATTCGAGCCATCGACCGACGTAGTTCAGTTGCAGCCCGACGAGCCTGCGGCACCTCCTCGTCGCTCACCTCGGCGACGGCAAAGATGAATGGTTCGAGGAGCACCCAGCCCATCTCGAGGGCCATCGCAACACAGAGTGCCGACTTCAACTCGATGTCGGCAGTTCCCCCGCGCGATGCTCGAACGTGGTCGAAGGCGGCCCGCGGAACGGACAACCCCTCCGTCACTTCGAGCAATGCGAGGTCGATCTCGCCGTCCAGCACGCAGTGCGCAACGGCACGGATGTATCGCCGTTGTTCGAGGAGGAGCATCGGCGGCGGGATCGGGTCCCCACCACCCTCCTGCTTGACGAAGTTGCGGTGCTCCTCGACCAAGCGCACCATCGCGGCGCGCAGCAGGTCATCCTTGCTCTTGAAGTAGTGGTGCACGAGGCCGTGGTTCACGCCTGCACGCGAAGCGATCGCGCGCACGGTCGCCGCACGCGGACCGACTTCGACGATCAGGTCGCCGGCCGCACGCACGAGCAGTTCGTCGGCTCGCTCGCGCACGCTCACTTACTGCCTGCGAGGCGCGTGTCGAAGATCTCCGACGCCGGAGCGCCGGCACGATGACGAGCGATCAATTCAGGGAAGTCGACGTTCACACCGATCGGGTTGTCGAAGAACCCTGGTGATCGCATCAGCGTGTCCGCGTCCGCCATCGACATCGAGTCGACCTGGGTCTCGACTTGGTTCCCGTCGGGATCGCGGTAGTAGGCGGACAGCGTCATGCCGTGGTTGATCGTCCAATAGGGCGCCGACCCGATCGCGCACATCTCGTCGTACTTTCCGAACAGGTCGTCGAGGGAGGAAAAGCTGTAGGCAAAGTGGTCGAGTCCGACTGCGTCTGGTGTCGGATCGGCAAGGTGTGGCAGCCCGATGATTGCGACGCGATGGTGTTCGTCGTCGTAGCTCAAGAACGCGAGGTAGTCGGTGCGCATCCGCACGAATCCGCCGAGGAACGTCGTCCACCACTGGATCATCTCTTCATACCTGCGCGTGCGCAGGACGATGTGAGCGAACTTGCTTGGCCGAATCGGCTCGGACATGGCCACCCCCTTGGTGCACTTGCACCCGTGATTAGTCACTTGACTAAGATGACCTTAGGGCCGACGCCGCCGCGTCGTCAAGGGGGCACCATGCGCTTTGCAGTACTCAACGGTCGGGCACACCTCGTGTCGGGCGATGGCCGTTTTCTCGTCGACATCAACCGCGCATCTGGCGGCTCGCTCCCGGCCGAACCCAACGCGTGCTTTGCGCGATGGAACGACGTTCGTCGGTTCGCCGAGTCGAACCCGAACTTCGACATCTCACTCGACGAGAAGCTGCTCGACGCACCGTCACCTGATGCACGACAAGTGTTCGGCATCGGGCTCAACTATCGAACGCACGCCGAAGAATCCGGGATGGAGATTCCGACCTCGCCGCTCACGTTTCCCAAGTTCCCCTCTTCGATCACCTCGCCGCACGGCGACGTGATCGTGTCGGGACCCCTCGTCGACTTCGAGGCCGAGGTCGTCGCGGTCATCTCGACGGGCGGTCGGAACATCGCTTCTGGCGATGCGTGGAACCACGTCGCCGGAATTTGTCCGGGCCAGGACGTCTCGGACCGCGGACTGCAGTTTGCGAGTTCGCCTCCGCAGTTCGGCCTCGGCAAGAGTCGCGAGACGTTCTCCCCGTTCGGACCCTGGCTCGTGTCGCCCGACGAGCTCGCCAACAAGGACGCACTCGTCGTGTCGTGCACGCTCAACGGCGAAGAGATGCAGCGGGCATCCACCGACGACTTGATCTTTTCGATTCCCACAACGATCGAATACCTCTCCTCCATCGTGCACCTCTACCCCGGTGACGTCATCTTCACCGGCACCCCCGGCGGCATCGGTGCGACGCGCAAGCCACCCCGCTTCCTCGCCGCGGGAGACGTCCTCACGACGACGATCGACGAAGTGGGCACCATCACGAATCGCATCGTCGCACGATGAGCACTCCACGAACGACCGTCACGTTGACCGGCACCGGCGTGCCGCATCCCGAAGCCGGTCGCGCCGGTGCGGGTGTTTGCGTGCGAAGTGGCGACACCATCCTCCAGTTCGACGCAGGTCGCGCCACGGTGTTGCGACTGAAGGAGATGGGCGTGACCCCGCACCAGCTCAGTGCGGTGTTCGTCACCCACGTGCATTCCGACCACGTCGTCGACCTCGCAGACGTTGCACTGACCCGCTGGATCCAACAGGAGATGTATCGATGTGGGCCACTCACGGTCGTCTGCCCGAGCGGCAAACCGGAACGCTTTGCACGTCGAATGCTGGAACCGTTCGACGACGACATCGCCCTGCGCATGGAGCACGTCCAGCCCGCACCACCACGCGTGGACGTGGTCGCCTTCGACCCATCGCCGATGCCGAGGGAGGTGTGGCGCTCGGAAGACTCGAGTGT
>CAYXIY010000094.1:0-4176 GCA_964465475.1 uncultured Acidimicrobium sp. | reverse complement strand
CGTTGGGAGGAAAGTGTCGTGGCGAGCTTCTCCGCCCCACGAACGGTTACTCCGTCGCTGTGCCATTGCTCGTGTGAGTCTGGGATCGACTCGATCGTCTTGTACTTGGCGAGCACGGTGCTCGCCGACTTCGGTCCCCAGCCAGGAAGTCCGGGGAATCCGTCGGAGGTGTCGCCGACGAGTCCGAGATAGTCGGGAATCGACGAGGGTGGAATGCCGAACTTCTCGATGACTCCCGCTTCGTCGGTGATCGTCGAGTTTCGCCGGTCCATCTGCACGACGCGCTTGCCCTCGACGCACTGGGCGAGGTCCTTGTCGGGAGACAAGATGAACACCTTGTGTACGGTGCGGTCCTCGCAAGCACGCGCTGCGGCGGACGCGAGTGCGTCATCGGCCTCGAATCGCTCCATCCGCCACACCGTGAAGCCGAGCGCTTCGAGTGCGTCTGCGACGACAGGGATCTGTTCGAGGATCTCGGGCTCCATGCCCTCGCTCGTCTTGTAGCCGTCGTAGAGGTCGTTGCGGAAGCTCTCGATCGTGTGGTCCATCGCCACGCCGACGTGCGTCGCGCCGTCCTGCAGCAATTGGATCGTCGAGTTCAGCACCCCGATGGTGGCCGAAAACGGTGCGGGCTTCGAGTGACGCACCGCTTGACCGAAGTGCTGGCGATAGAGCTCGTACGTGCCGTCGACGAGGTGAACCTGCATGGCTTGACCCTAACGACCAAGCGTCGGAACGAACACCACGACGAAAGAACACACGACGAGATACGGACCGAAGGCAAAGGTGGACGTGCGCGTGGCTTTGCGCGTGACGAGCATCACGAGCGCCACGGCTCCACCGACAAGAAACGCAAGCACGATTCCGCGCACCGCGACGATTGCACCGAGCGACGACAAATGCAGCGCGAGCACGCTGGCGAGCCGCACGTCTCCCCGACCCAGCCCACTCCGGGAAATCGCAGACAGTGCAGCAAGTGCCAGCGCCACCAGTGCGGCGCTGAGGAGCATGACGCCCATGCGACCGGGTCGTGCATCGGCGATGGCGTCTGCGGAGAGCAGCACGAAACCGAAGAACCCTGCCCTCATCGTCGTGGCGCGCGCGAGGCGATGGGTTGCACGGTCGACGACGACGTGCTCGAGTCCCATGCTCGCAAGCCCGCAGAAGGCGAAGAACTGAAAGGAGACGTCGAATCGATCGACGAGACCGAGCCCGAGTGCGATACCGGCGAGGAGCATCGCGGTCCGTGGTGCCGTCGCGAGTGATCCCATGGCACGAAGCGTGCGACGAGCGCGTCGGGCGCTGGCTGCCCCGACGAAGGCACCGACTATGAGGCCGACGCCCAGTTCGAGCGGTGTGATGGCTACTCCTGGACGAGTTCGATGAGCGTTCCGAAGCTGCCCTTCGGATGGATGAAGGCGACGGTCGTGCCTCGACTACCGGGTCGTGGTGCCTTGTCGAGGGGCGTTGCGCCGGCGGCGATCATCGCCTCGAGTGCCTTTGCACAGTCGTCCACGCGGTAGCCGATGTGGTGCAGTCCCTCACCGCGCTTCTCGAGCGACTTTGCGACAGGCGAGTCCGGTCGAGTCGGCGTCAGCAACTGGATGTAACTCTCAGCCACCTTGAGCAATGCCTCCTCGACGCCGTCGGACTCGACGCGCTCGCGGTGGTCGACCGTCGCACCGAACGCACGCTTGTAGTAGTCGATCGCGGCCTCGAGGTCGTTGACGGCGATGGCGACGTGGTCGATTTCGGTGAGCAACATGGGTCCTCCTACTTGCGACGGAACAGGCTGAGGTTCTTCTCCCCGACCTTGGCCCGCAACTCTGGGTTCGTGACGCCGAGACCTTCCTTCGGGGCCATGCACAACACGCCGATCTTTCCCTCGTGCATGTTCTTGTGCACCTGATAGGCGGCTTCACCGGTGTCGGCGAGGTCGAAGACCTGCGAGAGCACCGGGTGGATCATGCCCTTGCTGATGAGGCGATTGGCCTCCCAGGCTTCCCGGTAGTTGGCGAAGTGCGAACCGACGAGGTTCTTCAGCCGCATCCAGAAGTAGCGGTTGTCGAATTCGAGCATGTACCCGCTCGTCGCCGCACACGTGACGACGGTGCCGCCCTTCTTCACGACGTACATCGACGCGCCGAAGGTCGAGCGACCGGGGTGTTCAAAGACGATGTCCGGATCCTCGCCGACGAGCGACCGGATGTCGCCGCCAAAGCGACGCCACTCGGCCTCGTTGTGCGTGTTGTCGTCATTCCAGAACTTGTAGCCCGCGGCGTTGCGATCGATGACCGCCTCGCACCCCATCGCACGCAGGATCTCGGCCTTGTCCGGTGAGCTGACGACGCCGACGGGAATGCCGCCACCGTTCAGCACGTATTGCGTCGCGTATGCACCGATGCCACCCGTTGCGCCCCAGATCAAGACCACGTCACCTTGCTTCATGTGTGCGCCGTTCGGCGAGACGAGCATGCGGTAGCTCGTCGAATTGCACAGCGCGTTCACCGCGGCCTCTTCCCACGTCAAGTGTTCGGGCTTGGGCATCAACTGGTTCGCCTTCACGACCGACAGGTCGGCGAGACCACCAAAGTTCGTCTCGTATCCCCAGATGCGCTGGTTGCTACCGAGCATCGAGTCGTCGTGCGACGACGGGTCTTGGTCGTCGACGTGGTTGCAATGCACCGTGATCCGATCGCCCGGTTTCCAATTGCGCACGGCCGAGCCGATCCGCAGGACGACGCCGGAGGCGTCGCTCCCCATCACCTGGTAGTCGCGGTCGTGGCGCTTGGCCCACTCGCTTTCGCGGGCCAGTCGAGCGAGCGATCCGAAGGTGCTCACCGGTTCAAAAATCGTGCTCCAGACGGTGTTGAAGTTGATGCTGCTCGCCATCACCGCGATCAGCACCTCGTCGGGAGCAATCTCGGGCACGGGGACGTCTTGGATGTGGACCGTCTTGCGCGGGTCCTTCTGGTTGCTCGGCACACCCTTGAAGGTGTCCTGCTCGGACTTGAGCACCACGGCGGCGCGATAGGACTCGGGGATCGCAAGCGACGCAAACGTCGCCGAGTCGGCCCGCTGTTCGATGGCTTCCAGGATGTGGCGCATATAGAGACAGTACCGACCGACGGGGCGTACGCTCTAGTCCATGCCTGGTTCATACATCGTTGCTGGAGCCCGTACGCCGATCGGAAAGATGAGCGGTGCCTTGGCGTCGTTTTCCGCCGCAGAACTCGGTGGCTTTGCCATCGCCGAGGCGTTGAAGCGAGCGAACGTGTCCCCCGACAAGGTCGACCACGTGATCATGGGTCAGGTGCTCATGGCAGGTCAGGGTCAGGTGCCCTCCCGCCAGGCCGCCGTCGCCGCGGGCATCCCGATGCACGTGCCGAGCGTGAACGTGAACAAGGTGTGTCTCTCGGGTCTCAATTCGATCTATCTCGCCGACCAGATGATCGCCAACGGCGATGCCGACATCGTCGTCGCCGGCGGCATGGAGTCGATGACGAACGCCCCATACCTCGCACCAGGTGCACGCGGAGGCTTTCGCTTCGGTGACACGAACCTGTTGGACGCGATCCAGCGCGACGGTCTGTGGTGTGCATTCGACGCATGCCTCATGGGTCTCGGCACCGAGCGCTACGCGGGGGGCAACATCTCGCGAGAAGCACAAGACGACCTGGCGATGAAGAGCAACCAGCGCGCAGCAGCGGCCATCGCCGCAGGTCGACTCGCCGAGGAAATCGTGCCCGTGTCGATCCCGCAGCGCAAAGGCGACCCGCTCATCGTCGACACCGACGAAGGCGTTCGCGCATCGACGACGATGGAGTCACTCGGCAGCTTGAAGCCCGCGTTCGACAAGACCGGCACGATCACGGCCGGCAACGCGAGCCAGATCTCCGATGCGGGCTCGGCCGTCGTGCTCATGTCGAAGAAGGCACTTGATGCGTGCGGCGTCACGCCGCTCGGTCAGTTCGTCTCCTACGGCATGGTCGCAGGTCCCGACTCCGCATCGCTCCTCCACCAACCGAGCCGCAGCATCATGCAGGCACTCGGCAAGGCGGGGCTCTCGGTGTCCGACGTCGACCTGTTCGAGATCAACGAAGCCTTCGCCGCAGTCGGCATCGCCTCGATGAGTGAACTCGGCATCAGCGACGAGATCGTGAACGTGAACGGCGG
>CAYXIY010000093.1:0-4195 GCA_964465475.1 uncultured Acidimicrobium sp. | reverse complement strand
CGCCACCGCGGCACGATCGGCGGATCGATCGCCCACGCCGACTCGGCGAGCGACCTTCCGGCGACGACCCTGGCACTCGGCGCCACCTACGTCGCCCACGGGCCGAAGGGCGAGCGACTGATCGCCGCCAAGGACTTCTACAAGGGCTTCCTCGAAAACGCGCTCGCCCCCGACGAGATGCTCACCGAGATTCGCGTGCCGAAGGTCAAGATGACCGGCTGGAGCTTCCAGAAGTTCAACCGTCGCGCCCAGGACTGGGCGATCGTCGGCGTGGCCGCATGGAAGAGCGCGAACGACTCGGGCGTCGCCCTCGTCAACATGGGCTCGACGCCGATCCTCGCCACGAGCGTGTCGGCGGCACTCAAGAGCGGTGCGTCGATCGCCGATGCGGCCGAGCTCGCCGCGAACGAGGCCGAACCGCAGAGTGACTTGAACGCGAGCAGTGAGTACCGCGTGCACTTGGCTAAGGTTCTCGTTCGTCGAGCCCTTGAACAAGCCACGTCGTAACCCGCTACACCCTCTCGCGATCCTCTCGCGCTCCCCGCGACGCACCCGCGTCGTGTTCGTCGCGCTCTACATCGTCATCTTCACCTGGTCGGCGCGACGCTTCGGCGTGCCGGTCGACCGCATCGCCGTCACCGCCTGGATTCTTGCCGCATTCGTCTTCGCCAACGTCGGTCGTCCCTGGTCCGCACAGCGCGCGATGTTGCGCGACTGGTCGATCTTTGCGGGAATGTTGTTCGCCTACGAATACTCCCGCGGCCTTGCCGACCAACTCGGTCGCCCCGTCGCCTTCACGATGCTGCGCGACATCGACAGGGCCCTCTTTTTCGGTGTCGACCCGAACGTGTGGCTGCAGGATCGGCTGAACGTCTCGCGGACTTTGTCGTGGTACGAGTATCCGCTCGCGGTCACCTACATGACGCACTTCATCTTCCCACCGGGAGTCGCCGTCGTGCTGTGGTGGATCTCGCGATCAGAGTGGGTCCGCTACGTGCGGCGTCTGACCATCCTCTTTGCACTGTCGGTCGTCACGTACGTGCTGTTGCCCGCCGCTCCGCCGTGGATGGCTGCGCGCGACGGCTACATCGAACCCGTGCAGCGCATCACGGCGCGCGGCTGGTCGGCCATGGGCCTGCACACGGTCTCGAAGCTCTTCGATCGCGGTGCGGCGATCTCCAATCCCGTCGCCGCGTTGCCGTCGTTGCACGCCGCGTGCGCACTACTCGTGGTCGCGTTCTTCTGGTCTCGCACGCCGCGCATCCTGCGCCCGGTCACGCTGCTCCTTCCCGCATCGATGGCACTGTGCCTCGTGTATTTCGGCGAGCACTGGGTGATCGACGTCGTCCTTGGCTGGCTGTACGTGTGGGCGGCGTTCGCCCTCGCCCGACGTTGGGAGAATCGTCGCGCGAAGCGCCGTTAGAAGGCGATCTGGATCGCCGAGCGGGTCGCGATGTAGGGCTTGAAGTACTTGGCGCGCACCTCGTTGTGCAACGCGCTTTCGTCGTACTGCCTCCATCCATCCACGTCGTCGAAGACCGCGACGATGAGATAGTCGGCATTCGTCGGCGCCGACACGCCGAGGTCGGGTCCGCAGCGATACTCACGCACGGAGGGGATGTGGGTGATCATGTCGAGCAACACGGGCGTGACGACCTCGTGATAGTCGGCCGGAGCGTCGTCGTTCCACGTGATCGCCACGACGTGCTGGAGCATCAGATCAACCCCGAGTACGCGCCGCCGTCGACCTGCAGGTTCACGCCGGTGACGTACTTCGCACCCTCGCCACAGAGGAACGCGACCACCTTGCCGAAGTCCATCGGATCGCCGATCACCCCTGCCGGCACGCCGTCGGCTGCTCCCTGCAGGGACTCTCCGTAGAGCTGCTTGATGCGATCGGTGGCGTGCGAGCCAGGCTGCACCGTGTTCACCGTGACACCGTCCTTGGCCACCTCACGCGACACGGTCTTCAAGAACGACGTGAGGCCGGACCGCGCGGAGTTCGACAGGATCAGATTCTGGATCGGCTGACGAACGGAGCTCGACGTGATCGCAACGACCCTCCCCCATCCGCGTGACTGCATCGCGGGAATCACCTCCTTGCACATCGCCACGGTGGCGAGCATGCTGCGCTCGAGGGCCGGCGCGTAGTCCTCGATGTCGATCGACGAGAACGTGCCGGGCTTGGGGCCGCCGCCGTTGGCGACGAGGATGTCAATCTGCCCGAGAGCAGCAGTTGCCTGAGCCACGAAGGCTCGTGCCCCGTCGATCGTCGAGACGTCACAGACGAAGCCCACGCATCCGTTGCCAATCTCGGCGACCGCTCGTTCGAGCTTGTCGGCATCGCGACCACAGATGGCCACGCGCACGCCTTCGTCTGCGAGGGCCTTGGCAGAGCCGAAGCCGAGACCCGCAGACCCGGCGGCTACGGCGGCCGTGCGACCGGAAATCAAGAGATCCACGACAGGAACGCTACTTGGACCTGCACTACCCTTGGATCCGTTAGGTGGTGAGAAACCCCATGGGTGGGGACATAACGAACGAGCGTTTCCTCGACGCGATTGCGGACGCAGAGCCGTACGCGTATTGGATGGATGACGCCGACGAACCGGACGCCAATCCGATGCTCGTGCATCCGGAAACCTGCGATCTGTGCATCGTTGGTGGCGGCTACACGGGGCTGTGGACGGCGATCCTGGCCAAGGAACGCGATCCGTCACGTGACGTGGTGCTGATCGACGCGCACGAAGTCGGTGCGGCCGCGAGTGGACGCAACGGTGGCTTCATGGACTCGAGCCTGACGCACGGCATCGCCAACGCCCAGGAGCGGTTTCCCGACGAGGTCGGCCTGCTCGAGGATCTCGGCCTCGAGAACATGAACGAAATCGAGTCCGCCATCCGCCGCTACGCCATCGACTGCGATTTCGAGCGCAACGGAGTGATCGAGATCGCGAGCACCCGCCACCACGACAACTACCTGGACGAGTTGATCGAGGACTACGAGCAGTTGCGCGAGCTCGGCCACAAGGTGGAGTGGCTGGATGCGGCGGCGGTGAAGCGCGAGGTGAACTCGCCGATCTTCACCGGCGGGATGTGGTGCAAGGACACCGCGGCACTCGTCGACCCAGCCCGACTGGCGTGGGGCCTCAAGCGTGCGGCCGAGTCACTCGGCGTGCGCATCTACGAGGACACCAAGGCGGTCGACCTCGAACTCTCCGGAAGCGGCGTGAAGGTGACGACGCCCTTGTCGAGCATCAAGGCACGTCGCGTCGCGCTCGCGACGAATGCGTTCAAGCCACTGCTTCGCCGCATGCACAACTACATCGCACCGGTCTACGACTACTGCCTGACGACCGAGCCGCTCACCGCCGCGCAACTGGATTCGCTCGGCTGGAAGAACCGCCAAGGACTCTCGGACATCTCGAATCAGTTCCACTACTACCGACTGACCGCCGACAATCGCATCCTGTGGGGCGGCTACGACGCCGTCTACTACTTCGGCGGCAAGATCAACTCCGAGCTCGAGTCGCGCCCAGAGACGTGGGCGAAGTTGTCCCGCCACTTCTTCGAGACGTTCCCGCAGCTCGAGGGCGTGCGCTTCTCGCATGCCTGGGGTGGGGCGATCGACACGTGCAGTCGATACAGCGTGTTCTGGGGAACCGCGATGCGCGATCGCGTCGCGTATGCAATCGGCTACACGGGTCTCGGCGTCGCAAGCACTCGCTTCGGTGGCCAGGTGATGCTGGACCTCTTGGACGGACAGTCGACCACCGCCACGCGCACCCAGTTCGTGCGCTCCAAGCCCATTCCGTTCCCACCAGAGCCGTTCCGCTTCCTCGGCATCCAGGCCACTCGCTGGGCACTCAATCGCGAGGACAAGTCGGGCAAGCGCAACCTGTGGTTGCGCACGATGGACCGCCTCGGACTCGGTTTCGACTCCTAGTTGGTGCGGGCGTAGCCTTCAGGCAATGGGCGTCGCGTCGTTTTCCTCCGTTGCCGACGTGCGCGCCGCGCTGGCGCAACACGACTACCTGGCCGACGACGGACTGGCGACCGCGGTCTTTCTTGCCCTCAGCCTGAAGCGACCACTCCTCCTCGAGGGTGAGGCGGGTGTGGGCAAGACGGAGCTCGCCAAGGTGCTCGCGGCGATCACCGGTGGCGAACTCATCCGCCTGCAGTGCTACGAGGGCATCGA
>CAYXIY010000092.1:2746-4398 GCA_964465475.1 uncultured Acidimicrobium sp. | reverse complement strand
GTGAGCTCGAGGTTTTCCTTGTCGATTTCGAACGTGTGCACCGCAAGCTCCGCGGAGATCTGATCGGCCCGCTTCGCGGCGATCAACAAGATCGCGCCCTGCAACGCGGCGATACAGGACAGCACCAGGTTGAGCAAGATGAACGGGTACGGATCGAATCCAGAGTCGCGGTTGAACGCCATCCACACGGCAAGGAAGACCAGTGCGAGGAACACGAAAGGCCACGAACCCATGCCGTTGCGCATGCGATCCGCGGCACGCTCCCCGCGTGTAAGGTGCTCACCGCTACGAACGTGAGGGTGCGACTTCCACAGCGACATCAAATGACCTCCTCGTGAGTTGTGGTGCACGACTCACCGTAGCGAGCAAGGCGCCTCCTAGGAAACGATGAGGGCCGTCACCATGTACCGCATCCCCTCCGGAGTCTCGGCATGGGTGAGGATGTGGCAATGCCACGCCCACACGCCGGCATCCAATGCGGTGTACACCACCGTCCAGCGCTCTCCCGGCGCGACGTTCAGGGTGTCGGCCCAGAATGGGCTTTCGAGCAGCTTTCCGTCGTGGGCCACGACGAGGCCCGACGGTTGGTGCAAGTGCATCGGGTGCGTCATGTTGCCCTCGTTGAAGTAGTGCACGACCATCGACTCGCCCACCTTCAACGCATATGGAGTTGTCGCGGGGAATGACTTGCCGTTCAACGACAGCCCGATCGTTCCCGAGTCGTTCAACACCATCTCCACTTCCTGTTCCGCCAAGCCGTTCGTGTCCTTCACTCGACCCTTGGCGCTCTGCATGGCGAGGGTCTTCCAGTCACCGATCAACAACGCACCGGCCAGTCCATTGGGAACCTGGACTTGGGCATCGTGGTGTGAGTGATACATCCCGACGGACGGCTCGAGGGCGGTGAACTCGTAGGTGAACTCCGACCCAGGGGTGATCGGCTTTTGCGTGTAGGGATCGACGCCGTCCATCGCATTCGGAACCCTGATGCCGTGCAGGTGCAGAGACGTCGACTCCGGGAGCTCGTTCTTCAACACCATGCGCACCTTGTCGCCGACGTTCACGTGGATGACCGGACCAGGAATGAGCCCGTTATACGACCATCCGTCGACGAACTTGCCTGGCTCGACCTCCCACGGGATCACCTTGGCAACCAGGTTGAAGACCTTGTAACCGTCTGGCGACATCGTGTACTCGAGTTCCTCGTTGCCGACCCCCGACGTCTTTGCCGGGTACTTCAGTGCGACGTCTTCCATCATCTTGTCCATCTGCTGCCAGGACATCGTCGCCGCTGCTCCAGCCGAATCACCCGACGCGGAGACGGAGGCGCCATCGACGACGTGGAGGACGCCCTTCATGCCGGCGGCATCGTGTCCCGCGACCGCACACAACACGTTGACGTCGCCGCTCTCGAGGCCCGAGACGGCGAGGTCCTCACCCTGGCCGGGCTTGAGCATTGCCGTCGCGGCAGTGAGCGACGGTAGCGAAAAATTGTGTTCGACCGAACCGTGGTTCATCACTTGGAACACGACGTCGCCCGGTGGGACAGTGTCGGGAACCATGCTGATCGAGAACTCGGTGAGGTGCACCTGCACGATCGTCGAGCCATTAGACGATCCCGAGGCCGACTGGGTGCCATCGTTCATCGCCAC
>CAYXIY010000092.1:0-2646 GCA_964465475.1 uncultured Acidimicrobium sp. | reverse complement strand
TCGATCGGATCCGCACCCGCCGACACCGTCGCGCCACCCTCGAGGGCAACGGCGACCAAGCCCGTCGAGACCATTCCCGCCTTCGACACGTGGAATCCACGATGTGACGCACCGTCGCGGACCATCAGGTTGACGGGACAACTGGGGCCATCGATGAGCGCCGCATCGACCACCGCATCCCCACGAAACGCGGTGATCGAGCCTGGGCCACAGTGATGGTCGACCCCGTCAATGGTGAGCACGACGCCGTTACCCGTGCCGATGCAGAAGAATCGTTGAACGCCGGGGAAGCTGGAGAACGCCACGTCGGTCGTGATGTCGGCGGTCGACAGTCGCCAGCCCCAGCCATCGGGAAGCGGGCCGTCAGCGGTGATCTCGTACTGCACGCCGAGCCCGTTGCGCCACGGCACCGGGGTGCGCGATGAGGCTGGCTGGACGATCACGGGCAGTAGCGGTTGCCCTTGTCGCGGAACATCTGGGCGTCGGCGAGTTGTTTGTCGGTGATGCCGACGGCCGTCGTCGGATCGATGCCGCAGATCACCGCGTTCGTCAACGTGGCGTTCGTGAAGTTCGCACCAGCAATCACCGCACCGGTGAGGTTCGCACCCGTCAAGTTCGCACCCGTCAGGTCGGCGTTCGTCAAGTTGGTGCGGATGAGGATCGTCTGCTTGAGATTCGCCCGCATCAAGGACGCACCCGTCAAATCCGCCACGGAGAAGTCGGTGAACTCGAGCTTGAGGAGCGAAAAATCGACGCCCGCGAGGTTGGCGAACTGGCACTTGAGCAGCGTCACGCACGTGAAGTCGACTTCCGGAACCGTCGTCGTGGTCGTGGTGGTCGTCTCGACCGTGGTCTCCACGACGGTGTCGTCGACGATCGTCGTCGTCACGTCGACGGGCGGGACCGAGTCTGGGCTTCCGGACGGGGTCGAGTCCATCGTGCAGGAACTCAAGAGGATCGCGAGCACGCCTGAAGCAATCACACGACGGGAGGTCATGAGACAAGCCTAGGCTTGCACGCAATGTCCACGAGCCATACTTCGACGACGTGGGGCACGCCCGACATGGTGTCGCCACTTGCACGCGTGCTCGTGCGCACGCCGACGACGACGGGCAAGTTCGTCGAAGACGGTCATTGGCGGATGCCCGACACGAACGCACTCGTCGCAGAGCACGAACGATTCACTCGACTCCTCGAGTCGCTCGGTTGCCAGGTCGACATCGCGCCACCGGTCGAGGGCCTCGTCGACGCGGTGTACATGCACGACCCGATGATCATGACGCCGCACGGCGCCATCCTGCTGAACATGGCCAAGCCCATTCGCTCGCCGGAGCCGGCGCATTTCCGCGCGAGTCTGGAGGCCCTTGGCGTGCCCATCCTCGGACAGCTCTCCGCTCCCGGGTTCGCCGACGGCGGCGACAAGGTGTGGTTGGACGAGCGCACGCTGCTCATCGGCCACGGCTACCGCACGAACCAGGCGGGCATCGACCAGATTCGCGCACTCCTCGCACCGCACGGCGTCGAGGTGTTCTCCTTCGACCTGCCGCACTACGAAGGCCCGTCGGCGGTGCTGCACCTCATGTCGGTGCTCTCCCCAATCTCCTATGACTCGGCCGTCGTCTACGAACCGCTCGCCCCGGTGAGGCTGCTGCAGTTCCTCGAGTCTCGCGGCATCTCGTGGTTCACGGTCAGCGAACGAGAGATGTTGACCCAAGGCGCCAACATCCTCACCGTGCGACCGAACGTCGTCGTGCTGGCTGCCGGCAACCCGGAGATCGAGGGCAAGCTGCGCGAAGGCGGCGTCGAGGTGCACGTGTTCGACGGCGCCAACGTGGCGGTCAAGGGCGACGGTGGACCGACGTGTCTCACCGCTCCCCTCCTGCGCATTCCCAACTGAAAGGACCAACCATGGGTGAGTTCACCGGCCGCGTCGCGATCGTGACGGGTTCCTCGAGTGGAATCGGCGAGGCGATCGCACGCAGACTCGGCGCCCTCGGCGCACACGTCGTCGTCAACTCCGCGACCTCCGTCGAGGCGGGCCGCTCGGTTGCCGCGTCGATCGGCGACAACGCGATCTACTTGCAGGCCGACATCGCCGACAAGGCGGCTGGCGAGCGACTGATCGACGAGACGGTCGCACGCTTCGGTCGACTCGACATCCTCGTCAACAACGCGGGCTGGACGACGCTCGTCGACCACCGCGACCTCGACGCGCTCACCGACGACATCTTCGACCGCACCTTCGAGGTCAACGTGAAGGGAACGTGGATGCTGACCAAGTATGCGCTCCCACACCTGAAGAACAGTGACGCGGGAAACGTCGTCAACGTCACCTCCATCGCCGGCGTGCGCCCGGTCGGCTCGTCGATCGCCTATTCGATGTCGAAGGCTGCGCTGAATCACATGACCCTGCTGTTGGCGAAGTCGCACGCCCCGGTACGAGTGAACGCGATCGCTCCCGGACTCGTGGCCACGCCGTGGACGAAGGACTGGCAGAACCAACACGACGGGGTGAAGATGATGGCGCCGATGCATCGCTCGGCGACTCCAGAGGACTGCGCCGAGGCGACCTTGGCGCTCATCCGCAACACCTATGCGACCGGCCAGGTGCTCGTGGTTGACGGTGGCTTGACGCTGGTGATGTAG
>CAYXIY010000091.1:0-4418 GCA_964465475.1 uncultured Acidimicrobium sp. | reverse complement strand
CGTCGTTGCATGGGTGTACCTTATTCCTGGTGAACGACCTGGACAAACGAATCGCGGTTGAGGAAGCAGACCTCCTTGCCCGAATACCTGGGTCGGTCGCGAACCATGCACGAGCGACGAAACACATCCCCGGTGGTGTCGCCTCCAGTTGGGCGAGTTCGCGACCCGTACCGATCTGGGTTGAGCGTGGCGATGGGGCCTACGTCTGGGACGTGGACGGCAACAGATACATCGACTTTCACGCTGGCTACGGGGCAAACGTCGTCGGACATGCGAACCCGGCCATCGTGCGGGCGGTGCAGGAGCGCGTGACCAAGGGGACGCATTTCGCCCAGCCGTCGCCCGACATCGTGACGGTCGCCGAACTGCTCGCTCAGCGCTTCGGATTGCCGAAGTGGCGGTTCAATAACTCCGGTTCCGAAGCGACCATGGATGCGATCCATCTGATGCGCGCGGCGACGGGACGCGACCTCATCGTCAAGCTCGAAGGCGGCTACAACGGCCACCACGATTCGGTGCTCGTGTCGATCTTTCGCTCCGTCGACCAACTGGGGCCGGCGTCGAATCCGACGCGCACACCTGGCGAGGGAGTACCGCAGGCGGTCGCCGACCTCGTACGCATCGTGCCATTCAACGACCTTGCGGCACTCGAGCAGGTGTTCGCCGATCATCCCGGCCAGATCGCGGGGATGATCATGGAGCCGATGATGATGAACGCCGGCATCATCGTTCCGGAGCCGGGATATCTCGAGGGCGTGCGCGACATCGTTCATCGGCACGGAGCACTCCTTGCATTCGACGAGGTGAAGACCGGTCTCGTCGTACATCGAGGGGGCGCCACCCGACTCTTTGGTGTGACGCCAGACCTCGTGTGTCTCGCCAAGGCACTGGGTGGCGGGGTTCCATGCGGGGCGATCGGTGGCACGGACGAGGTGATGGGCCTCATCGAGGATGGTCGCTACAACCAGATCGGCACGTTCAACGGCAATCCGATGACGATGGCGGCCGCGGTCGCCACGCTCACCGAGGTGCTCACCGAAGACGCGTACGCACAGGCTGACGACGTCGGCAAGTACGTGCTCCGTGAATCACTCGAGGTGTTGCGAGCGCACGGTCACGCCGCCTACGGCCACCACTTCGGGTTCAAGGTGTGCGTCGTGTTCAGCGACGAGGTCGCTCGTAACTACCGCCAGTTCCTGGGGTTTAACACGGCGGTGTCGCATCTGCACTTCCTCACCCAGTTCAATGGCGGGGTGTTCCTGCCGCCGTGGGGCAAGAGCGAGTCGATCACCATGTCGGTCGCCCACGATCGCAGTCACGCCGACCAGTGGATCGCCAACATGGAGCGTTTCGCCAAGACGCTCACCGAGGTCACCGACCGGACGTCGTCCGACTTCGCCGTCGGCAGCTACAACTAGCTCGCGTCGGCGCGGTAGCGCTTCACGAACTGCTGGGCGTACTTCTCCATGCCCGTGTGATACGACCGCACGAAACTCTTCGAAGCCACGCCCCGCTGCACGCGTTCGGAGACTGCGATGTCCTGCTGGTTGACGAGGTCGTTGAACGACAGCGTCGGAGTCAGGTCGGCCGAAGGGTCGGACGCAACCGAGGCGGGAAAGAGGTAGTCGGTGTGCACGGTGGTCGTCGTCGCCGAACGCGGGACGTATCGGGTGAGTGCGACGCACGTCGGCATCACGTCGATCAACATGTTCGGATAGACGAACGCCCCGTATACGAGCGGTTCGTCCATCCCGGGAATCATCGGCAGCGCGGACGTCTTGTCGAACGACACGGCAGTCGCGCCGGGGGCGAGGCGGGCGGCCCAGTCGTCACGATCTGATTCGATCGTGCGACCTGTCTTGTAGACGGGGACGACGTCGCAGAATTCGGGGTGTACGACCGAGCAGTGCAGGCACTCGGAGTAATTCTCAACCAGCACCTTCCAGTTGCACTTGGCCTCGTCCACGGTGTGGTGCGCACGTACCAGTGACCCGATGTCGAATCGTTCCAGGGACGTCGGTGCGCTGTAGAGCCCTTCGAGGTGTTCGGTGAGCGTCGGCCCGTGCGGGTCCAGGTTGACGAAGATGCATCCCTGCCATTCGTCCACGCGGACCGACGACAGCGAGATGCACTCCCGGTCGAAGTCCTCCTTGTCGTGGTGGATCGCAGAGACGAGTCTTCCGTCGAGTGAGTAGCTCCACGAGTGATACGGACACGTGATCGCTGCCCCATATCCCGATCCGCTCTCGTCGCACAGTTGGGAGCCGCGGTGCTGACAGACGTTGAAGTATGCACGCAGTTCGCCGTCGCGGTTGCGCACGATGAGCACGCTCTCGGTGCCGATCTCGACGACGAGGCGGTCTCCGACGTGGGAGAGATCCTGGGTGAGACCGGCAAAGCACCAGTTGGCGCCATAGACGAGCTCCATGTCCCGGTCGAACACCTCGGGCGAGACGTAGTCATCCCTCATGAAACTCGTGCGCAGTCCGCGAATCTCGGCCGTCATGACGGTCGCCGCGCTTCCCAGTCGAGGGCAACGGGAATGTCCTCGTAGTCGAGGGTCCACAGCCTCGCAGCCGCGGTGTCGCCGTCGTAGCAGCGCCAGCCCAGGAGCTGTTGCTGGAGGGGGGTGAGCGTGCGAGCGACCTCGTCGGAGATGCCGATGCAGCCGGCCTCCTCGGGGGTCAACCAGCCGACGAGATAGGACAGGTGCATACCCTCGCGCCATACGTCTGTCGTTGAGTTCTTGCCACCGCCGTGCAGGACCGCACCCGAGTAGATGAGGCCACTACCCGCGGGCATCACTGCCTGGATCACCTCGTCGTCGGTCGCCGTGCGCTCGAAGTCGCTCCAGCGATGGCTGCCAGGTACGACGCGGGTCGCACCCGTCTCGGCCGTGAATTCCGTGAGGGCGAACATGCACGAGATCGTCACCGGACGCTCGTTCGGCCCGAGCACGAGCGGCCAGTTGTCGGCGTCGCGATGCAACCACTGCGCGCTCTGGCCGGGGCCGATGATCATCATCTGGCCAGTGTTCATCCAATATGCGGCACAGTGCGGTCCGATCTCTCGATCGGCCGCCTGGCGCAGGATCGGATGCACGAGGACCTCGTCCCGAAACGTCGCCGAGCGAGCGGCGAGTCGCGTGAAACGCTTCGTATTGGATCCCCAGAATTTCTGGACCATCGCGTCGGTCGACTTTGTTCCTGCGGACGTCGCGCGCGTCGTGGAGGCGAGTTCTTCACGCAATCGGGCGAGGGTGTCGGGTGCGAGCATGTGGTGCACGATTGCGGCCCCGTCGCGGACGAAGGCTTCCCAGATCGACTCGAAGGAATCGGTGCGCGCGTCGAATTCGGCCAACACGGGACGCTGTGCGACACCCATGCATTTCAGTCTAGGAATCGACCGAGTTGACGCGTCCGTCCAGTCTCGCATAAATGTTATTGTTTTCTATAACACCTGTAGATATGCTCTCTCCATGAACCTGAACCAGGTCGTCACCGTGGCGCGAGAGGCAGCAGGTTTCTCTAAGCGGGAGTTGGCCCGCAGGGCCGAAACCTTCCCAGCCGCGATCGTCGAGATCGAATCCGGTCGTCGCTCGCCGACCATGGACACCGTGTCCTACCTCGTCGAGGCCTGCGGCTTTTCACTCGAAGTGTCCTTGAAGCCGTCGCCATCGGTCTCGGACCAGGAAGTCTCACGAAAGCTCGTTCAGGTCATCGAACTGGCGGAGAGTCTTCCTCGCCGCAAGCCTGCCCTGGTCTGTGGCTACCCGAGGTTTCCTCGGTGACTTCGCTCGTTCGCAAGATCGTCCGACTGGACGAACTATTGACTCAGGCACGCATCCCACATGCATTCGGCGGGGCATTTGCGCTTGCCTATCACACGCGGGAACCGCGAGGAACGATCGACATCGACGTCAACATCTTTGTTGAGGCATCGGAGATTTCGCGTGTTGTCAGTGCCTTGGAGGGTGTCGTTCAGGTGCGCGAGGACCACGTCGCTGCGGCTCAACGCGACGATCAGGTTCGCATCATGTGGGGGGAAACTCCGATCGATTTGTTCTTCAACGTGACCACGTTCCACGACGATGTGGCCCGACACGTCACTCACGTCGACTTTCGTGGTCGCGCGGTCCCGATTCTGTCGGCGGTTCACCTCGCCGTGTTCAAGGCACTCTTCAATCGGACGAAAGATTGGGCAGACATCGAGGGAATGGTGGCTGAAGGTTCGCTCGACGTGGCGCGCACGGTCGGATTGCTCGTCGGGTTGTGCGGACTGGACGATCCCCGGGTGAGGCGCCTTACGTCATTGGGCGGGTAGTTCGCCTCGCATGATTGCCCGATGCTGTAGGGCCGCGAGACCGGTGCAGGCGAGCATGAGCACGGCCACGATCGTGAAGGTCGTGCCCGCTCCGA
>CAYXIY010000090.1:0-4452 GCA_964465475.1 uncultured Acidimicrobium sp. | reverse complement strand
GCCTTCGCCGGTTGGGTGCCGCCGAACATCGGACCGAGGAGACCACCCAAGTCGCGTGCCTCGCGGGTGAGTGAGTCGAGAATCGGTTTCAGGTTCGACGAACCCTCGCATCGGTCGTCGCGTCCGACGACGATCATGTTGTTGTCGTGCCAGATGCGGATGCCTGCTCGCGTGGTGTTGAGTCGGTTCAGTTCGCGCAACAACTTCGCCGTCTCCTTGACGCCGTGGAGGACGGTGACGGTCGACCGGAGGATTTCCTCCGCACCGTCCAGGAGTTGCAGTCGAACCGCCACGTTCTCGTGCTTCACCGCGATGGTGCTGCTCGGAACGTCCTCGACGAACTGGTAGTCGTTTTCCTTCAACCAGTGGATGATCTGCGGATAGAACGTCGCCGCACCCTGGGGGTGTCGTTCGACGTAGATCGTCGCATTGTCGAACGATGCGGACAGGAACCGTCCGTCGAGAGGGTCGAATGCGATGGTCACGTCCGGGTCTCCACCGATGATCTGTCGCGAGAGGAAGTTCGTCAACGCGTAGTACTTGCAGTAGAAGGTTCCCGTGCCAGTGGTCTTCGCGGGGACCGTGACGATCGTGTCGGGACAGTTGACGTACGACCAACTGCGTCGAAGGGTCAATTTCCCCTTGGAGACCTCGACGTGCCCGGTGGGGGGTTTCGAGTAGAGGGACATCATGTCGTCCACGTCGAGTGGCATCTCGGTCGCGACCGACAACATCCGCTGCAAGTCGCGCAGTCCCACCGTCACGGTGACGGTGCCGATGGGTGGACTCGTGCGCACGACTGGTTCCTTGGTCCCGAGTGCGAGCTCGAGTGAGGTGCCGTTCGTCGCGGTCGCGACCACGATGCGGTCACGCACGACGAGGTTGCATCCACCGGAGTTCTCGGAGAACTCCGCCGCACCGAGGATGATGCGCGCCGGGAGGTGGTAGACGCCGTCGAAGTTCTGTGCATCCCCTGTGATGCGCATCCACATGTCGTCCGACCCGAGGTCCCACGTGCGTACGCCGTTGACGCATCGCAACACGACGCCCACGCCACGGTCTTCTTCGATGGTCGCGACGCGGATCGCCGACGCCAACGACTGGAGTTCGCCCTCGCTGATCGTTCCGAAGTCGACGTTCATGCCGCCACCTTCGCGAACACGCGCGCCGGTGAATAACCGGTCGGGGTGGTGTGGACCTCCTCGAAGACCAACGCGAGTTGGTCCTGCGTCGAGATCGACGTCGACGCCTTCGAAGGTGCGGACGAGTTCGACCCGTCCGCGATGTCGGTGATGTGGTTCGTGAACCACCGTGCTTCGTTGATGTTCATGTTCAGTGACACTCCTTGTTCGGTGACGCTCACCGCACTCGGTGGAACCATTCCACCTAGTCCTGCGTCGGCGAGGGCTGCGATCAGTCGTCGCTTCAACGCCGCGCATTCACGTGGCGAGAACCCGGAATTGTCACTGGTCATGTGTGTCTCCTTGGTCGGTGGTGGTCGGATTGAACCCCATGGGTGGGTCAGAGATAGTAGGCGAACAAATGTTCGGATTCCCACCATTTCTGACCACCCAGGGGAAAACGCACCGAATCGTTACAAACGTGCGCGATCAGTCCAGGTCCTCCGACCAGACGTCCCAGTCCAGTCCCGCCGCGGCCGACTCGGCGACCTCGACGGTGGCCCCGACCAGGGTCCGCACGACCTCGGCGATCAGGGCTCCGTTCGGCGGCAGCTCCTGGGTCACCGTGGCCGTGGCGGCCATTCCCGGGGCACGCCACCAGTCGATGAGCTGGCACGCCTCGACCGGCTGCATCGCCGCACACGCGATGTCGACGAGGAACGGCCGGGTCACGGACGTCTCCGCCGGGTCCAGCCACACCTTCACCCGCAGCGACGGGGCGATGAGGTCGGCTCGTAGCTCCCACAGCGGAATCGGTTCCCGATGGTGCGGGTGGATGAGACCGATCGCGAGTTCGCTGTACCCGGTCATCGCGCGTGCGGTCTGGGTGATCCGGGGCAAGCCGTGGAGGTGCATCAGGTGTTCGAACACCTCGAGGTGGTGCTCGCTGCGGTGGTCGATCATCTCGCCGAGGGCGATCGAGATCTGCTGGAGCGACTGGGTCACCCACTCCTCGCGGGTCATGCTCGAAGGTTCGTCGCGCAACATGCGCACGGGTACGAGGGTGATCCCCTCGATGGCCATCGCGGTCTGGACGGTCTCGCACGGATATGGCTGGTCGCACAGGATGCAGTGCGGGGACGCGGTCCCGCTCGACACGTGCAGGGCGTGGATCCGCCCCGCCAGTTCCCTGGTCTCCTCGTAGGCCTCGAGCACGTTGTAGTACATGGAATCTCCTCCCGGTAAACGAAAAGCACGTACCCGCTCATGCGGATACGTGCTGGTTGACGAGGAGAATTGTGCCAGAGGGGTGTCGCGGAGTTAGCCGCGAGGCGCGCGCTTGGCGGGCTTCGTCGGCTTCTTCGGCACGACGAGCGGAGGGTCGAGACGTTCGACCTTGCCACGGCGATAGACCTGCGCGGGTTTGCCGATGCCACTCGCAGAACTCCTCGACTTGCCCTCCACGCGATGCACGAATCCCGGAATGGCCTCCACCTTGCGTGCGAAGTTCGCCGCGTCGAACGACAACTTCATGCGGTCCCGTGCGCTCGTCTCGGTGCGCTCGGTGGATCGCAGCGACTTCAAGTAGTGGCTCTTCAGCGCGTTCTGCACCACGAACGCCACGTCGTCGTCGCGAGTGGAATTGGCCTTCGAGGAGTTACGCATGGGCACGACGCTCGTCGGCAGGCTGAAGTCGAACGAGGAGTCCTTCGCTGCGCGCGAGAACATGGCAATCTGGCGGTCGCTGTCGCGAAGCTTGGCGTGGCCGGCGTCGCGACGCAGACGATCGGCGTAGCGCAGCGTGTCGGCCTTGTCGTTGTAGGCGGGATGGAACATCACTTCGTAGACGTGGCGAAGTTCGCTCATCGTGAACTCCTCCTCGCAGAACTTGAGTGCGATGGGTGTCGTCTCCATCAATAGCCGCACCCGCGCGATTGCATCGCGCACGATGCGCTCATGGTCGAACTCGAGGCGATTCGGTTCCGCGAGCACCTCGACCACGTCCATGAACTCGGCAGTGGCGGCGTCACTTCCCGCGAACGGGGAGGCGAAGTTCGGGCTGAAGGCGACGAAGGCGACACTCACGGTGCGGCCGGGTCGCGGGTCACGGCCGAGGTCGCCGTAGGCGCCGAGCTGGATGAGGTCGTCGGCGTCGATGTCGATTCCCGTCTCCTCCTTCACCTCGCGACGTGCGGCATCCACCAGTCCTTCCGACTCCCAGTCCACGTGCCCGCCTGGAAGGGCATAGTCGAAGGGCTCGCGGTGTACTTCCCGCACGATCCCGGTCGTGGGATCTGCGATGCAGGAGAGGCTCCCGTTGCGGCGGACCACGGCGACCTGCAGCAGGTTGTGGCGGATCGTCAGGGCGACGACGTCGACGGCCACGTGGAAGTGGGCGGGGAAGTCGTCGGTGGGGGGAGTTGGGCGAAAATCCATGGTGTAGAAGGGAAACGAACGAAAGTGACGTTTTCGTAACTTTACCGCTAAGTCATTTTAGGGTGGGGGACACCTGATGGGGGCGCCCCGAGCCCCCTGCAAGGCGCCAGATGGCCACAACCCCAAGAATTGCATAAAATCCAATAAAAATAAGGGTTTTCTCACTCTGCTACACCATGTGCTATACTAGTCAATATGACCAATAAGCCAGCCGAGAAAGTTGCACTTCTTATTCGAGGTGCTACAGTCTCGGACCCGATCCCAACCACGACCAAGGAGGCCGTCGCACAGACCAACCGGACAACCCGCAAGACCACCATTCAGTCCCTCCAGGACTTGACCAGCACCACAGACACCACGACCACCGACCGAGACCTGAGAGGGGACCACATGACCACCAACCGACCACTGCACAAGGACATCTTCGTCCAGGGGTATTACACGGAGATGTACCGACTCGTCTCCAAGCGGCGAGACGTCCCGCGACATGCGGTCGATGACATCGTGATGTTCGCAGTCGAGCTCCTCATGGAGCAGATCGACTTCGTCGTCGCACAGCACCCGGACCCCGTCGTCTACGCACGACGTCAGGTGACCAACAAGGTCCTCGACTACAAGCGTCGCATTGCGGCGCAGCGGGGTGAGGGAGCACGGTTCACCCGCACCGTCGGGTCATACGACCTGATGACGAACCCGGACGCATCCGTTCCGAGCAACCTCGACCTGGCACAGGACGTCGTCGAGCGCGACGAGCGCGAGCGGCAGATGGCGATCGTGCGCAAGGCTGTCGGCGACGAGAACCTCGAACTCCTCGAGATGATCGACGGACACGACTATTCCGTGACCGACGTGGCGAAGATTCGCGGTCAGCGTCGCGAGACGGTGAGCAGGAAGC
>CAYXIY010000089.1:0-4524 GCA_964465475.1 uncultured Acidimicrobium sp. | reverse complement strand
AGCCGCTACACCTACTCGGCGAACACCCTCGCGCTGAAGGAGGCCCAGGACGCCGGTTTGTCGCGACTCGCGCTCGTCGGGATGAGTTGTCAGTCCTCGGTGTTGCCCGTGATGTGGAAGCGCAAGGTCGGCAAGACCGGTAAGCCATTCCTCTTCAACATCGGGCTCCTGTGTTCCAAGACCTTCGACGACGCGATCTTCGAGGAACTCTTCCTGGCCAAGTACGGCCTGCGCAAGGAAGAGATGGTCAAGATGAACATCAAGGGCGTCTTCCAAATCTGGATGAAGGACGGCTCGTACCACGAGATCGACCTCAAGGAATGCCACAAGTGGACCCGCGAGGGCTGCAAGATGTGCCCGGACTTCGCCGCCGAACACGCCGACATCTCCACCGGCGGCATCGGCGAGGACAACGCGTGGACGCTGTGCGTGGTGCGAACGGAGCTTGGCGAAGAGGTCATGAACCGGATGATCAAGGACGGCACCATCATCGCCCGACCGGCAGAAACGGACGCAACCGCGATGAAGTTGTTGCGCACGCTCAGCATCGTCAGCCGTCGTCGATGGCCGGACTTCGCCGATCGCTCGCCGGTCGTCGGCGTCCCACCGCCGAAGAAGAAGGCCGACGGCAGCGCACCTGCGGCGCACTGACCGTCACTTGGCCAGGCGAACCGCCTTGGCCACGACCGAGTCGAGCATGCGCTCGGTCAACTTTCCCGTGAAGGTGTTCTGCTGGCTCGGGTGGTAACTGCACACCAGCGTCACCGTCTTCGTCTTCACCACCACGCCGTGACCGAACTTCGGTCGCGGGGAGATCTCCAGCAGGTCGCACATCGACTGCAGCGCAATCGATCCAAGACAGATCACGACACGTACGTTCGACAGCGCCTCGAGTTCGCGCTCGAGATACGGCGCACAGCGCTTCTTCTCCGTCGGCGTCGGCTTGTTCTGCGGTGGTGCGCAACGGACCGCGACGGTCACCCAGGCGTCCTTCAACTGCAGTCCGTCGCCTCGGGCATTCGACTGGGGTTGGTTTGCCAAACCGGCCTTGTGCAGCGCACGAAACAACCACTCTCCGCTGCGATCCCCCGTGAACACGCGACCCGTACGGTTCGCGCCATGTGCTCCGGGAGCGAGTCCGACGACGAGGATTCGCGCGAGCGGGTCGCCGAAGCCTGCAATCGGTTTCCCCCAATAGTCGTCGTTCGCATACGCGGCACGCTTGTCCTTGGCCACTTTCGAACACCACTTGACGAGCCGCGGGCACTTGGTACACGCATGGATGTCGCGTTCGAGCTGGATCAACGACGAGTGAACCGATCGCTGGGATGGTGTAGCCACTGCACCGCACGATAGTTTGATCAGCACACATGGCTCGCGATCTGGCGCCCACCCTCGTGTTGCTGGTGCGACACGGCCGAACACCGACCACTGGCAAGGTCCTCCCCGGTCGGGCCCGCGGTCTTCATCTTGCCGAGACCGGCGTCGCCGAGGCCCAGCGTGCCGCCCAGCGCATCGCCGAAATTGGTCCCGTCGCCGCCGTCTATGCCTCGCCACTCGAGCGAGCACGTGAGACCGCCGCACCCATCTCGAAGGCGACGAAGCGCACGACGATCATCCACAAGGGCCTCCTCGAATGCGACTTCGGCGAC
Source organism: uncultured Acidimicrobium sp. (assembly GCA_964465475.1). Taxonomy (GTDB): domain Bacteria; phylum Actinomycetota; class Acidimicrobiia; order Acidimicrobiales; family Ilumatobacteraceae; genus UBA3006. Next base: position 2,872 of record CAYXIY010000089.1, on the reverse strand, counting down.
TGGACCGGTGCCCCGCTCAAGCGCCTGATGAAGAAACCCGAATGGACGACGGTGCAGAAGGCGCCGAGCACCTTCCGCTTTCCGAACGGCGAGAGCTTCCTCGAGATGCAGACGCGGATGGTCAGTGCGATCGACGACATCCGCTCCCGCCACCCTGGCAAGGTCGTCGTGTGCGTCTCGCATGCCGACCCGATCAAGGCGGCGGTCGCACACGCGATGGGCACCCACATCGACTTGTTCCAGCGCATCGTGATCAGTACGTGCTCGATCACCGCAATCATGTATTCGGCGAGTGGGCCGGTCGTACTCGGTGTGAACCTGACCGGTGGATCGCTGAAGGATCTGCGCCCGTCATGAGCACCTACTTCGAATCAGACGACGTGGATGCGTTCACCACGGCGGCGATCGGCGAACCGGGCAGTCGAACCTTCTATCTGCAGATTCGTAGCCAGGGCCGTCACATCACCATGAAGTGCGAGAAGCAGCAGGTCGCAGCCCTGTCGCAATACATTCGCCAACTCCTTGCCGATGCTCCCGACGTCCAGGAGCGGCCGCTCGACGACGCGATGCAGATGAGCACGCCGCTGGACGTCTCCTTCGTCGTCGGCACCGTGGGCATCGCCTACGACCCGCGCAACGACAACATGGTGATCCAGATCGACGAGATGCGAGACGACGAGGCCTTCACCGAGGGCGAGGACGACGAGGTCGGCCGGGTTCGCGTGTACATCTCGCGTGGCCAGGCGGCGGCATTCTGCGAACATGCAGACGACGTCGTTGCGGCCGGACGACCCGCGTGCATCTTCTGTGGCCGCCCCAAGAACGTCGATGGTCACGCGTGTCCACGAATGAACTGAGCGACGTCGACTTCCTCCTCGCGGGGGAACTCACGGTGCTCGGCCGAATGCCACACAGCAGCAACGCGACGCTGCTCTGTTCGATCACCCACGCCGATCGATCCGCCAACGTCATCTACAAGCCACTCAAGGGAGAGCGCCCGCTGTGGGACTTCCCGCCCGGTCTCCATCGCCGCGAGGTGGCCGCATATCGCCTGGCAACCGCCATGGGATTCGACATCGTGCCCCCGACGGTGTTGCGTGACGGACCCTTCGGTGAGGGCTCGGTGCAGTTGTTCGTCGAACACGATCCGAACCTGCACTACTTCTCGTTGTTTGAATCCCGCGAAGAACTTCACGAGACGCTGAAAGTGATCTGCGCCTTCGACATCGTCGCCAACAACACCGACCGCAAGGCAGGACACGTGATCGTCGACTCCGCCGACCACGTGTGGGGAATCGACCACGGCGTCTGTTTCAGCGCAGACTTCAAGTTGCGCACCGTGATCTGGGAGTTCGCCACCGAACCGTTGTCGACAACGATCAGCGAAGCCCTCACGTCAGTTGCCGACACCGTGCCCCTCGAGGTGGCGGCACTCCTCACCGACGACGAGATCGAGGCACTCCAGGAACGAGCGTCGTGGCTGCACGAGGGCGGACACTTCCCCGTCGATCAATCCGGCACCCGATATCCGTGGCCGCTCATATGACGTCGTTTCGCACCCTCATCGACCACGGTGACGTCGACGGACTCGTTCGCCACATCGACGGACTCACCTCCTCGCGCGACTGGGACGAACTGTTCGACCTGCGCACGGCGGCACGCGCTGCGGCAAGTTCGGGTCGACAGGTGTGGCCGGCGGCGGCGCTCGCGGACTACCGACTCGCTCTCCACGCACCCGCTCACCACGCTGCTCGCGTGCTCGACGATGCGAGTCGCTTCACCCTCGGACCGCTGACCGAAGTTGTCGCACAGCACCACGCCTTCGCCGAACTCCTTCCACATCTGGAACACGGCCCGACCCAGGCATATGTCGCGCACGAACGAGCGATCCGTGGGGAACTCATCGACGCCGACATCTTTCCCGCACTCGAGATCCCACCGCGACTCGCCGCATGGGAACCCGACTACCTCCTCCCGACCTATCGGGACTCCGACGTCGAGACACCGTCACCAGAACCATCGTCGTCGTGGACGACGCTCGATCGTCGCGACGCGGGAGAAATTCCTGCGCCGGACGTCAGCGAAGCTTTTCGCCTGCTCATCGAACCGTGGACGCAGGCCGACTCTGTGACGTGGAACGTTTCGTCATCTGACTCGATCGACGCCGCGATCACGCACCTCGCCCAGTCGGATGTACGAACGAGCCCTCTAGCGAGCGCAGACGCACTCACGATGCTCGTATGGGCGGGCGCGAGCGGTGGCCCGAACGGTCGACGTCGCGGCAACGCCGCAGGTCGCTACAACGCGTGGTGGTTGCTCGCGGCCATCACCGGTTTCCTCGACGTGTGGCCGCCCGACTCTGAGGAACTCGGATCGCGACTCGACGATCTGTCGTGGTCAACCTGGGACTCTGGCCACGCACGGCGCGGCTGGTCGATCGGCATCGCCGTCCACGACTCGACGACACATCGCGCGTGGGCGTTCGACGCGCACGAGCCGTCAATCGCCTAGCGCCCTACGATACGACGGTGCCCGAGATCTCCCCGACGTCACGCATCGCCGCAGAACGCCTCGACGCCGACGATCCACTCGCACCGTTTCGCGACGAATTCGTCATCGACGACGATTCCATCTGCTACCTCGACGGAAACTCCCTCGGTCGGCTTCCGCGGGCGACCATCGACGTCGTTCAGACCTACCTGCGCGAGGAGTGGGGATCTCGTCTCGTCGACGGCTGGAACGACTGGATCGACGAGGCCCAGTCGACCGGCGACCTGATCGGCCGAGCGTCGCTCGGCGCAGCGCCGGGACAGGTGCTTGCCGTCGACACCACCAGCGTGAACTTCTACCAGCTGTGCCATGCCGCCATTCG
>CAYXIY010000088.1:0-4656 GCA_964465475.1 uncultured Acidimicrobium sp. | reverse complement strand
CCGAGCTCGTCCTTCTTCGGCGTGTCGTCGCGCTCGTTGATCCAGTTGCCGTCGTCGTCGACGTCGTAGGCGGTGAACGTGATGTCCATGTTCTCCGGATTGATGCCGACGATCACTTCCTCGGCCGCACCGGGACGCTTCTTGTAGGCGGTCGCCAGGGCCTCGACGAGGACCTGCAACAGCGAGTCCACGGAAATGCCGCGGTCGCCCGCCAACATTCGGATTGCTTCTGTCATGTCAAGGTTGCTCATGATGCGTTGACCTCCGTATCTCTACGACTTCTTCGAGCCCGGCTTCGGTGCCGGACCCCACTGGAAAACCGTCTTTGCCTTTTCGATCGATGAATAGTCGACGACGACCTCGGTGAGTGCGGCGTCTTCGCTCCGCACGGTCACGTTGGTGTCGGTGGCCGACACGATCACGCCCTGCACGCGACGCGTGCCGTCGACCGGTGCGGTGAGACGAATGTTCACCGTCTTGCCGACCTCGCGCATGAAGTGCTTTGGCAGGCGCAGCGTGCGCTCGAGACCCGGGCTCGTCACCTCGAGGGTGTAGCGGCCGGGCATCGGGTCGTTGTGGTCGAACTCGCGCGAGATCAGTCGGGTGATGAGCGCGATGGTGTCGAGGCTCACGCCCGAGGGCTGGCCGGGCTGGGTGTCGACGGTGACGCGCAGGATGCCGCCGGCGAACTCGAGGTCGTACAGGTCGAGACCGAGGTCGGTGACGATCGGAGAGATGATCTGGGAGACTCGGTCGACGACGGGGCCAGACTGCGTGGTGCCACTCGTACTCGCCATGTTCAACCTCCCCTCCCGGATGCCACAGGCACCGGCTCGCGCCGAGGCCCACACCACCCGATAAGACAACAAAAGGCGTGGGTTGGAAGACCCACGCCTTTTCGTTCACCGAACTTCAAAGGACGCATAAATCATACCCCCGCGAACTACCGTTGGCACGTGGTCAAGCGCCTCTCCAGCCTGTTCGTGCGCACCCTGCGGGACAACCCCGTGGATGCCGAGGTCCCCAGCCACCGCCTCTTGGTACGCGCCGGCTACATCCGCCGCGCGGCCCCCGGTGGTTACACCTGGTTGCCCCTCGGATGGAGCATCTATCAGAACGTCGCGCGGGTGATCCGCGAGGAAATGGATGCCATCGGCGCCCAGGAAGTGAACTTTCCGGCGCTGCTCCCCCGCGAGCCGTACGAGGCGACGAACCGCTGGACCGACTACGGCGACACGCTGTTCCGACTCCAGGACCGCCGCAAGGTCGACTACCTGCTCGGCCCGACGCACGAGGAGATGTTCACGCTCCTCGTGAAGGACCTGTATTCGAGCTACAAGGACCTGCCCGTGTGGCTGTATCAGATCCAGAACAAGTTCCGCGACGAGGCGCGTCCCCGCGGTGGGTTGTTGCGTGGTCGTGAGTTCTCGATGAAGGACTCCTACAGCTTCGACGTCGACGACGAAGGACTGCAGCGCTCCTATGACGCCCATCGCGCCGCTTACGTGCGCATCTTCGACCGACTCGGTCTTCCCTTCGCGATCGTGTCGGCGATGTCGGGGGCGATGGGTGGATCCGCCTCGGAGGAGTTCCTCTTTCCCTGCGACATCGGCGAGGACACCTTCGTCACGTGCACGTCGTGCACCTACTCGGCCAACACCGAAGCCGTGCGCGTCGGTGCAGCGAGCGCGGTGGACTTCTCGTCGACGCCGGCGGCACGCGTCGTCGACACGCCGAACACTCCGACCATCCAGACGCTCGTGGACCTGTTCAACGATCGAGCCGACCTCACACGCTCCGATCGTGCGTGGACCGCGAGCGACACGCTGAAAAACGTCGTCGTCAACGTGCGCCACCCCGACGGTCGCGTCGAACCACTTGCCATCGGCGTGCCGGGCGACCGCGAGGTCGACATGAAGCGCCTCGAAGCACAGCTGTCCCCCGCCGAAGTCGAGCCGTTCGACGAGACGCACTTCGCCAAGCACCCGACGCTGAAGAAGGGCTACATCGGACCGGGAATCCTCGGCGCGAACAACCCGTCGGGCATTCGGTACCTGCTCGATCCGCGCATCGCCACCGGCAGCGCGTGGATCACCGGTGCAAACGAGTACGGCAAGCACGTCGTGCACCTCGTGGCGGGACGCGACTTCTCCGGCGACGGCGTGATCGACGTCGCCGAGGTGCGCGACGACGACCTGTGCCCGAAGTGTGCGAGCGCACTCACCGTGAAGCGCGGCATCGAGATCGGCCACGTCTTCCAGCTCGGCCGCAAGTACGCCGAGACCCTCGAGCTGTCGGTGCTCGACCAGAACGGCAAACAGCAAGTGGTCACCATGGGCAGCTACGGCATCGGCGTGTCGCGAGCGGTCGCGGCCATCGCCGAGGCCACCCACGACGAGCTCGGTCTGCGCTGGCCCCGGGCCATCACTCCCTTCGACGTGCACATCGTGATCGCCGGCAAGGACGACGGCGCGATCACGTCGGCGGCTGAGCGCATCGCCACCGACGCCGAGGCGCTCGGACTCACAGTCGTGATCGACGACCGGGTCGGCGTGTCGCCGGGAGTGAAGTTCAAGGACGCCGAGTTGCTCGGTTTCCCGACGATCATCGTCGCGGGTCGAGGCGTCGCCCAGGGCACCGTCGAGGTGCGCGACAGGCTGGCGGGCACGACGAGTGAGTTGCCGATCGCAGAGGCTGCAGCACACGCACACGCGCTGAGCACCCAGGGGTAGTCGTTGCACCTCCTCCACGGCACCGTCGCTCACTACGACTGGGGTGACACCGAGGCGCTGCCCGACTTCCTCGGCGCGCTGACCAACGGCAAGCCGTGGGCCGAGTTGTGGTTCGGTACGCATCCAGGTGGGCCGTCGCAGATCACGACGACGACGGGAACCCAACCGCTCTCGGATGTCGTCGGCGAGCTCTCGTTCCTCGTGAAGGTCATCGCCGCCGCACAGCCGTTGTCGCTGCAGACGCATCCGACCGCCACGCAGGCGCGCGCCGGATTCGCGCGCGAGGATGCGCGCGGCATCCCGCTCGACTCACCACAGCGCATCTATCGCGACACCTCGGCCAAGCCCGAGCTCCTCGTCGCCCTCGATCGCTTCGAGGCAATCAGTGGCTTTCGCCCCGTCGAGGAGTCACTCGAGCTCTTCGCGCGACTCAAACTGCGCGACCTTGCCGCTCGTCTGCGAAGCGATGGCATCGAGGGTTTCGTGCGCTTCGCACTCGACACCCCACGTCACGACCTGCCCGGCAACCTGCCTGAGTATGCGGCACACCTTGCAGCACACCATCCCGGTTCGGGTGGCGTGCTGGTCGCGCTCCTCATGCACCACGTCGTGCTCGCCCCCGGTGAGGCGATCTTCCTCGATGCGGGCAACGTGCACGCCTACCTGCGCGGCACGGGCGTCGAGGTGATGTCGGCGAGCGACAACGTCGTGCGTGCTGCATTCACCCGCAAGCACGTGGACGTCGCCGAGTTCATGCGCACGAGTTCGTTCGTCCCGATGCCGCCACCACTCGTCGAGAGTTCACGTAACGCCGACCGCGTCGAGTATTTCGCCCCCACCACGGCCTTCGGCGTGCAGAGGATCGACGGCGACAAGGGCGTCACCGTGCGCTCCACGCACGCCACCGAGATCGCCCTGTGCACGGCGGGCGGAGACGACACCTTGAAGCGCGGACAGGCCTGCCTGCTGCGCCACGGCGAGTCGCTCACGATCGAGGCTCCCGCGACCGTGTTCCGCTGTTGGGGTTGACCGTGAGACGGATCGCGGCGATCGCCGCATCGTTGGTGGTCTGTCTCGTCGGCGTCGCCACGGTCGAGGCCAAGACTGCCCCGCCGCCTCCGCCGACACTGCTCGTCCTCGGCGACAGCCTGACGTGGGGAACGAACTACCGAGGGTTCGGCAACGTGACGCCGAAGCTGAAGGCCGTCGGCTATTTCAACACCCTCGTCGTCGACGGCGTGTTCGCACGCAACATCTCCGGTCCTGCCGGCACCGCCCGCAACGGAGTGAAGACGCTGAAGAAGTTGTCCGCGACCGGGCTTCGACCGGACGCCGCGATCATTGCCCTCGGCAGCAACGACCTGCAGCACTCGGGCGACAAGGCGTTCTACGTCGCGCGCATCCGCGAGATGCTCGCACTCGTCGGCGACATCCCGATCGTGTGGTTCAACGTGTGGCGCACGGACGCCCCGTACTACCCGAAGCGCTCGGCGACCTTCAACGCCGCGCTCGTCGAGGTGGCGAGCGAACGTTCGAACGTCGTCGTTGCAGACTGGGCGTCCATCGTCGTGGCGAACCCGAAGCTCATGGCCTTTGATGGACTGCACCTGCAACCCGTCGGTTATCGCCTGCGCGCACAGATGTACGTCGAGGCGGCACAGATGCTGATCGACACGCTCTCCCCGCCGCCGACGACGGTCCCGACGACCGTGCCGGAGACGACCGTTCCCGCGTCGACGACGACCGTCGCGGGCTAGTTGCCCGCGACCTTCTTGCGAATCTCGACGATGCGATCGCCAGAGTGGTTGGCGTCGTCGCCTTTTTCCTGCAGCAACGCGTTGCGGTCCTTGGCGGCCTCGCGTTCGGCGAGCGCGGTGTCGACGCGGGCGATCGCCGCATCCACACCGTGTTCGTTGATGTAGGT
>CAYXIY010000087.1:0-4839 GCA_964465475.1 uncultured Acidimicrobium sp. | reverse complement strand
CAGGCCGTCTACGACTGGGACTACTCGCGTCAGCTGTTGCATCTGCGCGCCGCAGAGGCCACCGGTGAGTCCAAGACCAAGGACACCGCCGCGCTCGAGAGCGAGCTGTACAACGAGCGCTTCCTCGTGAAGCGTGCACTCCTGCGCGCGCTCGACGACCGGGCGACACCCGCGGTGTTGCTCATCGACGAGATCGACCGTGCAGATGACGAGTTCGAGGCCTACCTGCTGGAGGTGCTCTCGGACTTCCAGATCACCGTGCCCGAGCTCGGCACGTATCGCGCGAAGACCCCGCCGATCGTCGTGCTCACGTCGAACCGCACGCGCGACGTGCACGACGCGCTCAAGCGTCGCTGTCTGTATCACTGGGTCGAGCATCCGAGCTTCGAGCGCGAGGTGCAGATCGTGCGCATGCGGGTGCCGCAGGTGTCGGAGGCACTCGCCAAGCAGGTCGCCTCCGCCGTGGCGAACCTGCGCTCGATGAACCTCTACAAGCCGCCAGGCGTCGCCGAGACGATCGACTGGGCGACCGCGCTCGCCCGACTCGGCGTGCGCGAACTCGACGACTCCGTCGTCGCCGCGACCCTCGGCACGGTGCTCAAGTATCGCGAGGACCACGAACGCGTCACCGAGCACGGCATCCCGCAGCTCATCAAACAGGCCTTCGACAAGGGCCTGATGCACGGCTGACCTCGCCCGCATGACCACCGCCCAGCGATCGTCCGCCGATGCGATGGCGGTGTCCTTCGCCCGCGTCTTGCGCGGCGCAGGACTGAGCGTGCCACTCGACTCGGTCCTCACCTTCGTGTCTGCTCTCGGGCTCGTCTCGCTCGCCGATCGCGACTCCGTCTACTGGGCCGCTCGCGCCACGCTCGTGCGTCGTCCCGAGGACCACCCGCTCTTCGATCGCGCCTTTGCGGTGTTCTGGGAACATCGCGAGGCAAACGTCGACGACGAAGACGAGCCGGTCGAGAACCTCACCCTCCTCGTCGACGACGAAGACGAGTCGACCGACGGCAACGATGGCGACGTCCAGGACTCCATCCAGCTGCGCTTCTCCCGCGTCGAGACGCTGCGCGACAAGGACTTCGCCAAGTACTCCCCCGACGAGATGCGCGAGGCCCAGCTCCTCATGTCGCGTCTCGGGGTCACCGGGCCCCGCCGCGAGTCGCTTCGTCTCGTTCCGTCCAAGCGTCGCGGTCCGCGCCACGACATGCGCGCCACGGTGCGCGAGGCGCTCGCCAACTCGGGCGAGTCGATCGTGCTGCACCGTCGACGACGCAGCGATCGACAGCGACGCCTCGTCGTGCTCCTCGACATCTCCGGATCGATGGAACCGTATTCGCGGGCGATGCTGCGCTTCATGCATGCCGCGCTCGTCGGCAGGCAGCGCGTCGAGGCGTTCACCTTCGGCACCCGACTGACCCGACTCACCAAGCACCTCGCCCAGCGCGACCCAGACCGCGCGCTCGAACGCGCATCGGCACAGGTCGTCGACTGGAGCGGTGGCACCCGCCTCGGCGAGAGTCTGCGCACGTTCAACGACACCTGGGGCGTGCGCGGGATGGCGCGAGGCGCGATCGTCGTCATCGTGAGCGACGGATGGGACCGCGGGGATCCGAACGTGCTCGCCGAACAGATGGGGCGACTCACGCGGGTCGCCTTTCGCACCGTGTGGGTGAACCCGCTCAAGGTCACCCCCGGGTATGCCCCGCTCGCCCGCGGAATGGCGGCCGCCCTGCCCTATGTGGACGCCTTCGTCGAAGGACATTCACTCGCCGCCCTCGAGCGACTCACAGACGTCATTTCCGCCGATTGACTACATCCCATGCGTGATCTCCTCGACGAACTCGACGCCTGGAAGGCGAGCGGCAAGAAAGTCGCCATCGCCCGCGTCGTCGACATCGAGGGCAGCGGTCCGCGCGACCCCGGGGCGGCGATGGCGGTCAACGAAGACGGCGACGTGATCGGCTCGGTGAGCGGCGGATGCGTCGAGGGCGCCGTCGTCGCCGAGGCCCTCGCGATGCTCAACGGTGACGCGACGCCACGGCTCGTCACCTTCGGCTATTCCGACGACGAGGCGTTCGCCGTCGGGCTCACCTGCGGCGGCATCATCCACCTCTTCCTCCAGCCACTCACCTTCTGAGATGGATCTCTACTCCACTTTTGCGGCGCGGGTTCGCGACAACGTCCCGACCGCACTCGTCACCGTGATCGACGGCCCCCACGTCGGCGCGATGCTCCTCGTGTCGAGCGGGCACGACCCCCTCGGCAGCCTCGGTGACGCCGAGCTCGACCGAGTCGTCGTTCGTGACAGCGAAGGCGAGATCGAAGCGGGTCGCACGAGCGTTCGCCACTACGGACCACAAGGCCAGACGACGCCGGAGGACCTCGTGGACACGGCTACCGTGCGCGTCTTCGTCGACGTCTACTCCCCGCCTCCCACGATGTGGATCTTCGGCGCCGTCGACTTCACCTCCGCGCTCGCCAAGGTCGCCAAGGTGCTCGGCTATCACGTCGTGGTCTGCGACGCACGCGAGGTGTTCGCCACTCGGCGACGCTTTCCGATGGCCGACGAAGTGCTCGTGTCGTGGCCCGCTCCACTGTTCGACGAGCGCGGCTCGCAACTCGGTCCACGAGATGCCGTGTGCATCCTGACCCACGACCCGAAGTTCGACGTGCCGGCGGTCAAGGGAGCTCTTGCCACCAAGGTCGGCTACATCGGGGTGATGGGCAGCCGCAAGACGCACGCCAAGCGACTCGAGCGACTCGCCGACGTCGGCGTGACCGACGAAGCCGATCTGGCTCGCTTGATGTCGCCGATCGGTCTCGATCTCGGCGCGCGTACGCCCGAGGAGACCGCGATCTCGATCTGTGGCGAGATCATCGCGCGTCGCACGGGGCGCGGTGCGCCATCATTGCGCGACGGTTCGGGCCCGATCCACAAATAACTAGACGAGCGGATTGGCGAACCGCGACCAGGACCAGATGCGCTCATCCACGACGTGGATCTCGACGTTGCGTCCGGTGCGCGGAGCCTGGATGATCGCACCTTCGACGCCGAGATACAGCGCGATGTGACCCGGACGCCAGACGAGGTCACCCGGCTGTGCGTCACTGGCACTCACGCGCGACGATACGTCGTACTGCAGCGTCGAGCCTCGCGGAAGACCGACACCACTCGAGCGCCAGGCGAATCGGGTGAGACCTGAGCAATCCAGTCCCTTTCCCGGAAGCTCGGCGTTTTCTTCGTACGGCACGCCGAGCTGGGTGAGACCGGCGACGACCGCACGCTGACGGGCAACCGACGCATTGCGCCACGCTCGTTGCATGTCGAGCGCATTCAGGCCGAGGAAGTTCGCCACCCGCACCGCGAGGCGATCCGAGTACACGCGAAAGACGTCGTAAGAATCGACATCTCGCCTGTCGGCATATGCGTCGATGGCCTCGAGTGCGACCGCAGCGTCAGCGACGATGCGCGCCTGTTGGTCGGACGGCATCGGAGTGGCGAGCGCAGACTGGGAGAAGCCCAGAACCGAGGCAGCAAGGGCGACGGCGAGACCGACGACCGTGAGGCGGAAATGGGGGTAGCGAGAACGAGGGTTCATGGTGGGGTGACCGTTTCTGCCGGGGCGACCTCGGGGGGTCAAGGTCGCGCTGCGGGAACACTATGTCAGGTGTGTAACAGTGTAATTCATCAAACTGTAATATTCGTGGATCCTCGCAAACCCTTGCCAGACAAGGAAAGAACGACCGTACGGGGCGAGTCGGGCCAGAATGCAGGGGTGCAGGCCGAGCGACAGCCCCCGGTTCCCATCGTGCTCTTGGCCGGTGGCTCCGGGTCGCGCTTTGGCGGAGCAACCCACAAGCTGACGACCGTCGTGGCGGGCCGATCGGTCGCCGCGTGGGCAATCGAGGCGGCCCTGGAAGCGCACGTGGGACCGCTCGTCATCGTCACGGGCGCGATCACCCTCACCGTGCCGGGCGACGTGAGTCCCGCTGCACGGGCGTCGATGGACGCCTTTGGCCCGCCTCGCATCGTCGTCAACCCCTCGTGGGCCGACGGCATGGCCACCTCGATCCAGGCAGGGCTCGCCGCGTGCGATGGCGCGACGGCAGTCGTCATCGGGCTCGCCGACCAACCGTGCGTGACGCCTGAGGCATATCGAGCGGTCGCGCGCTCGACGTCACCGATCGCAATCGCCACCTATGACGGCGTACGTGGCAACCCCGTGCGTCTGCACGCGGAGATGTGGCCGAAGCTCCCCCACACCGGCGACGAAGGTGCCCGAGTGCTGTTTCGCTCGCACGCCGATTACGTCCAAGAAGTACCATGTAACGGGTCGGCGATCGACGTCGACACGCAAGCAGACGTGTCGACAGTCGAGACGTGTCTGGCGGCGAGAAAGAGGAAGCCCTGATGGATCTCCACCACGAATTCACCGTCAACGTCCCCGTGGATGAGGCATGGCGCACGCTCACCGACCTCGAGCGCATCGCACCGTGCCTGCCCGGCGCGCAACTCACCGAAGTCGAGGGCGACACCTACCGCGGCCAGGTGAAGGTGAAGGTCGGACCGATCCTCGCCCAGTTCAAGGGCCAGGCGAGCTTCGTCAGCCGCGACGACGCGGCGCACACGGCCACGCTCAAGGGCGAGGGACGCGACACGACGGGCAAGGGCAACGCCTCGGCGATGATCACTGCAGCACTGACCGCAGTCGATGCGAACTCGACGAAGTGCGTCGTGGACACCGACCTTTCGATCTCTGGCAAGGTTGCCCAGTTCGGTCGCGGCGCACTCGCCGACGTGAGCGACAAACTGCTCGCACAGTTCGTCGA
>CAYXIY010000086.1:0-4944 GCA_964465475.1 uncultured Acidimicrobium sp. | reverse complement strand
GCCACCACTGCGCCCATCAGGTCCATCATCTCGGCAACTTTGTGCGGGTTGGCGGACGCGCACACGACGCGCAGCATCGCTAGCGACCGATGGCGCGCGGCGACGGCGGCACGGCGAGGATCTCGCGCTGACGCGCAAAGATCTGCTCGAGACCACCGGAAGCAAGACCGAGCAGATGATCGAGCTCACCCCGCGAGAACGCCTTGCCCTCTGCGGTGCCCTGGACCTCGACGAACGACGGCTCGCCACCAGCGACGGGCTGCAACATCACGACGTTCATGTCGACTTCCGCCGTCGAGTCCTCCTCGTACGGCAGGTCGATGATCGGTGTTCCGGAATGGATGCCGACGCTGACGGCGGCACAGAGCGAATGGAGAGGATGGGTGGTGAGTCCACCCGATTGCTGCACGCGAGTGAGTGCGTCGTGCAGCGCGACGTAGGCGCCACAGATGCTCGCGGTGCGCGTCCCGCCGTCGGCCTGCAACACGTCGCAGTCGAGCAACACTTGGCGCTCGCCGAGGGCGACCATGTCGCACGACGAACGCAATGCGCGTCCGATGAGGCGCTGGATCTCCACGGTGCGGCTGGACTGCTTGCCCTTGGCCGCCTCGCGGTCGACGCGCTCGGGGGACGACCCGGGCAGCATCGAATACTCCGCGGTGACCCACCCCTTGCCGCTGCCCTTCATCCACCGCGGCACGTCCTCGTCGATCGACGCCGTGCACAACACGCGGGTGCGACCGAAGGACACGAGCACCGAGCCCGCCGCCATCTCGGTGAAGTCGCGCTCGAAGCGCACCTCACGCAGTTGGTCCGGGCGTCGTCCGTCGAATCGGCTCATGGCTGTGTCCTCATTTCTGTGCTGTCGACCACTGGTGGGCGCTCGTGAGCTCCGGTCCGAGCAGGCGGCGACCGAGCTCGGCGAACCAGGCGATGTCGCCCGACGACAGGAAGCGGTGCTCGCCGTCGCCCGACGTGCGCGCCATGTGCGTCGACTCGAGCGTCTCTTTCACGAAGAACGCCGTCTCGTCCGCACTCGACACGAGCACGACGTCGGGACCCATCACCTCGCCGATCACGCGCGCGAGATACGGGTAGTGGGTGCAGCCCAAGAGCAACGAGTCGACGCCCGCCTGGCGCACCGGTGCAAGGAGCCGCTCTGCGAGCACCATCACTTCATCGCCGGTCGTCTGGTCGCGCTCGACGAACTCGACGAATCCGGGGCACGCCGCGGAGGTGAGCGTGACGTTCGCACCGGTCGCGCGCACCGCCTCGACGTAGGCGCCCGACGAGATCGTGCCGACGGTGCCGATGACGCCGACTTTGTTGTTGTGGGTCACGCGCACGAGCGCCCGAGCACCTGGCTCGACGACGCCGACGACCGGCACCGACAGCTCGGCCTGCAGGTCGGCGAGCGCCACGGATGCGGCGGTGTTGCAGGCGACGACGATCATCTTGGCGCCGTAGTCCTCGACGAGCGAGTGTGCGAGCTCACGCGCATACCGACGAACCTCGTCGGCGGGCTTGTTGCCGTAGGGATAGCGCCCGGTGTCGCCGATGTAGACGAGGTTCTCACGCGGCAGGAGGTCGATCACCGCTCGCGCCACGGTGAGTCCGCCGAAGCCCGAGTCGAACATGCCGATCGGTGCGTCAGGCGTCATCGACATCACCGCCAAGGTTAGGCGAGCGACATAGCCTTGTGCGGTGCTCGTCGCAACCGTGCTCGCGCTGTGCGCCGCGGTGTTGCACGCGTCCTGGAACCTCGTCGTCAAACAGAGCGAGGACCGTCACCTCGCACTGTGGGGCCAGTTCACGATCGCCGGCGTGGCGTGTGCGATCGGACTCGTCGTCTGGAGCGTCGTCGACTCGCCACCCGACATCGCCTGGCGCTGGGCTGCGCTCTCCGGTGCGATGCACGTGCCGTACATCGTGCTCCTCTCGCGCGCCTACAACCGCGGGGACTTCTCGATGTCGTATCCGATCGTTCGTGGCGCGGGAGCACTCGCCGGAGCCTTCGGCGGCATCGTCATCTTGAACGACTCCCCAACCGTCGTGTCGATGGTCGGGGTCGTCGTCGTGATCGCGGGCGTGCTCACCCTCGCCCGCGCGGGAAGCTGGCACGTCATCTCTGCCGCGCTCGCGGTATCGGCGACGATCGGCGGATACACGATCATCGACGCCCACGGGGCCCGCATGTCGCAACCCATCGGCTACTCGATGGCGCTGTTGACCTGCGCGTCGGTGTGCACCACGGCCTGGACGATGGCGACCAAGCGCTCGGCGATGATTCCGGCGCTGAAGCGGAACGCAAAGTCGATGACCGGCGCGGCGATCGCCTCCACCGTTGCCTACACGCTCGTGTTGATCGCCGTTCGCCGCGCACCCGTCGGCTACGTCGCGGCACTGCGTGAGTCGAGCGTCGTGCTCGCGGCGTTCGCGGGATGGAAGATGTTGGACGAGGGCGACCATCGACGACGCATCGCGTCCGCGGTGATCGTGTTCGTCGGCCTCGTCGTGCTCGTCGCCGGGGGCTGACTAGAAGTAGATGATCTTCTCGGCCGAGCGCTCGGCTTCGTCGAGATCCGCGGTGTAGGCACCGGTCGACAGGTACTTCCAACCACCGTCACAAACGATGAACACGATCGTGCCCTCGTCGATTTCGCTCGCCACCTTGATCGCACCCGCAAGCGAGGCGCCCGAGGAGATGCCGGCGAAGATGCCGCATTCGCGAACCAGTCGGCGAGTCATCTCGATCGACTCTCGTGGGCGAACCACGCGCTTGCGGTCGAGCACGTCGATGCCGTGCCAGTTCTCGAAGATCGGCGGAATGTATCCCTCGTCCAAGTTGCGCAGTCCTTCGACGCGCTCACCGAGCGGCGGCTCGACGGCGACGATCTTGACGTCGGGCTTGCGCTCCTTCAAGTAGCGACCGACGCCCATCAGCGTTCCCGAGGTGCCGAGGCCGGCGACGAAGTGCGTGACCTCGGGGACGTCGCGCAAGATCTCCGGGCCCGTCGACTCGTAGTGCGCCTGCGGGTTCGCGTCGTTTTGGTATTGGTGCAAGAAGCACCATTCGGGGTTTTCGCTCGCCAACTTCTCCGCTCGGCGCACCGCTCCGTTCGATCCTTCCGCACCTGGGGTGAGGATGATCTGTGCGCCGAAGACCTCGAGCATCTGGCGACGCTCGATCGACACGCTCTCTGGCATCAAGATGGTGATCGGGTTGCCCTTCACCGCGGCGATGGCGGCGAGTGCGATTCCCGTGTTGCCCGAGGATGGCTCCATGATGCGCTGGCCGGGCGTGAGCACGCCCTCCTTGATCGCAGTTTCGATCATCGACTTGGCGATGCGGTCCTTCACGGAACCGAACGGGTTCTGACCCTCGAGCTTGGCCATCAACTTGACCCGCGGATTGGGCGACAGGTTGCTCACGTCGACGACCGGCGTGTTGCCGATCAGATCGAGAACGCTTTCGTGGGGCACCATGTCGACTCCGGGGATTGTTGACTGTCTTGGTCAGAATTCTAGCGAGTGACCTGAATCAACGGCAGACCGGGCCCCAATATTCCCGAGTCGGCTCAGGAAACGACGATCTCGGTTTCGGTGATCTGGCCGCCCACGATGCGGTAATTGCGGGGCGCGGGCTCACCGGTGGCCAGGCTCACGATCGTGTAGTGCCAGGTCGGGTCCGGAGCCTGGGCCACGTCGGTGGCGCTCGGGTAGGCCTCGCTGTGGGTGTGGCTGTGCACCACCCCGATCACCTCGAGGCCGCGGTCCTCGGCGTCGCGTTCGATCAACAAATGTTGCTTCGGATTGATGGTGTAGACGCGCGCGGACTTGGCCATGTTGTCGCAGGCATGGAACTCGGTCACCGTTCCCGTCGAACCCGTGCCGACGAGCAACCCGCACGCCTCGTAGGGATAACACGAGATCGCGTGGCGTCCGATGTCATCAAGGATGGTGCGCGCGATGCGCAACGGACGTGTCGATGCCTCGCTCATTGGCGTTTCAGGCTAGCGGTACGCTGAATCACCGCTATGAACGCACGTGAAAAGAGCGACAGCTCTCCCTTGGTTGCGAGCAATCGCAAGGCCCGGCACGACTACGCCATCTTGGACGAAGTCGAGGCCGGCATTGTGCTGCTCGGGAGCGAGGTGAAGAGCGCCCGCGCGGGCCAGGTGCAGCTCGCGGACGCCTATGCACACGTCGTCAATGGCGAGATGTGGCTCGAAGGCATGCACATCGCCGCCTACGAGTTCGCCCACGGCGTCGGCTCGCACGAGCCCGTGCGCCGTCGCAAACTGCTCCTGCATGCCGACCAGATCCGCCGCCTGCACGAGCGCATGCAGCGCGAGCGATTGACGCTCGTGCCCCTCGAGGTGCGCTTCCGCAAGGGTCGCGTGAAGGTCGACCTCGGGCTGGCCAAGGGCCGCCAGAAGGCAGACCGCCGACAGGCGATCGCCAAGCGCGAGAGCGAACTCGAGATGCGCAAGGCGCAGGGTCGTGCGCGCAAGGGCGCCGCATAACCGCCACACCCCCGCCGTACACTGACCTTGCAAGTTCAATCAACGGGGCTGACAGGTTTCGACGTCAGTGTCGCTGGTCGGACGTGCGACCCGAGTTGCTCAGACTCGTTAATCGGGGCAAACCAACAACTGCCAACAAGCAGTTCGCTCTCGCGGCCTAATTAGGGCGTAGAGAGCAACCGTGAGCCGCAAGGTCGCACGGGGCCAATTCACCGCAGCCCGGCAACAGAAGCGGGGAATGACATCGGGAAAGACTGGTGGCGTCGGGAAAGACCGATGACCGCACGGAAAGTCGTGCCGCTACCCCGCAAGGGGTACTCGACCCGCCGACGGTGTGGCGTTAGCACCACTGCGGGAATGGTCGTATCACGGTCGTTCAACGGCTGATGGACGGGGGTTCGATTCCCCCCAGCTCCAC
>CAYXIY010000085.1:0-5153 GCA_964465475.1 uncultured Acidimicrobium sp. | reverse complement strand
TCACGACCTACGCATTACGAGTGCGTTGCTCTACCCCTGAGCTACCTGGGCGGGTGGAGATCAGTTTACCGCCGTTGGTCTAGCCATCATCCTGAGCGACGGGCACTGCAGGAGTAGGGCCTGGATCGCGAGTTCTTCGTTCGTGTTCAGCCCGAGTGAACCCATCACCTTGTGAATCTTGGAAATGGCCCGCGCATATTCGTCTGCATCGGGGTGCGGGGGTTGTGCCGTCACGATGGCGTGATACGAGCGGGCGACAGCCGAAAGACCACTGCGCAACTCATCCGTTCGGGCTTTTCGGATCTGGCGCTTGTGCCGATCCTGGAGCGCCTTACGGCCGCTGCCTCGTTCGCCGGTGAGCGCGACTCGCTGTTCGAGTTCTGCGAGTTCTCGCACGTGTTGGGCGGCGAGGGGTTCTGTGGCCTCGTCGAGATGGGCGAACAATTCATCCACGATCCGCGCGACCGTCGCACCAGTGCCGTCGAGGTTGTAGGGGACGTCGGCGAAGGCGCTCAGGCGCTGAGCCAATTTCTGGTCGGTGGCAAGAAGGCGGGCGCGGTCGACGTTGCCTGCCGCGGCACGTGCTGCACTCGAGGCGGTCTGCGGATCGAATCCTCGCGAGCGAAGGTCGGCGAGGATGTCGGACTCCGAGACGGGCCCGAAGTTGACCGTCACGCAGCGAGATGCGATGGTCGTCAGCGACGGGACGAGCTGGTCGGCGAGCAGGATGAAGACCATTCGCTCGGGCGGCTCTTCGACGGTCTTCAAGAGACGCACCGCGGCGGAGTCACGCATCAGGTGAACTTCGTGGATGATGACGATCTTGATCGGGCTCTCGGTGGGCGTCGTCGAGGCCGCTCGGACGATCGCCTCGGCTTCCTCCTTGTCGACTGCTGCGCCTTCGCGGAACACCTCGTGCACGTCGGGGAACGAGCCGCGTTGGACGAGGTCGGCGACGCGTGACGAGTCGTCGTCGGATCCGGTCAGGAGCAGCGTCGAAAATGCACGCGCCGCCGCTTCTTTCCCACACCCTTCAGGACCGACGAAGAGATAGGCGTGGAGTGGACGTTCGGCAAGTTTGGTGAGCTGATCGACTGCATGGGGTTGGCCGATGACGCGCGACCAGACGGAGCCGGCCATCAGGGAATCGCGATGCCGAGTCGGGAAGAGACCTCGCGCAAGATGGTGGCGGCGAGTTCGTCCTTGGGTGGGGTTCCGTCCACGATCAGCCAGCGAGTCGGTTCGGCTGCCGCCATCTCGGCGAACCCGCGAGCGATGCGCTCGAAGAACGAACGATCCTCGCGCTCGAAACGGTCGAGGTCACGCTTCTTCAGTCGCTCGGTGAGCATGTCCATGGGCACGTCGATGTAGACGACGAGGTCTGGCCAGCGACCGGCGATTGCCCAGTCGTTGAACTGCTTCAGCATGTCGAGATCCAGTTGGCGTCCGTAGCCCTGGTAGGCGAGTGAGGAATACGCGCTGCGGTCGCTGACGACATGGCGACCACTGTGCAGTGCGGGTGTGACGACCTCGTCGAGGTGCTGCGCTCGGTCTGCTGCCATGAGCAGGGCCTCGGCCCGGGGCGAGAGCATGGTGTTGGCGGCGTCGATCATGGTTGCCCGCAGGGAGGCACCGATGGTCGTGCCGCCGGGCTCGCGGGTGGCGACGGCTCCGAGGGCGGTCGCGAGACGGGTGACGTGCGTCGACTTTCCGCAACCTTCGAGGCCCTCGAACGCGATGTACCGGGCCGTCGTCATGCCTTGTTCTTAGCAGCCTTCTTCGCGGGACGCTTTGCCGCTTTCTTGGCGGGCTTGGCCGACGCTTTCTTCGCTGCCTTCTTTGCCGGCTTGCGCTTGGTGGACGGGTCGGCGTCGCGACGGATGGCGAGCAGCTCGAAGGCGCGCTCCGGTGTCACGTATTCGAGGCGGTCACCGCGAGTCAGGCTCGCGTTCGTCTCGCCGTCGGTGACGTAGACGCCGAACTTGCCGTCCTTGGCGACGACGGGCTTGCCCGAGACGGGATCGTTCCCGAACTCGCGCAGTGGGGGCTTGGCCGGTCCGCGGCGACCGTAGACGCGTGGCTCGGCGAGCTTGGCGAGTGATTCTTCGAGCGTGATCGTGAAGATCTGGTCTTCTGAGTCGATCGAGCGGCTCTCTTTGCCCTTGCTGATGTAAGGGCCGAAGCGGCCGTTCTGTGCGGTGATGATCTCGCCATCGGTCGGGTCGGCACCGACGTTGCGTGGCAACTCCAGCAACTTCACCGCATCCTCGAAGGTGAGCGTCTCGATCGTCATGGTCTTGAAGAGCGACGCCATCTTCGGTTTCTCGAGTCCGGGCGGAATCTGCTCCGGCGTTCCCCACTGCACGTAGGGGCCGTACTTGCCCGTCTTCTTGAACACCGGGAGCCCGTCGAGTTCTCCGATCGGGTCGTCGAACTTCGGTCGCGCGAGGATCTCGACGGCGACGTCCACCGTCAACTCGTCGGGCGCCATGCTGTCGGGGATGGCAGCTGTCTGCTCGCCACAGCGGATGTACGGGCCGTACTTGCCCGGGCGGGCTTCGATCGTCGAGCCGTTCGTCGGGTGTACGCCGACCTTGAACGCATTCAGCGTTGCGGCGTCGATGTTGTCGATGTTGTGGTCGACGAGTGGCTTGAGTCCGGGCAATTCCTTGCCGTTGCCGAAGTAGAACTCGCCGAGCCAGGTGTCGCGGGCGCGCTTGCCGTCGGCGATTTCGTCGAGTTCCTCCTCGACGGTGGCAGTGAACTTGTAGTCGACGAGGGTCGTGAAGTGGTCCTTCAAGAGGCGCACGACGGCGAAGGCCGTCCAGGAGGGAACGAGGGCTTGGCCCTTCTTCCACACGTACCCGCGGTTGATGATGGTGCCGAGGATCGAGGCGTAGGTGGAGGGGCGACCGATGCCTTCTTCCTCGAGCTTCTTCACGAGCGTCGGTTCGGTGTAGCGAGCAGGCGGGGAGGTGCGGTGGGCGATCGACTTGAGCGATTCGATCGCCACGGCATCGCCGACCTTCAACTCGGGAAGGAGCGCTTCTTTTTCTTCTTCCGCGGCATCGTCGTCGGTCTCCTGGTAGGCCTGGCGGTAGCCGGCGAAGGTGATCGTCGTTCCACTCGCCGAAAATTCACAGTCGGCTGGGGTCGAGCCCGTGGCGACGGCACCCATCTTCAGGGTCAGGGTGGTGCCGGTCGTGTCGGACATCTGGGAGGCAAGCGTGCGCTGCCAGATCAATCGATACAGGGCAAGCTCGTTCGGGCGAAGTTCATTCGCGAGCTGTTCCGGGCTGCGCAGCGGCAGCGACGGGCGAATGGCCTCGTGGGCTTCCTGGGCGTTCTTCACCTTCGACTTGTATTCGCGGGGTTCGCTCGACAGGTATGGCTCTCCGTAGGACGAGCGAATCTCGTCGCGCACCGCACCGAGGGCCTCGGCACCGAGCGTGACGGCGTCGGTGCGCATGTAGGTGATGTAGCCGGCCTCGTAGAGACCTTGTGCGAGGCGCATGACTTCGCTCGCCGTGATGCGCAGCTTGTTGCCGCCCTCTTGTTGCAGCGTGCTCGTCATGAACGGTGCCTTCGGCGACTTGCGGTAGGGCTTTTCCTCGACGCTGCGCACGGACAACTCGGATCCGGAGAGTCCAGAGCACAGTTGCTCGGCGCGGGCCTCGTCGATGACGACGACGCCTTCCTTGGCCTTGCCGTCCTGGCCGAAGTCCTTGCCCGAGGCAATGCGCATGCCGTCGACGGAGATGAGCGTGGCGGTGAACTGGGGTTGGGTTGAGGTCAGCGCCTCGAGGTCCCAGTAGTTGGCTGCGACGTGGGCCATGCGTTCTTCTTCGCGTTCGACGACGAGACGGATCGCGGGGCTTTGCACGCGGCCGGCCGACAATCCACGGTTCACCTTGCGCCAGAGGATCGGCGAGACCTCGTAGCCATAGAGGCGATCGAGGATGCGGCGGGCCTCGGCGGCGTCCACCAACTTGTTGTCCACGCGGCGGGGATTGGCGAGTGCATGCTCGATGGCCGACTTGGTGATTTCGTGGAAGACCATCCGGTGCACCGGCACCTTGGGCTTGAGGTACTCCTGGAGGTGGGCGGCGATCGCCTCCCCCTCGCGGTCCTCGTCGGTTGCGAGATAGAGCGCGTCGGCGTTCTTGAGGAGTGCCTTCAGTTCCTTGATGACCGTCGCCCCGCGCTCGGTGAGCTCGTAGTGGGGTTTGAAACTGTTCTCCACGTCGACCGACAACCCCTTGCTCGGGAGGTCGGCGATGTGGCCGACCGAGGCGCGGACGTCGAAGCCATCGCCGAGATATTTGGCGATCGTCTTCGCCTTGGCGGGGGATTCAACGATGACGAGAGAGTGAGACATGACTTTTCATCGTTACGTTGCGGAACACTGCTTTGTCAAGGTTATCGACGTAAACCCAAATGCACTATGGGTTTTGATTCTGTATCGTCCATAGGGAAATGACGCAATCGACACATCACGCTCCATCGATCGACAGAGTTGGTCGAGTGGTGCGAATCGATCGTGGATGGAGCAGCGTCGACATCGATTCGACCCACGACGTCGTGCGCGTGCGCAACATCGGAGCAGACGTCGCAGTCGGTGATCGCGTCGTGATCTCGGTGGATGGCGAGAAGGTCGACGAGGTGATGCCGCGATCGTCGGCATTGACGCGACGCGCATCGTCGGACACCGTGCGCGCCGAGTCGCACACGATCGCTGCGAACCTCGACGTCGTGCTCGTCGTGCAGGCGGCGTCCCAGCCCATCAACCTCCGACGCATCGAGCGTGAATTGGTGCTCGCCTTCGACAGTGGAGCGCGCCCGATGATCGTGCTCAACAAGGTCGACGAGACCGCCGATGCACTTGTTGCGTCCCGGATGGAGCAGGTGCGCGAGATCGCCATGGGAGTTGACGTCGTCGGGGTGAGCGCCCAGACGGGCCTCGGGATGGACGACCTGAAGCGACACATATATATGTGTGCGGGATCGAGCCAGCCGACCATCGGTCTGATCGGGGCCTCGGGAGTGGGCAAGTCGACGCTGGTCAATGCGCTCCTCGGCGAGGACCGCCAGCGCACGGGGGACGTGCGCGACGGGGACCAGCGAGGCCGACACACGACGACGGCCGCGGAGCT
>CAYXIY010000084.1:0-5210 GCA_964465475.1 uncultured Acidimicrobium sp. | reverse complement strand
CTTCGGATCAGAGGGTTGGGGGTTCGAGTCCCTCCGAGCGCGCCTCGAAGAAGCGCGTCGATGTTCGACACGAGCTACATGATTCCTAGAGTCTCAACTATCCGACCAACAAAGGTTGGGTTGAGATATGTCCATCACCACGACGACGTACGTACTACTTGATGCGTCGGGCTCGCTCGAGTTGCGGAGCCCACGGGATGACTTCCCCGAGCTGCTCTGCCGCGGCAACGGCGAAATACGGATTGCGCATGGCTGCCCGGGCGACGAGGATCACGTCGGCCTGACCTTCCTGGAGGATCGACTCGGCCTGCACTGCATCGGTGATCAGCCCAACGGCGCCGGTGGCAATCGCCGCGTCGCGGCGCACGGTCTCGGCGAAGTGAACCTGATACCCGGGGCCGACGTCCATCTCCGTGAACTTGACCGGAGCGACTCCCCCTGACGAACAATCGATGAGGTCGCACCCTGCTTCCTTCAACAGCACCGACAGTCGCACGGTGTCGTCAAGGTTCCAACCACCTTCGATGTAGTCGGTGCAGGACAAGCGAACGAAGACGGGAACGTTTGGTCCGACCTCGGCACGCACGGCGCGCATCACCTCGAGGACCAATCGCGTCCGGTTCTCGAATGATCCGCCATAGTCATCGGCACGTTCGTTGGACAGGGGCGAGAGAAACTCGTGTAGCAAGTAGCCATGCGCGGAATGGATCTCGAGGACGTCGAACCCAGCGTCCATTGCCCTGCGGGCGGCTCGAGCAAAGTCGGCGACGACCTCGGAAATCTCCAATGTCGTGAGTGGGCGTGGTGCCGAATGATGGTCTGCCGGCAGCGCACTCGGCCCCACCGACGTCCAGCCACCCTGCTCTGGGGTCAACTCCTTGCGCCCGAGCCACGGTGGACACGTTCCAGCCTTCCTCCCCGCGTGCGCGAGTTGCATGCCGATGATTGCGCCGTGGTCGTGGGCGAAGGTGACGATGGGCGCCCATGCAGAGATGTGGTCGTCGCGCCAGATACCGGCGTCTTCGAGCGAGTGACGCCCGACGGGTTGGACCGCGGTCGCCTCAGTCATGACGAGTCCATGCCCACCGATTGCGAGCGATCCGAGCCACTGCATGTGCCACGCGTTGGCCACGCCATCGACCGCCGAGTACTGGCACATCGGGGAAATCCAGAGGCGATTCTTGAACTCGACACCGCGAATCGTGATCGGGCTGAACAACAGCGACATCGCCGCAACGCTACCGAATCCGCCACCCGCAGTGGGATTGCCACATTCTCGGTGTCACGGGCAGGGCGCTCGGGCGGATTTCGAACGCGAGTAGCGTTGCAGAGCACATGGTTCCTTCGTCCTCCCCGCCTGCGATCAGCCTCCGCAACCTGCGCAAGTCCTTCGCGGATGTCGAAGCAGTCGCCGACGTCTCCCTCGAGGTTCGATCTGGCGAATTCCTCACGCTCCTTGGTCCGTCGGGGTCCGGAAAGACGACCGTGTTGCGAATGATCGCGGGTTTCGAGCGACCGACGTCGGGATCGGTCGAACTCGACGGCATCGACGTGACCAACCTTCCGGCAGCCAAGCGCAACGTGAATACGGTGTTCCAGGACTACGCACTGTTCCCGCACATGACGGTTCTCGAAAACGTCGAATACGGATTGAAGGTGAAGCGGGTGCCGGTCGCGGAACGTCGGCGCGTGGCGAACGAGGCCCTCGACTCGGTGCGGCTTTCATTCCTCGGTGGGCGTCTCCCATCCCAGCTGTCGGGCGGACAGCGCCAGCGCGTCGCACTCGCCCGAGCACTCGTCAACCGCCCCAAGGTGCTCCTCCTTGACGAGCCACTCGGGGCCCTAGATCTAAAACTGCGCGAAGAGATGCAGCTCGAACTGAAGTCGATCCAGAAACAGCTCGGACTGACGTTCGTCTACGTCACCCATGACCAAGGTGAAGCGCTGTCGATGAGCGACAGGATTGCGGTGTTCAATGCGGGCCGAATCGAGCAACTCGGGGCTCCGCGCGAGATCTATGAACGCCCGAGTTCGGCATTCGTCGCAGGCTTCGTTGGGGTGACCAACCTGTTCTCGGGCGACACGGCGGTGCGCCTGATCGGCACTCCCGGAACGTTCACGATTCGTCCCGAGCGGGTCGATCTCGTTGGTGCCCACGAGAACAGCTTTTCGGCCACGGTGAGCGCCGTGCAATACCTCGGACCGGTCGTGCATGTCTTTTGCGACCTTGACGACGGGGGTAAGGTCGTGTCGAGTGTCGCCAGTGGTTCGTCGATGCAGTTGGGTCTTGGCCAGCGACTTCGGGTCGCCTGGCCGAGCGATGCTGCGGTACGCATCGACTGAGCGCCACCACGTCAATCGCAACACAAGGGGGAACACATGAGAAGGTTCACGAGGGCAGTCATCGCGTCGGCATTCGCCGTCGCGGTGCTCGGAGCGTGTGGGGGCTCGAACGACTCGTCGTCGACCGACGACACGACAGCCGCCACACTTGGCGCAGGTGAGGGCGAGGTCAACCTCGTCGCCTGGGCGGGATACGTGGAGGACGGCTCGACCGATCCCGCGGTCGACTGGGTCAGCGACTTCGAGGCAGAGACGGGTTGTCAGGTCAACGTGAAGATCGGCAACTCCTCCGACGAGATGGTCGAGTTGATGCAAAGCGGCGAATACGACGCAGTGTCTGCCTCCGGTGACGCAACCTTGCGTCTCATCGCCGGTGGCGACGTCGCGCCCGTCAATACGGACCTCATCCCGAACTACGCCGACGTGTTCGAGGGCCTGAAGAACAAGCCATGGAACTCCGTCGACGGTGTCTC
This sequence comes from uncultured Acidimicrobium sp., assembly GCA_964465475.1. Lineage (GTDB taxonomy): Bacteria > Actinomycetota > Acidimicrobiia > Acidimicrobiales > Ilumatobacteraceae > UBA3006. Next base: position 2,394 of record CAYXIY010000084.1, on the reverse strand, counting down.
CTACGGCGTGCCACACGGACGCGGAGCGAACCTGCTCGTCTACAACACCGAGGCGGGCCCTGCGCCGACGTCGATCGTCGACATGTTCTCGCCCGACAGCCCGTATGCGGGCAAGATCAGCGTCTATGACAGCCCGATCTACATCGCTGACGCCGCCATCTACTTGATGGCGACGCAACCTGAGCTCGGAATCACCAACCCGTACGCCCTCGACCAGACGCAGTTCGATGCCGCCGTCGCCGCACTCGAAACGCAGAAGTCGATCGTCGGTCAGTACTGGGCGCTCTACACCGATCAGCAGGCTGCACTCGAGGCGGGAAGCGTCACGCTTGGCACCACGTGGCAGGTGATCGTCAACCTGGCCGCAGCCAACGGAGCAAAGATCGCCTCCACCCTGCACAAGGAAGGCGCCACCGGTTGGTCGGACACCTGGATGATCTCGAGCAAGGCCAAGCACCCCAACTGCGCGTACATGTGGCTCAACCACATCATCGCACCGCAGGCCAATGCAGCCGTTGCCGAATGGTTCGGTGAGGCTCCGTCGAATTCGAAGTCCTGTGCGTTGACCGCGGACCCGAACCACTGCGCGACGTACCACGCAGACGACGAGGCGTACTTCGCCAACGTCTGGTACTGGACGACGCCGACCTCGACGTGCCTTGATGGTCGCACGGACGTCGAGTGCGTCCCCTATAGCGAATGGGTGAACGCCTGGAACAAGTTGCGCGCCTAGCGAACAGCACACCACGCGGAGCGGACCGGGAGAGATCCCGGTCCGCTTTCGCATTGGCGGGTCTGCTCACGCCGCCACTCGCCTGGCTCCTTGCCATCTACGTCGGCTCGCTCACACTCCTCGTCGTCAGCGCCTTCTTCGGACTCGATGAGTTCACGGGCAAGGCAACGACGCAACTGACGACCGACAACCTGGTCGAGGCACTCACGCAATGGGAATACGTCTCGCTCGTCGCGCGCAGCATTGCCGTTGCTGCGACGTCCACCGTGGTATGTCTCGCACTTGCCCTCCCGAGCGCCTTCTACATCTCCCGCCTCGCTTCCCGACGCACCAAGCGCGCGCTCATCGTCGCAATGATCCTTCCCCTATGGACCGGGTATCTCGTCAAGGCCTTCGCATTGCGTGCGGTATTTGAGCCTGGTTCCGAATTCGGCGAGGGTGGCCTGCTCAAGGGCCTCATCGGGTGGTCACCCGGGTTCGGCTACGTGGCGGTCATCCTCACGCTTGCCTACCTCTGGTTTCCGTACATGTTGCTCCCGATCCATGCGGGTCTCGAGCGGCTACCGAACTCGCTGATCGACGCGTCAAGCGACCTCGGCGCCGGTTCACTGCGGACGTTCACCAGCGTCGTGATGCCCCAACTCGTTCCCTCGATCGCTGCCGGCAGCATCTTCACCTTCTCGTTGTCGCTCGGCGACTACATCACCGTGAAGATCGTCGGCGGAACGGCACAAATGATCGGCAACATCATCGAACGTGCACTCCTCGCCCCGAACCAACCTCTCGCCGCCGCCTTCACGCTGTGGCCGATCGGAATCATGGTCGCCTATCTCGTCGTGATGGGTCGCCTCGGAGCGTTCAGGAACCTGTGATGCAGCTCTCCCGACCGGCGCGACTCGTCCTGCGCCTCACCACGTACGTCACCCTGGCCATCCTTTACGTGCCGCTCCTGCTCGTGTTCGTGCTGTCCTTCAACACCGAACGTTCGCTCTCCTGGCCACCCGCAGGGCTGTCGACGCAGTGGTGGTCGTCATTTCTCGAGGTCGAAAGTGCCCGCGAGGCGCTCGCGACGTCGGCCAAGGTTGCCCTCATCGCAATGATCGTGGCGCTCGTCCTCGGCACGATGCTCTCCTTTGCGCTCCAGTCGTTCGACTTCTTCGGCAAGAACACGGTCAGTTTCCTTGCCGTACTTCCCATCGCACTCCCCGGCATCGTCACGGGCGTCGCACTTCGCAACACGTTCGTGCGCCTCGGGTTTGACCTTGGACTCCTCTCCGTCGTCGTCGGACATGCGACGTTTTGCATCGTCGTCGCCCACAACAACGTGATTGCCCGACTGAGGCGTATCGCTCCGAACCTGCGCGAAGCATCCGCCGACCTCGGTGCCTCCCAGTGGCAGACACTGCGCTATGTGACCTGGCCGCTCATGCGTTCGGCGGTGTTCGCAGGTGGGATCCTCGCCTTTGCCCTCAGCTTCGACGAGGTCGTCGTCACCACGTTCACCGCAGGTGCTGGGATCCAGACCCTCCCGCAATGGATCTTGAACAACTTCTCCCGACCGAACGTGCTGCCATACGTCACGGTCGTCGCCACGATCGTGCTCGTCGTGTCACTTCCCCTCGCCTGGATCGCCCAGCGGCTGGCCGACTCGCACCTCGACT
>CAYXIY010000083.1:0-5431 GCA_964465475.1 uncultured Acidimicrobium sp. | reverse complement strand
AAGGCCAAGCGCAAGGACGTGCTCGCCAAGTGCTACGGCGGCGACATCTCGCGCAAGCGCAAGCTGCTCGAGAAGCAGAAGGAAGGAAAGAAGAAGATGAAGTCGATCGGCCGCGTCGAGGTGCCGGGCGACGTCTTCATCTCCGCGCTCAAGCTCGATGACTGACGCGCCGCGCTCCGCGAACTCCGCCGGGATGTTCCGCTCGCTGCGCAACTACAACGCACGCCTGTTCTTCCTCGGCCTGCTCCTGTCCAACATCGGGTCCTGGCTGCAGTTCACCGCGACGAGTTTCTTGCTCTATGACCTGACGGGGAGCGCGACGACGCTCGGGGTGAACTCGGCGCTGCAGTTCGTGCCGACCCTCGTGCTCGGTGCGTGGGCGGGGTCGCTGTCGGATCGCTTCAACCGCCGCCGAACGACGATGATCACCCAGTCGTTGATGGCGGTGCAGGCACTGCTGCTTGGCGCCATGGATCTCTCGGGAATCGTCAACGTGCCGATCGTCTACGTGCTCACCTTCACCCTCGGCATCGTCGGGGCGATCGACAATCCGGCGCGGCGCGGGCTCGTCACGGAACTCGTCGATCCTGCAGACATGACGAACGCGCTGTCGCTCAACACCGCGGTGATGACCGGTTCGCGGGTCTTCGGACCTGCGCTTGCTGCCGCCCTCGTCGGGCCGCTCGGCACGGGGTGGTTGTTCGTGGCCAACGGCGTGTCGTACGCGGCGATGATCTACGGCATCGCCGGCTTGCGCACCGAGGAGATGCACAAGCCACCGCTCGCACCCAAGGGCGGCACCCCCGTGCGCGACGCGCTGCGCTTCGTCGCCCACCACGAAAAGCTCCTCGTCACCTTCATCGTGTTCACGCTCGTGTCCACGTTTGCCTTCAACTACGGCGTCGCCTTGCCGAAGCTCGCTGACGAGTCGTGGGGCAACGAAAAGTACTTCGGCTGGGTCCTCGCGGTCACGAGTTTCGGCAGCATGATCGGGGCGCTGGCGAATGCGCGAAAGGTGCGCATCACCTATCGCTGGGTGGCCGGCGCGACCATCGTGCTCGGGGTCTCCAACCTCGGGCTCGCCTGGTCGCCGAACGTGATCGTCGGGTTCCTCTGGTCCGTGCCGCTCGGCATCGGCGGCTCGGCGATGATCTCCTCGGCCAATTCGATCTCCCAGCAGGAGTCTCCTCCCGACATGCGTGGTCGCTTGCTCGCGCTCACCGCGGTCGCCTTCCTCGGCTCGACGCCGATCGGAGGACCCGTGACGGGATGGATTGCCGACAACGTGAGCGTGCACTGGGCGCTCGCCTACGGCGGCGTGATCGCGATCGTCTCGGGCACCGCGATGCTCGTGTGGATCCTCAGCCGCCATCCCGAGCACGGTTCGGCATCACCCGTTGTGACGCGACAGGCTGGGTGACCATGGCAACGACGACGAGCGTGATGTGGTTCCGTCGCGACCTGCGCCTCGCCGACAACGAGGCATTGTGTGCGGCGGCGAAGTCGGGTCGCGTCACGCCGCTTTTCGTCATCGATCCGACGTTGTTCGAACGGGCTGGCGCTCCTCGCGTGGCATTCATGTTGCGCAACCTGCGCGCGTTGAACGACTCGATGGGCGGAGCGCTCGTCGTTCGCACGGGCGATCCCACCACGGTCGTCGCCGACGTCGCGCGAGAGGTGGGGGCGAGCGAGGTGTTCGCCGCCAAGGACTTCGTGTCGTACGGCATGGCGCGCGATGCACGCGTCGCCAAGGCCGTGGGAGCGGCCGGTGCGACGATGCGATTCGTCGGGTCGAACTACGCGGTCGAACCAGGGTCGGTGTTGAAGGGCGACGGCACGCCGTATGCGGTGTTCACGCCGTTTTCCAAGGTGTGGCTGTCGATCGGTTGGCCGGCGCCGTTTCCGACGCCGAAGGTCGACTGGCATGGCGCGCCGTCGGTGGCGAGCGAGTCGATTCCGAGCGACCCACCATGCGACGCACGATTGCCGGAAGCAGGTGAGGACGCGGCGCGCGAGTTGTGGTCGAGCTTCGTCGATCGCGCACTCGACCGCTACGTCGACATCCGCAACAACCCCGACGTCGACGGCACGAGCAGGCTCTCGCCACACCTGCGGTTCGGTGTCGTGCACCCGCGCACGCTGCTCGCCGAGTTGAACGAGACGAAGTCGCAGGCGCACTATCGCAGCGAGTTGTGTTGGCGCGAGTTCTACGCGGACGTGTTGTTCCGTCAGCCGCGCACGATGTGGGAGAACTTGCAGCCAAAGATGGACAAGATGACCCTCGACACCGACGCGCGAGCCAAGGAGCGCTTCGCTGCCTGGTGTGAGGGTCGCACCGGGTATCCGATCGTCGATGCCGGGATGCGCCAGCTCGTGGCCACGGGTTGGATGCACAACCGCGTGCGCATGATCACCGCCAGTTTCCTCGTCAAGGACCTGCACCTGCCGTGGCAGTGGGGTGCCAAGTTCTTCATGCGCCACCTCGTGGACGGCGACATCGCCTCCAACAACCATGGCTGGCAGTGGACCGCCGGCACGGGAACCGATGCCGCGCCGTACTTTCGCATCTTCAATCCCGTCGCCCAAGGCGAGAAGTTCGACCCCGAAGGCAACTACGTGCGCGCGTGGATTCCCGAGCTCGCCGGCGTGGACGCCAAGGTCGTGCACGCACCGTGGACGATGGGCCTCATGAACCCCTACGTGGAGCCGATCGTCGATCACGCCGTCGAGCGCGACGTCGCACTCGCGCGCTACAAGGTGGTCTCCGGCAAGGCCTAGGGCGAACTCGGGGCCGTGGCTGCCATCGGTATCCTGAAGGAAGAACTCATGCTTGACGAACGCAAGGTCGCCATCCTCCGCGCGGTAGTAGAGGAATACGTCTCGACGGCCCAGCCCGTCGGCTCGTCGCACCTCACCCGCACCCGGATCACCTCGGTCTCTCCGGCGACGGTGCGCAACGACATGGCCTATCTCGAGCAGGAGGGCTACCTCGCCCAGCCGCACACCTCTGCGGGGCGCATTCCGACCGACAAGGGCTACCGCTTCTACGTCGACCACCTGACCCCGCAGGGCCGACTCGACTCCGCCGCCCAAGTTCGGGTCGGGGAGTTCTTCGACACCGCCCACGGCCGCCTCGAGGAAACCCTGCAGCGAACGTCCACCTTGCTCGCACAGCTCACCAACCACGCCGCAGTGGTGCTCGGTCCGAAGGCCGACGTCGCGGTCGTGCGTTCCGTGCAAGTGGTCGGCGTGACCGCGCACCTCGCGACCCTCGTCATCGTGTTGTCCAACGGCGCCGTCGAGAGCGCCTCGCTCGAGGTCGCCCAGGAACTGACGGCCGATCAACTGCATCGCGTGAACGAACTCGTCGCGACCTCGATGGTCGGTTCGCCGCTCGGGGACGCCAAGTTCGTCCCCTCGTCGGGTGACGTCGCCATCGACGAACTCGTCGCCCAGGCCGTGCGTGAGATGTCGGCGAAGAAGACGGACGAGTCGATGTTCGTTGGTGGCGCCTCTGCGATGGCGAGTGCGTTCGACGCCGTCGACATCGTGCGCAACGTGTTGCACACCCTCGAGCAGCAGTACGTGATGGTGAGCCTCGTGCGCGACATGTTGAACCGAGGACTGTCGATTGCCATCGGAGCAGAACACGGCGTCGAGCCACTTGCTGCGTGCTCGGTGGTCCTCGCGCCGGTCGTCGCCGACGGCGAGACCGTGGGCACCGTCGGCGTGCTCGGTCCGACCCGCATGAACTATCCGCAGGCCCTCGCCACCGTCGAGGTCGTGAGCGACCGACTCGGTCGTCGCCTCGCGGAGGGGTGATCGAGGGTGGCAGAGGACTTCTATGCGTTGCTCGGCGTCGGCCGAGGCGCGAGCGCAGAGGAAATCAAGAAGGCATATCGCAAGCGCGCCCGTGAACTGCACCCGGACGCCAATCCGGGCAACGCGGAGGCGGAGGCGAAGTTCAAGGAAGTCTCCCGCGCCTACGAAGTGTTGTCCGATCCCGAAAAGAAGGCCCGCTACGACCAGTTCGGAGAGGCTGGCCTGGGCGGCGGTGGCGGAGGCGATCCGTTCGCTGGTGCCGGCTTCGGCGACATCTTCGATGCGTTCTTCGGAGGCGGGTCGCCGTTCGGTGGCGGAAGTCGCGGACCGTCCGGTCCGCCGCGCGGCCAGGACATCGAGACCGTCGCCGACGTGGCCTTCGAAGAGGCGGTGTTCGGTTGCACGAGCGAGGTCAGCGTGCGCACCGCCGTGCGTTGCGACGACTGTGCCGGCAGCGGCGCGCGCGAAGGCACGAAGCCGACGACCTGTCCCGACTGCGGTGGAGCGGGGCAAGTGCGTCGCGTGCGCCAGAGCATGCTCGGCCAAATGGTCACGTCGAACGTCTGTGGTCGATGCAGCGGCATGGGCCAGACGATCGACAAGCCCTGCACCTCGTGTCGCGGTGACGGTCGCGTGATCAAGGAGAGCACGTACACCGTCGACATCCCCGCCGGAATCGATAGCGGCCAGACGCTGCGACTCTCCGGACGAGGAGCTGTCGGCATTCGCGGCGGCCAGGCGGGCGACTTGTACGTCCACGTGCGGGTCGCCGACCACGACGTGTATCGGCGCGAAGACGACGACCTCGTCACCGACGTCGAGATCTCCATCGTCCAGGCGGCGCTCGGCACGCAGCTCACCTTGCCGACGCTCGACGGTGACGAAGAGTTGATCGTGCCCGCGGGAACCCAGTTCGGTCGCGAGTTCGTGTTGAAGGGTCGCGGAGTTCCGCGTCTGTCGTCGGGCGGACGGTCGCGAGGTCGAGGAGACCTGCGCGCTCGCATCGTCATCGTCACCCCGAACAAACTCACGGGTGCAGAGGAGGAGCTGCTGCGCCGGCTCGCTTCCGAGCGCGACGAACACGTGCTGCCAGCCGAGGGCGGTCTGCTCTCGAAGTTGAAGTCAGCGTTTTCGTGAACGACGCCCTGCGCACGTCCGCCGCACACGTCTTCGTCGAGGATCTCGGACACCCCGAGCTCGACAGTGACGACGCTCATCACCTCTTGAAGGTGTTGCGCATCCGGGAAAGTGACGTGATCAGCGTCTCCGATGGTCGTGGCTCGTGGGGCACTGCGACGGTGTCGCGCGACGGCGTGGTGACGATGCTCGAGGGCCCGAACTTCGTGCCGTCGTCGCCGATCCGCCTCGGCGTCGCCTTCGTTCCGGTCAAGGGCGAGCGTCCCGAACTCGTGGTGCAAAAGCTCACCGAGATCGGCATCGACGACGTCTATCCACTGGCACCGACGACTCGTTCGGTGGTCAAGTGGGACGGGGAGAAGGCCGACAAGCACCACGCCCGACTCGTCAAGGTGTCACGCGAGGCAGCGATGCAGTCGCGTCGCGTGTGGTTGCCTGCCGTGCACGAGATTCGCACGCTCGACTCGGTCCT
>CAYXIY010000082.1:0-5472 GCA_964465475.1 uncultured Acidimicrobium sp. | reverse complement strand
TGATTCCGTCGGTGACGAAGCCATTCTGCGGCGACTGCGATCGCGTGCGCATCACTGCCGACGGCCAGTTCCGCACGTGTTTGTTCGCAACGAGCGAGTTCGACCTGCGCGCGCTGCTGCGCAACGGGGCGACCGACGACGAGCTGGCCGCCGAGATTCGTCGCGCCGTCGGCACCAAGTGGGCGGGTCACAACATCGGCAACGTCACGTTCGTGCGCCCTCGTCGCACGATGAGCCAGATCGGGGGATAGACGATGGGTGACCTCGAGTTCTCGCACCTCGACCCGCTCGGTCGCGCCCGCATGGTGGACGTGACGCCGAAGGAACCGACGCATCGCCGGGCGATCGCGCGCTGCAAGGTGTTCATGAAGCCCGAGACGACCGCGGCAATCGCCAATCGCGAGGTGAAGAAGGGCGACGTGCTCGCCGTGGCCCGCATCGCCGGGATCCAGGCAGCCAAGCGCACGAGCGACATGATCCCGCTGTGCCACCCGCTCCTCGTCGGGGCGGTCCACATCAACTTCGAGATCGGCGACGACCACATCGCGATTGAGTCCCAGGTCGACACCGTCGAGCGCACCGGGGTGGAGATGGAGGCCCTGCACGCCTGTTCCGTGGCGGCGCTGACCATCTATGACATGTGCAAGAGCGCCGATCGGGCGATGGTGATCGGGGAGATCGCCCTGTGGGAGAAGTCTGGGGGCCGCCAGGGCCACTATCTGCGGGACGAGTCGTAGGGCCCCGGAACGCCCTATTTCATGGGCCCCAGCCAGGCCGCCCGGGGACAAAACGTCGGTTTTGTAGCGATTTCGTAATACACTCAGGGAACCCATGAGCAAGCTGATCTTGATCATCGTCGGAGCCGCCTGGATGGCCGTTCTGCTCCCGCCACTCGTGCGCGCCAAGCTCAACGGCTCGCCGGCGAACTCGGTGACCCAGTTCCGCCGCCAGCTCAACTCGCTGGAGAATGCCGGCGGACTGCCGCGCAACCTCGCCCGCCCGCTCGCCCCGTCCGGTCAGCGCCGCGCCACCCAGGCCCGCGTGCCCCGCACCGGTGGCCTGACCGGTGCCCTCGTGCGTCCGGAAGGCACCCGCGCCCATCGCGCCCCGATGTATCGATCGGCCGCCGACCTGCAGCGCCAGCGTCGCCAGAACATCGTCGTCGGCAACTTTGGGATCGTCGTCGTGTCGCTCTTCCTCGCGGCCACGACCGGAGGCAACTCGTTCTTCCTCTACACCTTCACCGTGAGCCTCCTCGTGCTCATCGGCTACTGCTACGTGCTCGTCCAGTTGCGCGTCAAGCGTGACAACGAGCGCTACCTGAGCCAGTTCCGTCGCCGCTAACCCCGGCACCGCTGGCCAGAGTCTCCCCGAACCCCGATAGGGTTTTGGACGCAATACGGGGCTGTAGCTCAGTTGGCAGAGCGGTACGTTCGCAATGTACAGGCCAGGGGTTCAATTCCCCTCAGCTCCACGGTGACGCCTAGATTGCGGGCAGGCGATTTTCGGGGGAAAACGACATGGCAATGACGTGGGACGAGGCAAATCTCGCAGTGACCGCACCCGGTCAGATGTTCGAGCTGATCGACGGCGAAGTTCGCGGTGTGAAGATGAAGCTCTTCAAGCACGCGCCGCCACACCTCGGGCTCGTGTTCGCCAACGCTCGTAACCACGGCGACAAGCCGTTCCTCATCTACGAGGGCGAGACGTGGAGCTTCGCCAAGACGATGGACTACGTGGACGCCCTCGCCAGTCTGCTCGTCAACACCTACGGCGTGAAGAAGGGCGATCGCGTCGCGGTCGCCATGCGCAACTACCCCGAGTGGGTGATGTCGTTCGCCGCGATCATCTCCTCCGGTGCGATCAACGTGTCGATGAACTCGTGGTGGACCGAGGACGAAATGGACTTCGCGCTCGAGGACTCCGGTGCGAAGGTGTTGATCTGTGACCAGCAGCGCTACGACGTCGGCGCGGCATCGTGCGCGAAGCGTGGGATCAAGGTGCTCGTCGTGCGGTCGGAAAAGGCACTCCCCGCCGGCGTCGACAAGTGGGAAGAGGTGTTGCCGCTCGGGGACAAGCACCCGGGTGCCGACATCCACCCCGACGACGACGCGACCATCCTCTACACGAGCGGCACGACGGGCCGTCCGAAGGGCGCGGTCTCGACGCACCGCGCGATCATCTCGTCGATCATGGCGTTCTCCGCGCGCAACGCGGTGCTCGCCGCCGCAGGAGTGAAGTTGAAGGACGTCGACGGACCGGACCTGCCGCCGTCGTTCATCCTCATCGTTCCGCTGTTCCACGTCACGGGCTGCGTGCCCGTCATGCTCAGCTGTTTCGTCGTCGGACTGAAGCTCGTGATCATGTACAAGTGGGACGCCGAGAAGGCCCTCGAGGTCATCGAGCGTGAGAAGATCACCAACTTCGTCGGCGTGCCGACGCAGAGCTGGGACCTCGTCAACTCACCAGCGTTCGGCAAGTACGACACCTCGAGCCTGCGCGCCGTCGGCGGTGGCGGCGCGCCGTCGCCCGCATCTCTCGTGACGAAGGTGAACGAAAAGACCAAGAACGGAAATCCGCAGCTCGGCTACGGCATGACGGAGACGAACGCGTTCGGCCCGGGCATCACCGGATCCGACTACCTCACGCACCCGACCTCGACCGGTCGCGCCGTGTTGCCGATGATCGTGCAGGTGCGCGACGAGAACCTGAAGGAAGTGCCGCGCGGTCAAGCCGGTGAGATCTGGTTCTTCGGTCCGATGCTCATCCGCGGCTACTGGAACCGACCCGACGCGACCGCCGAGACGATCGTGGACGGCTGGTTGCGCTCCGGCGACATCGGTCGCATGGACGAAGACGGCTTCGTCTATGTCGAGGACCGCGTGAAGGACATGATCCTGCGCGCCGGCGAGAACGTCTACGGCGCCGAGGTCGAAAGTGCGATCTACGAGCACCCCGCAGTGCACGAGGCGGCAGTGTTCGGCGTGCCGCACGAGCGTCTCGGCGAGGAGGTCGGCGTCGCCATCCTGCCCAACGACGGGATGTCGCTCACGGCCGAGGAACTGTGGTCGTTCCTCGACGGCAAGATCGCCAACTTCAAGATCCCGACCAAGGTCGCCATCATGAACGAGCCCCTGCCGCGCAACGCCGCCGGCAAGTTCTTGAAGCGTGAACTGCAACAGCAGGTGGTCAAGGGCGAGTTGAAGGCCGCGAGCCGCTAAGCACCAATCGGCTAGGGTTTCCCCACGTGCCGCCAATCGACCTCACGAGCGACGCGTCCCTGTCCTACGACGTCGTCGCAATCGGCAACGCACTCGTCGACGTGATCGCCGCGGTCGAGGACCGCTTCCTCGTCGACCAGGACGTGGTCAAGGGATCGATGACGCTGGTCGATGCGCAGCGCTCCGCACATCTGTACTCGAAGATCTCAGATCCGACCCAGACGAGCGGCGGTTCGGCCGCCAACACCGCCTACGGGCTTGCAAGCCTCGGTGGGCGAGCGGGTTTCATCGGCAAGATCGCCCAGGATTCCTTCGGTGACGCCTTCGCCCACGACATGGACAAGGTCGGCGTCGGTTTCCACGCCGGTCGGATGAGCGAGACGGAACCGACCGGTCGCTGCATCATCGCCGTCACGCCCGATGGCCAGCGCTCGATGAGCACGTTCCTCGGCGCGGCGTCGCTCCTCGACCCGCACGACATCTCCCGCGAGGCCGTGCAGTCGGCCGCCGTCGTGTTCCTCGAGGGGTATCTGTTCGACCGCGACCACGCCAAGGAGGCCTTCCGCGTGGCGGCGAAGTACGCCCACGAGGCGGGTCGCAAGGTGTCGCTCACGTTGTCCGACTCGTTCTGCGTGGATCGACATCGCGCAGACTTCATGGACCTCATCTTGAACGACATCGACGTGTTGTTCTGCAACGAGTTCGAACTCATGTCGCTGTATCAGGTCGACGACTACGAAGAAGCCCTCGGACAACTGCGCCAGGACTGCGAGTTCGCCGCCGTCACCCGCGACAAGCGGGGATCGGTGGTGATCAACGGGCATGACGTCGTGCACATCGAGCCCGAACCGGTGGACAAGGTCGTGGATGCGACGGGTGCAGGCGACTTGTATGCCGCCGGATTCCTCTACGGCTTCACGCGTGGCATGCCGATCGAGCACTGCGGGCGTCTCGGGTCGTTGTCGGCATCCGAGGTGATCACCCACGTCGGCCCGCGCCCGCTCGTGCAGCTGAGCACCCTCATCCCCGACTACATGCGGTAGGGCATCGGGGTTTCCCCGAATACGCTGGTTTCCACCATGACGCTCGACAACCTCACCGTCCTCGGCGCGACCGTACGCGAACCCATCGACCACGTGGAGGTGTTCCCGGCACCCGCGCACGTGACGACGGTGCGCTTCACGACCGACGAATTGGCCTCGATCTGCCCGGTGACCTCCCAGCCCGACCTGTCGCGGGTCGTCATCGAGTACCAGCCCGACCAGTTCTGCATCGAGTCCAAGTCGCTCAAGTTGTACCTCTGGCGCTTCCGCAACATGGCGGTGTTCGCCGAAGCCCTCGCCGCGGAGATCGCGGGAGAAGTGATGACGACGGTGAAGCCGGTGTGGGTCCGCGTCGAGCTCACCCAGCGTCCGCGTGGCGGCATCGAAGTGCACGCCGTCGCCGAGCGCAATCGCTGACCGCGGGGTCACGGAGCGTCAATACCAAGTTTGGTACGGTAGTCACTCGATGACTACACACCAGCGGCTCGAGCATGGCGTCGGTTGCTGGCCCGTGTCGTAGGGCCGGATCCGTCCCATGGACGTCGCAGTGGTCGCCGTCTGCGACTCGGTGCCCGAACTCGCAGGTCTCGTCGCCCACTATCTTTCGATCGCCTTCGACGTGTTGCATCGTGAAGGACATCGTGCGATGCGCGTCGGCGTCATCGGTCCCTATTCCCTCGGGGACTCGATGCACGCCGTCGCCGTCGGTGAGCCTGCCCATTTCGAGGTCCTCGACGGATCTGAGCAGCCCATTGCCGTCGTGACGATGAGCGGGTTGGAGCCTGCACGGGTGTCGCAGTTTCCTCGGCTTGCCTCGGTACCCGTGCACGCCGTACGCGACCACATCGGGGAGGCAGAGAACGACCGAGACGTCGTGGCAATCGCCGACGCGTGCATTCGCGTCGCGCGACGGATCGTCGCTGGCGCCTAGGCGCCGTCGATCAGTTCGGCGACGTCGCAGCGCAGCACGAGAGCGATGCGCACGAGGGTGTCAATGGTCGGCGAGAGGTGCTGGTTTTCGATCCTGCTGATCGTCTTGCGCTCGAGACCCGCACGCTCTGCGAGCTCGGCTTGGGTGAGGCCGGCCGCGAGGCGGGTCTCCCGAACCGATTCCGCGAGGCGTCCGTGGACCTTCGTGCTCGAGCCCTGCCAGCCCCTCGTGCGGTGCGAGACCATGTCCCAACCCTAGTACGGACAGGTGTCCGACC
>CAYXIY010000081.1:0-5506 GCA_964465475.1 uncultured Acidimicrobium sp. | reverse complement strand
CATGCTGGTCAATCAGTTCCTCCTACTTGGTGCGGTCCTCTTCTGCATCGGCGTCTACGGCGTGATTGCCCGTAAGAACGCCGTTCTCGTCTTGATGTCCATCGAGCTCATCTTGAATGCGGTCAACCTCAACCTGCTGGCGTTCGCCTTGCGCAACGGCTCGGTCGATGGCCACACGTTCGCGTTGTACGTGATCGCAATTGCCGCGGCGGAGGTCGGTGTCGGTCTCGGACTCGTGTTGCTCATCTATCGCAACAAGCGCACCATCTCGCTCGATGACCTCTCGGAGATGAAGGGCTGATGATGGCTGCCGCGACCGAAGTCCTGCACTCGCTCTCCTCGGGTTGGTTCCTCGAGCATGCCTGGCTGATCCCGATCGTTCCGGCGATCGGATTCGCCCTCATCATCCTGTTCGGCAAGCGCCTCCCGATGAAGGGGAGCGAACTTGGTGTCCTGTCCATGCTCGGTTCGCTCGTGCTCTCGGCGGGTGCCGCTTACCAGTGGATCCAGCGTGTCAACAGTGGCGGGGAAGAGCAGTTCATCAGTCCCGTCGTGCGCACATGGAAGTGGTGGCCAATCGGGGACGCGCCACTGACCATTGGTCAGTCCATCGACGGGCTTGCCGTCATCGTTCTCGTCGTCGTCGCATTCATCTCGACCCTCGTGCAGGTCTACTCGATCGAGTACCTGCGGGGCGATCGTCGCTACACGCACTTCTTCGCGGCCCTCACCTTGTTCTCGGCAGGCATGCTCGCCATGGTCATCGCCGAAGACACGATCTTGTTGCTCTTGGGCTGGGAGATCATGGGTCTGTGCAGCTTCATGCTGATCGGTCACTGGTGGGAGGACGGGGCGAACTCGCGTGCCGCCCTCAAGGCCTTCTTCACCGTCCGCACCGGCGACATGGGGCTCCTCATCGGAATCTCGATCCTCTACTTCGCCGCGAATGACTGGACGATGGAGAACCTCGGAGTCTCCGGGTTCTCGATTCGCGGACTGTCTGCCTGGGCCCTGAGCGGAACGCCTGACTCGACCGTGATTCTCGTTGCCTGCGTGGCACTCTTCATCGCTGCGATCGGAAAGAGCGGTCAGTTCCCGCTCCACACCTGGTTGCCCGACGCCATGGCCGGTCCGACGCCGGTGAGCTCGCTGCTGCACTCCTCGACGATGGTCGTTGCCGGCGTGTTCCTCGTCGCCCGGCTCTACCCGGTCTTCTTCACTGGCTTCGACATCCTTGGGACGGGTGGAAACTTCATCACGGTGATCGGTGGCATCACGATCGTGATTGCGGCGGCACTTGCGTTCGTCCAGAACGACATCAAGAAGGTGCTTGCGTACTCGACGGTTTCCCAGCTCGGCTACATGATGCTCGGCCTCGGTGCCGGCGCGTGGCTGCCCGCGGTGTTCCACATCTTCACCCACGCATTCTTCAAGGCGTGCCTCTTCCTCGGTGCAGGTTCGATCAGCCACAGCGCTTCGCACCACTCCTTCGACATGAAAAAGGACATGGGCGGGTTGCGCAAGGTGATGCCGATCACCTTCACGACGTGGGTCATCTCGACGCTCGCGTTGTGCGGAGTGTTCCCATTCTCGGGATTCTTTTCGAAGGACGAGATCATCGACAACGTCGGCCACAACGGGTACAACACGTTCATGGTCATCGGTTTGATCGGTGCCTTCATGACCGCGGCCTACATGACTCGCGCCACCTATCTCACGTTCTTCGGCGAGCCGCGAGGAGCCTCGGCGGGAGAGCACCACGACGAACATGCGAACGACCACCACGATGCACACGACACGCACGACGACCATGGCCACGACGACCACGCGAACCACGGTCCGCGCGAGTCTGGTCTGTTGATCACCGCACCGCTCATGATCTTGGCAGTGCTCGCGTTCTCGTCGGGTTTCCTCAATGCGACGCCGTTCGGCGAGAAGTTCGAACTGATCAAGAAGTGGGTCGAGCCACGACCCGAGGTCGTCGTCGACGTCGCCCATGGCGGCCCAGGTGAAGCTCGCGTCCTTGCCCTACCAACCGCAGAAGAGGGCCACCACGAGTCGCCATGTGGATCGGAGGCCCCGGAGGAAGGCGTGTGCTTCGCGCCGCAGTTAGAGCATGCCAAGTTCAAGTGGTCGAAGGCGGCATTGTCGCTCATCATCGTCTTTGCCGGCATCGTCTTGAGTTGGTTGCTGAGCGTGGCTCTCTTCACCAAGCGCAATCCCGCCTTGGTCGGATTGACCGAGCGCAACAAGGTGCTCGGTGCGGGTCATCGACTGCTCGTCAACAAGTACTACTTGGACGCGCTCTATGAGAACGTCATCGTGAAGGCGGTAGCAGGACCAATCTCTGCGGCGGCGTACTGGTTCAACCAGAACGTCCTCGACGGCATCCTGCACGGCGTTTCGCGTGGGTCGCGCGGAGCATCCGGCTGGCTCTATCGAGTGGTCGACCAGCGGCTCGTGGACGGAACGGTGAACAACTCGGGCAAGGCCACGAAGGGTGTCGGCGGGGCAGTTCAGCCGATGCAGTCAGGAAAGGTCGGTCAGTACGGCGCGCTGCTCTTCAGCGCGGCTGCCGTTGCTGCCCTCGTACTCGTCATTATCAACACGTAAGTAAAGAACCAAGGGAGAACACGCCATGGAAATGCTCCGTGACGACAACTGGGTGCTGAGCGTCGGCACATTCCTACCGCTGGTGGGAGTGGCGTTGATGATGCTCGTGCCGAAGGCCGAGGAACAGATGGTCAAGGCCATCGCGGTGATCACCTCGGTGGCGACGCTCGCCGTCGGCGTGTACACGCTGCTGCGCTTCGACTTCGACAAGGCAGGCACCATGCAGTTCGTCGCGGAGACGAAGTGGATCCCGCTGATCAAGAGCTCCTATTTCATCGGTCTCGACGGGATCAGCCTGCCGCTGTACTTCCTGTCGATGGTCATCACGTTGCTCGTGGTCATCTACAGCCTCGACCACGTTCCGTCACCCGGCAATCCGAAGGCCTTCTTCTCTCTGATGTTGGTGTTGCAGACCGGAATGGCCGGCACGTTCATCGCCCAGGACCTGATCCTGTTCTTCGTCTTCTTCGAGTTGGTCCTCCTGCCGATGTACTTCATGATCGGCGTGTGGGGTGGCGAGAACCGTCAGTACGCCTCGCTCAAGTTCTTCCTCTACACGATGTTCGGATCGGCGCTCATGCTGGTCGCGTTCCTGGCGTTGTTCTTCAAGACCGGCGCTGAAAGCTTCTCGATCCCGTACTTGATCGAGAACGGCTCGTCGATCGCCAAGAACTTGCAGATCTGGATCTTCGCCGGCATGTTCGTCGGTTTCGCCGTGAAGGTGCCGATGTTCCCGTTCCACACGTGGTTGCCCGATGCCCACACGCAGGCACCGACGCAGGGTTCGGTCATCCTTGCTGCGATCCTGCTGAAGCTCGGAACCTATGGCTTCGTGCGCATCGCCATCCCGGTGTTGCCGACTGCGGCAAAGGAGTGGGCGCCCTACATCGGTGGACTCGCCGTCATCGGCATCATCTACGGTGCGCTCGGCTGTCTTGCCCAGACCGACATGAAGCGCCTGATCGCGTTCTCGTCGGTCGCGCACATGGGCTTCGTGATGCTCGGAATCTCGACGCTCACGCCGTTCGGCACGAATGCCGCGATGTTCGGAATGGTCGCCCACGGTCTCATCACCGGCATGTTGTTCTTCCTCGCCGGCAGCGTGAAGGAGCGCTACCACACGCTCGAGATCAAGCGACTCGGTGGTCTGCTCAAGCAGATGCCGCGGATGGGCTGGATTCTTGGATTCGCAAGCATGGCATCGCTTGGCCTGCCAGGCCTCGCCGGATTCTGGGGTGAGTTCCCCGCGATCCTCTCGGCGTACGACCCGGCTGACGGTCTGAACCCGACCACGTTCAGGGTGTACATGGTCATTGCGGCCCTCGGAACCGTGCTCGCCGCCGCCTACTTGTTGTGGCTGTTCCAGCGCGTTGCGTTCGGGGAGCCGAAACCTGAGTTCTCTGGCCACGGCCATGACGACCACCACTTCCACGACGTCAACAAGTTCGAGTGGATTGCCTGGACGCCGCTGTTGATCGCGATCGTGGTGTTCGGCGTGGTGCCGAACCTGATGTTTTCCGTCTTCGATCCCGCAGTGCAGGGCGTGTTGAGCGCCTTCGGAGGCTGAGCGTCGCATGAACCTCGTCCTCAGCGCAGCGTGGTCGGCACCGGTCATCGACTATCACGCGCTCGCCCCGGAGATCGTGCTCGCTGCAGGCCTGTGCGTCGTGTTGCTCGCCGATCTCTTCTTGGACGAGTCGCGCAAGTGGGTGCTCTCGTCACTGACGGGCTTCACCTTGCTCGGCGCGCTCCTGCCGGTGCTCACGCTCGGCGTGGACGACAATCCGGTCCGGTCACTCTTTGACGGCCGATATGTCGTGGACGAGTTCAGCATCGTACTGAAGGCGGTGTTCCTCATCGTCGGCTACGTCGTCGTGCTGTTGTCCACCAGCCACGTGGAGGAAGAAGAGTATTGGCGAGGGGAGTACTGGTTCCTGCTGCTGACGAGCATCACCGGAATGGTGATGATGGCGTCGTCGCGTGACCTCGTCTCGGTGTTCGTCGCGCTCGAGTTCCTCTCCATCCCGGCCTACATGCTCGCGGCTTGGCGCAAGCGGGACGAGAAGAGCAACGAAGCCGGCATGAAGTACTTCCTGCTCGGCGTCTTTGCCTCTGCAGTCATGCTCTATGGAATGTCGCTTCTCTACGGTGCGACGAACTCGACGTTGCTCGTGGATCTCGGCAAGAGCGTCACCGCAGACGGATCGCTGAGCGCGATCCATGCACTCGGCGTCGTCTTCGTCGTCGTCGGCTTTGCATTTAAGGTCTCTGCGGTTCCCTTCCACACGTGGGCACCTGACACCTACGAAGGTGCACCGACCCCGATCACCGGATTTCTCTCGGTCGCGTCGAAGGCTGCTGGATTCATCGGACTCGTCACCATGCTCTATGTCGCCTTCCCGGACGCAAGCGGCGTATGGCAGCCGTTCATGTGGGTGCTGTCGGCGCTGACGATGACGATCGGCAACGTGGTTGCGCTGCGCCAGACCAACATCGTGCGCATGATCGCGTATTCATCGATCAGTCAGGGCGGATTCGTGCTGATGCCACTGGCAGTTGCTGGCATGGATGGAGTCTCGGATGTCGCCCTTCGCTCGGTCGTCGTCTATCTCATCGTCTACGCAGCGACCAACCTCGGCATGTTCGGTGTCATCATCGCGGTGTCGCGCAAGACGCGCAGCGGTGAAATCGAGAGCTTCGGTGGCCTGTTCTCTTATGCTCCTGCTCTCGGTGTGCTCGCCACGATCTTCCTTGCATCCCTCGCGGGAATCCCGCCGCTTGGTGGCTGGATCGCCAAGTTCGGTGCGTTCCAGGCGTTGCTCACCTCTGGCAGCGGCTGGGGTTACGCGCTCGCCGTCATTGGCGCAGTGAACTCGGTGATCGCATTCGGGTA
>CAYXIY010000080.1:0-5795 GCA_964465475.1 uncultured Acidimicrobium sp. | reverse complement strand
CCGTTGGTGATCCACGCCTTCGTGCCGTTCAACACCCACTCATCCTTCGCTTCGTCGTAGACGGCGCGAGTTCGCAGCGAGCTGACGTCGCTCCCCGCGTCGGGTTCGCTCACGCAGAACGCTCCGACCTTCACGTCGTCGGCGGTGCCATAACACTGGGGCACCCACTCCATGACCTGCTCCGGGGTTCCGTTGCCGGCGATTCCAGCGGCGGCGAGACCCGAGCCCATGATCGCCATTCCGATGCCAGCGTCGCCCCAGAAGATTTCCTCGATCGCCACGGGGAGCGTGAGTCCGCTCTGGTCACCCATTGCGTTCATGATGAAGTCAAGGCCGTAGAGCCCGATCTTCGCGGCCTCTTGGACGATCGGCCACGGGAACTCCTCACGCTCGTCCCACTCGTGTGCTGCGGGTCGGATCACGTCGACGGCGAACTGGTGGATCCAGTCCTTCAGTTGGAGTTGTTCGTCGTTGAGGGAAAGTGAGAATTCAGCCATACGTCAACGGTAGTTGACGATCCCCTTTGGCTTACAGCCGAGCGGAGTAGACGTCGGCGACGGACTCGAGCATCGCGCGGGCGGCGATGACGTCGTCGATGAGTTGACGATCCATGGTGTCCGAACCCAACGCTCCGCACAGGTCACGGACCTCCGCGAGCGATGAGCCGATCGTGACATTGTGCGCTCCGCGCAGGGCGCGCAATGCGGTGAGCAATTCGCACGCTACGACGGTCTCGACCGCGTCGATCATGTCGTAGGTCGCTGCGACGGATCGGGAAGCAAATGGAGCGTGGTCCTCGGTGCTGATCGAGATGTTCGTCGTGTGCCGAGACGACGGGTCAGCCAGGGTTCGCACGGTCTCGAGTGCAGAAGCCGCACAATATTCGAGCACCATCACTCCGGAGCTTCCTGACGGACCGGTTGCGAGAAAGCGTTCCTGGTCCGTGTAGGCCGGGTCGTTGAGTTTCACGACCCGTGCAAGCGACGACGAGAGCCATTGGCAGGTGGCAAGACGGAGGGTATCGAAAGCGAGCGCGACGCTCGTCAGATTGAACGCACCGTGGTGCCAGACCCCACCGTTGGCGAATCGAGGGTTTTCGATTCGTGCGTCGATCGTCCGATTTGTCTCGTCGACCGCACGACCGAGCGACTCAAGGAGCGGGCCGAATATGAACGGCAAGACGCGATACGAAAGAGGATCCTGGGTGCGTGCCTGGACGTAGTCCGAACCGTCGAGGAGTCGACGCATCACCACCATGCACTCCTCCACACCTGCAGACGGACGAGTCGACTGGGCGACCTCCGACCACTGCTGGCGATTGGCACGAATCGCGACCGACCCCATCGTTGCCGCGACGAGACTCGCGCGAATCACCGTCGACAGACGTGCCGCCGCGTGCGAGGCGAGGCCGAGAGTCGGAGCGCTCGAGCTCATGAACGCCAGTGCGGCGCTTGCGTCGAACGACTGGACGTGGTGCGACGTAGAGCCATCGAGCCACGAACGCTCACCCAACAAACACAACGCGAGTTCGCCGAGGGCGGTGATGTCACCCGTGCCGACGCCACCAAACTCACGAAACGAAAAAGCCTTGCCGGCGTTCAGTCCCTCGATCAGACCGGTGACGACGTTCACTGGTATTCCTGATCCGGGTCGAGACAACTGATGAGCGCGCACGATCATCGCGGCTCGAGCAATGTCGTGTGAATAGGGAGCACCGCCACCAGCGGCATGGGATCGTACGAGCCGCATGCCATGACCACCATCGGAGTCGTCGGCGGCAACGTTGCGATTCGCGCCGACGCCAGTGGTTCTGCCGTAGGCGGCCCCCGTCGCAGACGCGGCGACCGACTCCGCCATGTTTGCTTCGAGCGCCGAGCGTGCATCGTTCGAGAGCAGAAACGTCTCGGTGCCGATGCTCAGACGCACGACGTCGTCGACGGTAAGGGCGTCTTTCCCAAATGTATACATCGTCTACTTCCGAACTCTCACAGGTATGGCGAGTAGATCGTCGGCGATCGCCTCAAAAATGAGTTTGGCGCCCGGTTTGTAGACGTGCACGCCGTCCCAGCGATACGACAGGCTGGTCGAGATCTTCGGATTCGTACACCACTCCTTCGGACCTTCAACGAACGACACCTGTGAGGGATACGACTCGACCACCTCGCGGATCATGTCGTTCAAGTGTCTCGTGCGCGTGTCGTCGCCTCTTTCCTTCAGCGCCGGAACTGGTCCACCCTTCGAGTCGACGGGACGCATGCACGGCACTTCAAGAACGGCAACCGCAGTGCGGGTCGCACGCAGCGCGTCGATTCCCTTCTTCAATTGGGACACGAAGATGGTGTCGGCAGGGATCGTGTCGACTTTGAACCTGAGCTTGCCGACTTCGAGATCGAGCACCTCCCACGCACCGATGACGACCAAAGCGACGTCGGCTCGTGCGCTCGTCGCCGACTTCGCCCACTTCTCCTCGAAGCCTGCACAATTCGCAAAGTTGCGCCGGAATCGGTCGTTGTTGCCACCGACGCCGACGCCGCGGTCGTAGACGCCGCAGCCATCGAGGGATCCGTTGGTCAGCGTGAACGTCTCCTCGATCCCCGACGGTCGGTTCACGTACAGCGAATGGGCCTGGGAGTCACCGACGATGACGACTCGTCGCGGCAGGACTGCAACCGTCGTCGACGTGGTCGACACAGCCGTGTCGGGAGTTGACGGAATCGTGGTCGGTGCGACGAATACGACATCCGAATTCCCGCTGTCGACGCTCACGTCGCGCGCTTCGATGCCAGTGAGCTTGATCGACGAGCCGACAACGACTGCTGCAAGCACTGCAGCACTTGCGACCGGGAGGCGACGACGCATGCGAGACAAACTACGACGGTCTACGAGCCACTTTCCAATCACCCCATTGCGCACGGGCACTTCGATGAACCGATAGGTCACTTCGTTGACGACGACGGTGACGACGAGTGCGACAGCGAGCCGCACATTCGACGTGCGAGCGTCAGCGACGACGAATGTCGGCCAGTGCCAGAGATAGAGACCGTATGACCGTTTGCCGATCGCCGTCAGCCACGGAAGTGACAAGAGTTGTGCGATGAGTCCATCGCGCGAGCGAACCACCGCGGCGATCACGATGACGGTTGCGATCGAGGTTGCGGCGAGACCCCCGCGATAGAGCGCGGCGTCCTCGACGTGCAGGATCGACATCAGCACACCGACTACGCCGAGTGCGCCTGCAGCGGCGCACGTCAACGTGCCGTTGAGGAACCGTCTGCCTGAAGGGTCCGACGTCGTGGCTGGTCGCAGGAGTGCGAGCGCTGCACCGAGGATGATTCCCGATGAACGAGTATGTGTCCCCAGATACAGCAGGTTTGTACGTGACTCGTCATCCGAAACGAAGGCGAGTCCCGTTACGACCATGATTCCAACGCTTGTGACGAGCGCGGCGACGCCAAGGGGGATGCGCCGAAACGTCGACCGACCAGTGCACGCCACGAACACAAGTGGCCAGGCCAAGTACCACTGCTCTTCGACCGCAAGCGACCAGAGATGGCGCAGCACCGGGAGCGATCCGGTGCCGAAGTACGGCGTGTCGACCCCGAAGATCTGCCACCAATTCGACGCATATGCGACACCTGCAATCACGTCGCGACGAAACTCGGGTGCTGAGACCGTCGAGAAGAAGGTGACGACGAAGAGCGTGACGGCCAACATCGCAAAGAGAGCGGGCATGAGTCGACGAAAACGGCGCAACCAGAAACCCCGCAAGGACACCGTTCCCGTCGACTTCTTCTCCTCCATCAGCAGCGTCGTGATCAGGAATCCGCTGATCACGAAGAACACCTCGACGCCAAGGAATCCACCTGGGATCCATTCGATGTTGGCGTGATAGGCGATGACGGCGGCGACGCTCAGCGCGCGCAGGCCGTCAAGTGCGGCGACGTATCCGAGTGGTTGTTCGTTCACGATCGGCTGGTGCGAATGCCCCACGACGCCGCAATCGCCACGAGAAAGACGAGCGCACCGAGCGAATACGGAGCACCGATGCCGACGTGGTCGAAGGACAACCCAGCAAGTGGCGGGCCGACGACTCGTGCAAGAGCGCCCGCGGACTGCTGGAATCCCAGAACTTCGCCACGACGATCGGCGGGTGCGGAGTCGGCCACCAATGTCGTGAGCGATGGATTCGTCACGCCACTGCCGACGACGATGAGAAGCAGTGCGGCGCCGAGCACGACCCACACCGCCGCCCCGCCGAGCACGAGGAGTCCCGTCGCCACCAGTGCCAGTCCAGTGCGCAGCAATGCGACACTCCCAAAGCGTTTCGTCAGCGGACCGATGAGTGCTCCCTGGACGACCGACATTGCCAGTCCGATGCCGAAGAAGATCGCCGCCGTCGACCCCTCGGTGAGGTCAAATCGTGCTCCGCCGAACAGCGAGAAGGTGGCTTCGAAACCAGCGAATGGCAGTGCCGAAAAGAACCCGATGACGATGTATCGATTTACGCGACGGGCCGAACGTGGTGATCTCTCACGTACACCGCGTGACACCGACGTCTCGGGTAGTCGGATGACGGCAGCGATCGCATTCACGGCCGCCAATGCGGCAGCGACGAAGAACGGCACGTGCGACCCTCCGAGTGCGGCCAGTCCTCCGATTGCGGGACCGACGACGAAGCCGACTCCAAAGGCCATTCCCAGGAGTCCGAGCATCCTCGGTCGTTGTTCCGGTTTGCCAAGATCGACGACTGCGCTCTGAGCGACGGCGATACTCGCCCCCGACGCGCCGTCGACGATGCGTCCAATGAAGAGGACCCACAACGCTCCAGCGATCCCGGTGACGAAACTGCCGATCGCCGTCCCGATGAGCGACACCACGATCACGGGTTTGCGACCGACACGATCGGATACTCGACCGAGCAACGGTGAACACACCATCTGGGCGAGTGAAAACGACGCGAACAACAGCCCTACTTGGAAACCACTAGCACCGAATCGATCCGCATACCGACCGAGGATCGGTGCGACGATGCCGAACCCGACCATGTCGAGTGCAACGGTCGACCAGATGACCCAGAACCCTCGGGGCAACGGTTCACGCACGGATGAATCAGCAGGCATCGACATCGGCCGTACTTATGCGCGACGCACGCGGGTGCCGTCTTTCGTGGTCTCCACCACGTAGCCCGACGCTTGAAGTTCGCCGCGAATCCGATCTGCTGCGGCGAAGTCCTTTGCGGCTCGTGCGGCATCGAGTTGACGCGCGAGCTCGGTGGCCGAGTCGTCCACGTCGGCGGTCGCTTTCAGTTCGAGCCCGAGTGCGGCGCACATCTCGATGACAGCAGCCGCAAGTGCCGCAGCGAGCGGCCGATCGCCCGCATCGACGGCGGCATTCGCACGACGGACGGTGTCGAAGATCAACGCGGTCGCCCCCGGAGTGTCGAGGTCGTCGTCCATCACGTTGGCGAACGATGCGAGCACGTTCGCATCGGCCGTTGCAGTGCCAAGTTCGGCGAGTCGTGCCGCGAATGCATCCAATCCTGCGAGCGACTTGACCGCGGCATCGATGTTGTCCTGGCCGACCTTGACCGGAGAGCGATAGTGCGTCTGCAGCAGCAACATGCGATAGGCGCGCGGGTCGTAGTGCTCGATGAGATCCAACAAGTTGGTGACGTTGCCGAGACTCTTGGACATTTTCTCGCCTTCGGCGTCGACGACGAAGCCGTTGTGCATCCAGTGTTGGGCGAACGTCTTCCCAAGTGCGACGGCTTGCGCACGCTCGTTCTCGTGATGCGG
>CAYXIY010000079.1:0-5976 GCA_964465475.1 uncultured Acidimicrobium sp. | reverse complement strand
TCCCGGCACTCGAGCGCGGACGGGCGAAGGCGGGAAAGACGCTCGACGGCTTCGACATCGTCGGGCCGAGCTTCGTCGTCACCGGCAACGACCAGAGCGAACTGGAGAAGGCAGCGGACGCGACACGACAGCAGATCGCCTTCTACGGATCGACACCCGCCTATTCGGGGGTGCTGGAGTTGCACGGCTGGGGCGACCTGCACGGCCAACTGAACGCACTCTCCAAGCAGGGCAAGTGGGTGGAGATGGGCTCGCTCGTCACCGACGAGATCTTGAACACCTTCGCCGTCGTTGGACCGCCGCCGCACATCGCCGGCGAACTACACCGCCGCTATGGCGACGTCATCCAGCGCATCAGTTTCTACGCACCGTATGCAAGCGACCCATCGACGTGGGCGCAGGTGATTGCCGACATCAAGTCGGCCTAGTCCCCTACTTCGTCGCGGCGAGTCCGTGCAGCCACGCCTGCACGTTGGTGCCGAGCGCGCTCACGTCGTAGCCGCCTTCCTGCAACACCACGGTCGGAAGTCCCAACTGGCGCACGAGGTCGCCGCTGCGACGGAAGCCGTCTTGGGTGACGGCGAGGTCCGAGATCGGGTCGGTGACGAAGGTGTCGAGACCGAGCGAGACGATGAGGAGCCCGGGATTGAACGCGCGAATCGCCTCACATGCACGCTCGAGTGCCGACATGTAGGGGTCGTCCTCGGTGCGCTTGGCGAGCGGAATGTTCAGGTTCGCACCCCTGCCACGACCGGTGCCCTCTTCGTCGGCATAGCCCGTGACGTAGGGATAGGCGCGTGCGGGATCGCCGTGCAACGACACGTACTGCACGTCGTCTCGGCCGTAGAAGATCTCCTGGGTCCCGTTGCCGTGGTGATAGTCGACGTCGAGCACCGTCACCTTGGTGCCGAAAGTCGACGACACGTAGTGCGCGGCGACCGCGGCGTTGTTGAAGAAGCAGTAGCCGCCGTAGAGATCGGTGGTCGCATGGTGTCCCGGCGGGCGGCACAGCCCGTAGGACGACGACTCCCCGTCGAGGACGATCTTGGTTGCCGTGAGTGCGGTGTCGACCGCGCCGCGCGCGGCGACGTAGGTGCCTTCGGTGAGTGGCGTCGTCGTCTCGAAGCACCACCAACCGAGCTTCGCATTCACCGCGGTCGGCTCTTCGAGGTCCCCCATGCCGCGACGCATCGACGGGCGATAGAACACGTCGGGAACGACCTCGCGCGACGGACGCATCTCTCGCTGGTAGTCGGCCCACGCGGTCGTGAGGAACCTGTTCAGGCCGGGCACGTGCACGGCGTCGATCGGCGCCGTTCCCCACTCCGTCGGCGACACGAACGTCATCGTCGGATCTGCTTGAAGCGTTTCGCGGATCGTCTCGGCGCGACCGGTGTGCTCGAACGGCGACATCGACTGCGACCAGGCGATCTCCTGGTGGGGATTGTGGCCGAGGTGTGCGGGTGTGTAGACGACTTTCATGTGCTCCCCCTCTAGTCGAACTGTGGTGCGCCACGCAGTGAGCGCTTGATCTCCGCCACACCCGATCCGGCGATCGTGGCGACGGCGTCCCACAATTCGAGCGCCTCGGCGCCGCGCGGAATCCTCGGCACGACGGGCCCGAAGAGACTCGCGGCGCGCTCGGTGTTCGGGAAGAACGTGATGATCGGCGTGCCGACGTCGCGGCCGGTGCGCTCGAGGGCCATCTCGGTCTCGTGGCGGATCAACTCGTCGTGGGTCGTGTCGTCGAGTGCATCGGCGAGGGTGACGGGAAGCCCGGCTTCACCCAACACACGGGCGACGAAGTCGCGGGGTGAACCGACGAGCATCTCGCGATTGGCCTCCTTGTGCACCGCGGTGCCGAGGCGCGTGTAGAAGGCATCGACGGCGGCGTTGCCCCCGTGCGCGCGTGCCGCGCTCGCGACGCGCAGTCCGCGCAGACCCGCGTCGTGGATCTGTTCGTACTGGGAGTTGTCCCCGTAGCCGCGTGCCTCGTTCACGATGCGCAGCGAGATGAACTTCCACGACACTTCGTAGTCGCGCTGGGACTGCACTTCCTTCACCCAGCGCGAGGTGATCCATGCCCACGGGCACACCGGATCGAAGAAGAATTCAGCGTCGGCCATAGCCGACCACCGTAGTCCGAGGGTCCTAGTCGCGGGCGATTTCGCGCAGGTCGTAGGTCTCGATGAGGTCGCCCTGCTTCAAGTCCTGGAAGTCGCTCAGTCCGATACCGCACTCGAAGCCTTCGCGGACCTCGCGCACGTCGTCCTTGAAGCGACGCAGCGACGAGATCGCGCCCTTCCAGATGATGGTGCCGTCGCGCAAGAAGCGCACCTTGGAGCCACGGGTGATGACGCCCGAGCGCACGAAGCAACCGGCGATCGCACCGACCTTCGGCGCACGGAAGATCTCGCGGACCTCGGCTTCGCCGGTGACCACTTCCTCGAACTCCGGCGCGAGCATTCCCTTCATCGCCTTGTCGATGTCCTCGATCAGCTTGTAGATGATTTCGTAGGTGCGGATCTCGACGCCTTCCGACTCCGCCATCTCGCGAACCTTGCGATCCGGTCGGACGTTGAAGCCGATGAGCGTGGCGTTCGTGGCGGCCGCGAGTGCGATGTCGTTCTCGGTGATCGCACCGACCGCGCGATGCACGAATGCTGCGCGCACGTCGTCGCGCTCCAACTTGCGCAGGCTCTCGGTGACGGCCTCGAGCGATCCGTGCACGTCGGCCTTGATGATCACGTTCAGCGTGGCGACCTCGCCCGCCTGGATCTGGGTGAAGATGTCCTCGAGCTTCACGCCGCGCTGCACGCGTGCATCCCCACGCTGGCTCAGCGTGCGGTAGCGCTGCTCACGGGCCTCGGCGACCGTACGTGCGGTGCGCTCGTCCGGCGCGGCACGGAACTCGTCCCCTGCGCCTGGCACTGCACTCAGTCCGAGGATCTGCACCGGCGTCGACGGGCCGGCCTCCTTGACCTGTTCGCCGCGGCTGTTGATGATCGCGCGCACCTTGCCCCACGCCGATCCGGCCACCATCGGGTCGCCGACCTTCAAGGTTCCCTTGTCCACGAGCACCGTGGCGACGGGACCGCGACCGATGTCGAGCTGTGCTTCGAGCACGATGCCCTTGGCGCGACCGGTCGGGTTCGCCTCGAGTTCGTTCACCTCGGCGACGACCGCGAGCTGCTCCAACATCTCGTCCACGCCGAGACCGCTCTGTGCGGACATCTCGACGACGATCGTGTCGCCACCCCACGACTCGGGGGTCAGCTGCTGCTCGGCGAGCTGGGCCATCACGCGCGGCACGTCGGCGTTGTCCTTGTCGATCTTGTTGATCGCGACGACGATCGGCACCTCTGCAGCGCGAGCGTGGCTGATCGCCTCGATCGTCTGTGGCATGACGCCGTCGTCGGCGGCGACCATCAACACGACGATGTCGGTGACCTGCGCGCCGCGGGCACGCATCTTGGTGAACGCCGCGTGACCCGGGGTGTCGATGAAGGTGATCGTCTTGCCGTTCTTTTCGACTTGATAGGCACCGATGTGCTGGGTGATGCCACCGGCCTCACCGGCGACCACGTTGGCCTCGCGAATACGGTCGAGCAACGTCGTCTTGCCGTGGTCGACGTGACCCATCACGGTGATCACCGGCGGACGCGGCTGCTGCAACTCCGGATCGTCGTCGTCGGAGTCGTCGAAGAGGGCCTGGAGCTCCATCTCCTCTTGCTGGCCCGGATCGACGAGGAGGATCTCCGCGCCAATCTCGAGGGCGAACAATTCCATCTGCTCGTCGGCAAGCGTCATGGTCGCGGTGACCATCTCGCCGTGCTCGAGCAGGAAGCGAACGACGTCGGCCGACGTGCGGTTCAGCTTCGGTGCGAATTCCTGTGCGGACGATCCGCGCTCGATGATGACGATGCCCTCGGGAACCGGTGCATTGCTTGCGGTGTAGCTCGTCGGCGTCTGCGGCAACATCTCGTCGAAGTCCTGGCGACGACGCGCGCGCGACTTCTTCTTCGGTGCGCGACGCTGTCCGTTGCCACGACCTCCAGGACCGCCGGGGCCGCCGCGACCCGGACCACCGGGACCACCGCGACCAGGACCGCCTGGGCCTGCACCAAATCCCCTGCCCGGACCACCGGGGCGCTGCCCCATGCCGGGACGACCGGCACCCGGACCACCGGGGCGACCTGCACCCGGGCTCGTCGGACGCGACGGACCGCCGGTGCCGACGGGACCGCGACCGAGTGCGCTCTGGGGAATGCGACCGGTGCGTGCGCCGGTGCCACCGGGACGCGGACCGCCAGGACCGCGACCCATCGGTGGGCGCGGACCTTCCCCGGGTCGACGGAATCCACCCGGAGGTGGTGGGATCGGACGACCGCTACCAGGCGGCGGCGGAATCGGACGGCCACTCGGCGCAAGACGCGGCGGCGGACCACCCTGCGGCGGACGCGGAGCCTGCGGTGTCTGTGCCGGCGGAGTCGGTCGTGGCGCAACGGGAGCACTCGGTGTCGACGGCGCGATGCGCACCGAACCACCGGTGATGATGTTCGGCGACTTCGCCGCGGGCTTGGCCGAGGTGACGACCGTCGGCGTCGGCGCAGGTGTCTCGACGACCGGTGTCGACTCGACGACGGGTGTCGGTTCCGGCGTCGGTTCAGAGATGACGTCTTCGGTCGCCTCGGACTTCTTCTTTGCTGCGGCCTTCTTCGCTGGCGCACGCTTTGCTGCGGCCTTCTTTGCTGGCGCCTTGTCGTCACCTGCGTCGTCGGCCTTCTTCGCCGCCTTCTTTGCGGCCTTCTTCACCGGCTTGGCTTCTTCCGGTTGCTGCTCGCGAATCAGACCGTCACGCTCTGCGCGGGCGCGCACGCGGTCGGCCTGTTGTTCGATGATCGTCGAGGACAGTCCCTTGACGCCGATCGACAACTTTGCACACAAATCAAGGGTCTCTTGATTCGTCATGCCGAGCTCTTTGGCGAGCTCGTGGATGCGCAGCAGTTTCTTGGCCAAGTAGTTACTCTCCCGACTCACTCGTGCCGGCGGCCCACTGCTCTTGGCTCACGACCGAACCGTCCGCCGCGTGCCACTCCATCGCGCCGGTCTCGGGGTTCGTGACCCACTCGCCTTCCGCGTAGTTGGCCGACTCGGCGGCAGGCGCTGCTGCCGGTGCGACACCGGAGGCTTCCTCTGCTGCCTGCGTCTCGCTCTTCACGTCGAGTCGAACGCCGGTGAGGCGTGCGGCGAGGTTCGCGTTCACGCCCATCTTGCCGATGGCGAGCGAGAGCTGGAAGTCGGGGACGATCACGTCGGCCTGCGTTCCGTCCGCGCTCAGGCGCACGTCGGTGACCTTCGCCGGCGACATCGCCTTGGCGATGAAGTCGCGCACGTCGTCGGAGAACGGGATGATGTCGACCTTCTCGCCGCGCAGTTCGGTGACGACCATGCGCACGCGACCGCCGCGTGCACCCACGCACGCGCCGACCGGATCGACGTTGTGGTCGTTCGACCAGACGGCGATCTTGGTGCGCTGGCCTGGTTCACGCGAGCACGCCTTGATCTCGACGACGCCGTCGGCGATCTCGGGAACTTCGAGTTCGAAGAGGCGCTTGATGAGACCTGGGTGCGTGCGGCTGACGACGATCTGCGGGCCCTTGGGGGTCTTGCGGACCTCCACGATGTAGGCCTTGAGACGTGCGTTCGGCTCGCGGACCTCGCCCTGCACCTGCTCCGCCTGCGGCAGGAGCGCCTCGACTCGACCGAGGTCGAGGAGGGTGTACTTGGTGTCGGTCTTTTGCACGAGACCCGAGACGATGTCGCCCTCGCGGTTCGCATACTCCTCGAACTTGCGGTCGCGCTCGACCTCGCGGATGCGCTGGCTCATCACCTGACGGAACGTCTGGGCGGCGATGCGGCCGAGCTCGTCCTTCTTCGGCGTGTCGTCGCGCTCGTTGATCCAGTTGCCGTCGT